>CAIYZJ010000078.1 GCA_903930675.1 uncultured Hyphomicrobiales bacterium
CCACCGCACCATCGGGTCGCTGGTCGCGCAGCAAGCGCCAGGCTTGCAAGGCCGCCATCGCCTTTTCGGTCAGCGGCACCAGACGTTCTTTGCCGCCTTTGCCCTTGACCACAATCAGCCGCTCGCGCACCCGCCACAAAGAATCGGGCAGTGCCATCAATTCCGACACGCGCAGGCCGGTGGCATAGATCAATTCCAGCAGTGCCAGCATCCGCGCCGCCCGCCGTCTGGCCGGCAAAGAGGCATCGCTGGCGTCGACACCCGCATCGCGACCGGCCTGATCGAGCAGGCGCGTCACATCATCGACGCTGAGCACCTTGGGCAAAGGACGGCCCTGCCGCGGGCTTTTGAGCCGTCCGGCGGGGTCATCCGCGCGCAGGCCCTCGCCATACAAAAACCGGTAGAATTGCCGCAAAGCCGAGGTTTTTCGGGCCGTGGTGGCCGCAGAAACCTGTCTTTTCTGCAATGTCTGCAAAAAATCGCGTAAGGCTTCGGTATCAACCGAGACCAGATCCAGCCCCGCTTTGGCCAGCACCGCACCGACATCCTCGAGATCGGAGCGATAGGCCGACAGCGTATTGACACTGGCCCCGCGCTCGGAAGCCAGCATGTCGAGAAAGCGGCGGATCAGGTCCTGATTGGTCACAAAACACCCTGCTTGCGGTTGATAACCATACTGCGCACTGTCGACGTTTGAGCGGGTGAACTTTCCTGTCAGACTATGCTAAAGAGATCGGGAGAGAGGGGCGCAACGCCTCCATTATATAGTCGGATAACGGGTGTGAACAAGCTATCGGGAGACAAGCACGGCACCGGAGACAGGGTCGAACGGGTCAAAGCGGCATTGGCCGGACGCTCCGTCGTTCTGGTCGGCATGATGGGTGCCGGCAAAAGTTCGATCGGACGCAGACTGGCCCAACGTTTGAACCTGCCCTTTGCCGATGCCGACCATGCGATTGAATCGGCTGCTGGCATGTCGATTCCTGAAATCTTTGCCCAGCATGGCGAGGAAGAATTCCGCAAGGGCGAGCGGCGGGTGATCGCGCGCCTGCTCGGCGACGGACAAACCATCATCGCCACCGGCGGTGGAGCCTTCCAATCATCGGAAACCCGCGAGCGCGTGGCCGCCCAGGCGGTGTCGGTCTGGCTCAAAGCCGATACGGATGTGCTGTTGCGCAGGGTGCGCAAGCGTTCCAACCGCCCGATGCTGCACACCGATGATCCCGAAGCGACCCTCAAGCGTCTGCTGATGGATCGCGCGCCCCATTACGCCACGGCCACCATCACCGTGCAGTCGCGCGATGTGCCGCATGATGTGATTGTCGACGAATTGCTCGAAACGCTCGACCTGCACATGCAGGGCCAGCAGACGGACGCGGCGACCGAAGCAGGCGCGCAGATTGCCACCGTCAGAGTCGGGCTGGAAGAACGCTCCTATCCGATCCTGATCGGTCCCGATCTGATCCGGACGGCGGGCCCGCGCATCCACGAGATTCTGCCCAATGCCGCCTGCTGCATTGTCACCGACGACAATGTCGCCCCGCTTTATCTGGACGCTTTGCAGGCCAGCCTTGACGCGGCCGGATTGCGCCACGCCCATGTCATCGTGCCTGCGGGTGAAAGCTCCAAAAGCTATGCGATGTTCGAACAGGTCTGCGATGCCGTCATTGCCGCCAAAATCGAGCGCGGCGATTGCGTGATCGCGCTGGGCGGCGGGGTCATCGGCGATCTGGCGGGCTTTGCCGCCGCTTCGGTGCGTCGCGGTGTACAATTTGTCCAAATTCCGACCAGCCTGCTGGCACAGGTCGATTCCTCGGTCGGCGGCAAAACCGGCATCAATTCCAGACACGGCAAGAATCTGATCGGGGCTTTCTACCAGCCCCGTCTGGTGCTGGCCGATTCGGGCGCGCTCAACACGCTGTCGGAACGCGAATTCCGCGCCGGTTATGCCGAGGTCATCAAATATGGCCTGATCGACGATGCAGCCTTTTTCACGCTGTTGGAAACCCAATGGCGGGATCTGTTTGCCGGCGGCCCGACCCGCATTGCCGCGATCGAAACCGCCTGCCGCGCCAAGGCGGCGGTGGTGGCGCGCGACGAACGCGAGGAAGGCGACCGCGCTTTGCTCAATCTCGGCCATACCTTCGCCCATGCGTTCGAGCGGCTGGTCGGCTATGACGGCACAAGACTGGTGCACGGCGAGGCCGTCGCCATCGGGCTGGTCGCCGCCTTCCGCTTTTCGGTGCAATTGGGCCATTGTCCGGGGCAGGATGCCTCCCGTGTCGAAGGCCATTTGCGCACGGTCGGCCTGCCCACCGAAATCGGCCAAATTCCGGGCTTTGACGGCACGGCCGAGCAGATTCTGGACGCCATGGCGCAGGACAAAAAGGTCAAACGCGGACAGCTGACCTTCATTCTGGCACGCGGCATCGGCGAAAGCTTTATTGCGCGTGGCGTTGAAGCCGGGGATGTGCGTCACTATCTCGAAGGTGCACTGACAAGGACGGCGTAAACCATGGACCATTTCCAAATCGAGGCCAATCCGTGGATTGCTCTCGCAATCGTGTTGTTCTGTCTGGGATTGTCCGCGTTTTTTTCGGCCGCTGAAACAGCGCTGACCGCCGCCTCGCGGGCGCGGATGCATTCGCTTGAAAAATCCGGCAGCCGCCGTGCCGCCATCGTCAACAGATTGCTGATGTCCCGGGAAAGACTGATCGGGGCCATGCTGATCGGCAATAATGTGGTCAATATCGGTGTTTCAGCCTTTGCGACCAGTATTTTGCTGGAATTGTTCGGCGGCGAAGGGGTGATCTATTCAACCATCACCATGTCGATTCTGGTGATTGTCTTTGCCGAAGTCATGCCCAAAACTCTGGCGATCAATTCGCCGGATCGGGCGGCACTGTTGATGGCACGCCCGGTCGGTGTGGCGGTGGCCCTGTTCGGCCCCCTGACCATGTCGATCGAAGCACTGGTGCGGTTGATCCTGCGGATGTTCGGTGTCCGCATCGGCGAAAACCAGCCTGTGCTGTCAGCCAATGACGAATTGCGCGGCGCAGTCGATCTGCTGCATCATGAAGGCGGTGTGGCCCGCGATGCCCGCAATATGCTGGGCGGCTTGATCGATCTGGGCGAGTTGGAAGTCTCGGATGTGATGGTCCACCGCACCAAAATGCGAACCATATCCTCGAGCCTGCCGATTCACGAGGTGGTGCGCGAAGTGCTGGCCTCGCCCTATACCCGCATGCCGCTGTGGTCGGGCGAACCGGACAATATCGTCGGTGTGCTGCATGCGAAGGATTTGCTGCGCGCACTGGATGCCGCCGATGGCAATGCCGATAAAATCAACCTCGACACCATCGCGCTCGATCCGTGGTTTATCCCTGTCACCACTTCACTGACCGACCAGCTCAAAGCCTTTTTGTCCCGCAAAACCCATTTCGCACTGGTGGTCGATGAATATGGCGAAGTGATGGGTCTGGTGACGCTCGAAGATATTCTGGAAGAAATCGTCGGCGATATCAAAGACGAGCACGATCTGGCCATGCACGGCGTCAGGCCCAAGCCCGACGGCTCGGTCATGGTCGACGGATCGGTGCCGATCCGCGATCTCAACCGCGCAATGGACTGGAAACTGCCCGACGAGGAGGCCACAACCATTGCCGGTCTGGTGATCCACGAGGCACAAACCATTCCCGACGCAGGTCAGGTTTTCACCTTTCACGGCCACCGTTTCGAGGTCAAACGCAAGTCGCGCAACCGCATTATCCAGCTGCGGATCACGCCTGTGGGATCCCGCCGCAAACCAAGCTGAGCATTATGACGCAGCTGTCATGAATTGCGCCTGCGCCAAAGCGGCAAAGCGGCCTTTTTTGGCAATCAACGCTTCATAACTGCCGGTTTCGACAATCCGGCCATGCTCCAGAACCACGATCAGATCGACCTGGCGCACAGTGGCCAGCCGATGGGCGATAATGAAGGTGGTGCGGCCGGCCATGACTTCTTCCAAAGCCTTTTGCAACCGCGCTTCTGTGCCCGCATCAAGGGCGGCGGTGGCCTCGTCCAGAATCAGCAGGGGCGGATTTTTCAACAAAGCGCGGGCAATGGCGATGCGCTGGCGCTCGCCGCCCGACAGCGAGCGGCCCCGCTCGCCGACAATGGTTTCCAAACCTTCGGGAGAACGGGTGACGAAATCATCGGCCTGTGCCCGCGACAAGGCTTGCCAGACGGCATCTTCCGACGCATCGGGCGAGCCGATCAGCACATTGTCACGGATCGAGCGGGCAAACAGCATCGGCTCCTGAAACACAACCCCGACATTACGGCGCAAGCCCTCGAGCGTCATGGTCCGCAAATCCTTGCCATCGATACGGATGCTCCCCTTTTGCGGGTCAAACGCCCGATAGAGAAGCGCTAGCGTGGTGGATTTTCCCGATCCCGTCTCGCCCACCAGCGCGATCCGTTGTCCGGCTTTGACATGCAAGGACATATCATGCACCGCCGGCTCGCGCTCAGCATAGGAGTAGCTGACATGATCGAACTCGACAGTACCCGCCAGCCGTCCAGGATCAACCGCATCGGGATGGTCTGCCACCCCGGGTCTGGTATCAAGCACCTCGAAAAATTCGGCGAGTTTCGGCACTTGCAAAAACAGATGGTTGATAAAAGCCACCAACTGTTCCATCCGCATCACCAAAAGACCCGACAGGCTCATAAAGCCGACCACCTCGCCGACACTGGCCAGACCCTGCTGGTGCAACCGCGCACCGGTGACAAAAATCAGCAGCATCGACAGACTGGCCGATGCACGCGTGATGATGGAGGCCAAGGCCCACCATGAAAGGACAGGTACCTGGGCCGACAGCAAATCACGGATGGTGGCGCGCAAAGCCGCCGCTTCCCGTTCGATCCGAGTAAAACTCTGGACAACCGAAATATTGCCCAAGGCATCGGATGCCTGTTCTGCCAATGAGGAATGCAAGGATTCAACGGACGCTTGCAGCACTTGGGTTTTGTGCAGCACATAGCCGGTCAACAGACTGAAAACCAGCAACAGGCCGAGCAGGATCAATCCCAGATAGAGATTGAGCACCAGTGACAGCGGTAACAGCACCAGCAAAAGCACCATGGCGGCAAAATGGTCGCGGAAAAACGACAACCAGATCCAAGCCATGCCATTGGTGCCCTCGAACTTGACCTTCAAAATCCGGCCCGAATGGGTGGCATTGTGGAACGACAGCGGCAAAGCCAGCACATGTTCGAAATATTGGGCCATCACCGCCAACCGCCGCCGATGCGACAGGCGATCGGCATGCAAGGATATCAAAACGCCACCGGCAATCGACAGCAAGGCCGCAAGAATCCACAGGCCCATCACGGATTCGACCCCGACAGGCGTATCACCGTCACCCGAGGGTTTGCTTTTGGTCAACACATCGACCATGCGTCCGAACAGGATAGGTTCGGCAAATTGGGCCATCGCCACGACAATATTGGCAAGAGCAAGCACCACTGCCAGCCTGCGCTCCGAACCGAGCATGGAGAGAACGCGGCCATAAAGCCTGAGCATCATCATTGGCGGCACCTGCCTTCAATCAAGATCATAACATCCCTCAAGACCCAGACAAGCCGCCATTGAGCCTCAGCCGTCGGTCACCAAAGCCCAATAGACCCTATATTTGGCACCGGGTGCCCGGATCGCAGCAACGCCCAAAAAGCGGGCCTGCGGCGACAGCATCGCGCGGTCATAAAGGGGCACATCGCGCCAGCCCGAAAAGGCCTCGGCCAAGGTCAGATAACCCGCCGATAATTTGATATGGGCGGAACGGCCACCCGAGGCGGGCAGTTGCGGCATTTCACCAAAGGTCGAGCGGTCTTCGGCCGCAGCTTTGCCGGCCGAGACTTCGGCAGCTTTCATCATATCAGCATCGAGCTGCAAAGGCGGCAAGCCCTTTTTGTTGCGATAGGCATTGATCAACCCCAGAGCCGATACCGGATCAAGGCTTGTGCCGTTTTGTTCCAGCCGCACATACATCGAGTCAATCGGGCGGTCGGCAGGCGGCGTCGAACAGGAGGACAGCAGCAATCCGGCCAAGAGGGCACATATATTCAAGCCAACACCACGCACAGAAGAAAAACGGGACACACTCAGGCCTTTTTATCGGTTGGGAGGGAAGCAGGATCCAGCGATGACATGACAGCCTGTGCCGCCGAAGCCGGTGTTTCGATGGTCAGGACTGTTTTTCCCGAAGGCAGCATGCCCAGGGCCCGGACCTCGCGCCAGATGCTGATCGACAGTTCGCTCGACACCCGTGCTACAGTATCGACTTCGGCAACAAAAGCCACCAATTCGAAATTCAGGGTGGTTTCCGTGATGAGTTTCAGAAATGCGGCAGGCTTGGGATCGTTCAGAATATCGGCATGCTTGCTGGTCAATTCGAACAGCAGGCTCGTGAACGCGTCGATATTGATATCGCGCGGCATCGGCAAGGCAATCAGCACACGGCCCATGCGGCCGCTATGCACGCGGTTTTTCACTACGCCCGACACCAGATTGGAATTGGGCACGATCACGGTCGAGCGGTCGAAGGTCTCGATTTCAGTGGCGCGGATATTGATGCGGCGGACATGGCCCTGCTCGTCGCCGACAATGACCAGATCGCCGACCCGCACGGACCGCTCCCAAAGCAAAATCAGGCCGGAGACGAAATTGTTGACGATGGATTGCAAGCCGAAACCGATACCGACAGACAAGGCCCCCGCGACAATCGCCAGACGGTCGAGGCTCAGTCCCAGACTGGACAGCGACAAAGCCGCCGCGCCGACAAAACCGATATAGCCGACGCCGGTGGTCAACGAATTCTTGATGCCGGAATCAAGCTGCGTCTGCGGCAAATAACGCTGTTTCATCCAGCGCTGCACGGCCCGCGTCATCACAATCGCCAGCACAAACGAGGTCAGCGCCACCACAACAGTGGCAATCGACAAGGTGACATCGCCGATGGTCAGCCCGAACACTACTGCCCGCAAGGACGACCACACATCCGCCGACTGGATGCCCCACGGCACCAGTACGATCATCAGTGCCATACCCAGAATCAGCAATTGCAACAGGCCGGAGGCCAGAACACCCAACTGGTTGAGCGAGCGTTGCGGCAGGCCCACCGTGGTTTCCATCCAGATCAAGGTGCGCGAGCCCGGTTGCAAAAGGGCCATGATACCCTCCTCCACCAAGCGGCCAGCCAGTACATAGAGCACCAGCACTTCCAATGCGCGGATCAATTGCTCGACCACAAAGGCCGACAATGCGACATAGCCGAAAAACGCAGCCAGCACCGACAGGACCAGACTGAGCCAGACGACCAGACGGATCACTGCCAGCCATGTGGCCGACAAAAACGGGCGGCTGCACCAATCCTCCTCGACAGCAACGTGACCGGCAGCCAGATGCTGCAAACCGCGCATCATCACCACCGCAATCAGAACGGCAAAACTGCCGCGCGTCGCCACTGTCAGCGGCAGTCCGGCGGCAATGGTCTGGATCACCGCTTCCACCACCTGACCGGCCACCAGCAGGCTCATCGTCATCAGCACCAATGTCCGCAAATCCCCGACCAACCTGGGCGACAGGTTGATCAAGGACCAGACCGGGTGCTTGACCGCCGTCAGGCCGACGACCAGACCACGCGCAAAGCCGATAAAAGCCAGACCACGCACGAAAGGCAGCACAATGGTTTCCAGACGCGGAGGCACCATGCCGAGGCTGGTAAAAATTTCCAGCATCACAAAGCCCGCCAGCGTCGGCAGGGCAAAGCCCGTCAGAGCATAGAAGACCGCGCGCAAAGATTTGCGGAAGGGCGAGGGATTGGTATCGGGGAAACGGGCGGCGGCAATCTTGTGGGTCACATCCAGCGTCAACCACGTAATGACGACCAGCGAGGCAAGGCCGGCCATCAGCAAGGCCAGCCCCAACAATCCGCGGACGTCGATAATCCGGCCCAGCGTATTGGTGGAGAGGATGACAAAAGCCGACATATCTTTGGGCAGGCCCATCACGACATCGACCCACAAGCCGGGGGCCAGCAGGCTCGAGGTACGCTCAAACAGATGTGCCTGAAACGCCTCGCGCCGTTTTTCGACCACCAGATCGACCAGCTGGCTCGCCTGCAAGGCGGCCGAGCGGGTGATCTTGATCAGTTCGTCCACTTCCTTCAGGGCGCGGTCGCGGTCGGCGCGGTCCTTGGCGATTTCGGGGCTTTCGGGCGGCGCTTTGCTGTCGGGCTCCGGTCCCAATTCCTTGATGCGGGAGCGCAGTAATTCTGCGCGCGGGTTCAGCTCTTCGCCAAATTTACGCAACTGGATACCGATATCATCGAGCCGCTGGCGTTGTACAACCAGCACCTCGGTCGACAAAGCCCGCCGTTCCAGCCCCGCCTCGATCTGGTTCAGCTCCAGTTTCAGCCCTTCGACCTGCGCCTTGACCGCTGCGAGATTGACACCGGTACCGCCTTCACTTGCCCCCAAAGCGGATTGGGCCAGCGCGAGAGCCGGCAGCCCCAGCAGCAGGCAGACCATCAGCAGCGAGCGCATCATCACGGAGTAGAAACCGGCACCTGTCTGACCCGCACCCGTCTTGTCCGCCATGAAAAAATGATGAGCCACGGGCACCCTCCAGTGAAATACGAATCACGCCAATCAGGTTTAGCGGAAAATATCCCGCCAGTGAGACTGATTTAATCAAAAAGCTGCAAATTTTAGACAAAAATACCGATAAAAACCAGATAAGGCCCCGCGGGGCCTTATCGTATTTTCCAAAGAGAATGGCCGGATTGTTCCGGATTATTTGTTTTTGGCCTCTTTGGCGCGTTCGACACCTTCGAGGATCAATTTGCGGGCTTCTTCCGCCGTACCCCAGCGTACGACCTTGACCCATTTGCCGGGCTCGAGGTCCTTGTAACGCTCGAAAAAGTGCTGGATCTGGTCCAGTGTAATCGCGGGCAGATCGGTGTAATTGTGGACGTTCTCGTAACGGCGGGTCAATTTGGCGGCCGGAACGGCCAGAATTTTTTCGTCCCCGCCTGCTTCGTCTTCCATGAACAACACGCCGACAGGCCGCACGCTCATGATCGCACCGGGAATGATGGCGCGGGTATTGGCGATGATCACATCGCAAGGGTCGCCGTCATCCGACAATGTGTGCGGAATGAAGCCGTAATTGCCGGGATAACGCATCGAGGTATAGAGGAAACGATCGACCATCAGCGCGCCGGAGGCCTTGTCCATTTCATATTTAATCGGCTCGCCGCCAATCGGCACTTCGATAATCACGTTCACTTCTTCGGGTGCATTTTTGCCGAGTGTGACATTGTCGATGATCATGGTGCATACCCTTTTCGCCAATCGAGATTGTTTGAAGCCTGTTTAGGCACAGCGCGACCCACTAGCAAGCCTACTTTGGTGCGGGTCCGTTATGATCCGTCTGATTGCACTCACGGATGAGGGCTGTTAAACCGCATCGGGCTGCCTATTGACCGGCCCCGTCAGCAGGACAACCACCTGTTGCACCCGAAACAATGGATTTGAACAACAATGCGCCTGCCTTCTTTCTCCCGTCAGGATTTGCGCAGCGAGCGCCGCTTGGCCCGCATTGCCCGTTGGGATCGGCCGATCACCGGCTTCTGGCAGCGTATTTATGCCTGGACGAATATGATTTTATCCGATCACGGCATTTTCAGATTGTTCTATCTGAATTTCCATCAGGTCACGCCGCAGTTCTGGCGTGCCGCCCAGCCCGCCCCGCATGACATCAAGCGGCTGGCCCGTCAGGGCTTGAAAACCATCATCAATCTGCGCGGTGGCCGCGAATTCGGCTCCTGGCCTCTGGAAAAAGAAGCCGCAGGGCAAAACGGCATCACCATTCTCGATTTCACCTTGCGCTCGCGCGGTGCACCCGAGCGCGAAGCCATGCTGAAAGCGCGGGCGTTTTTCGCCGATCTCGACACGCCCGCTTTGATCCATTGCAAATCGGGGGCGGACCGCGCCGGTTTCATGGCCACGCTCTATCTGCTGCTGCATGAAAACCGCCCGCTGGACGAGGCCCTGCAGCAATTATCGCCGCGTTACGGCCATTTCAAATGGTCCAAAACCGGCATTCTCGATACGTTTTTCGAGCTCTACCGCCGCGACGGACTGGACAAGGGCCTGACCTTCGAGGACTGGGTCGCCAATCACTATGATCCCGAAGCCCTGCAACGCGATTTTCACGCCGGATTCTGGTCGACTTTGCTGGTCGACCGTCTGTTGCGGCGCGAATAGGCCTTATATGTTCGGCTGCACATAGATATAGGCCTCGATCGCGGCATCGCCCGATTCCTGACCGAGATTGATATATTCCTCGATCAGGGTTTCCTTGGCCTCGATGCCTTTGACATCGAGATAGGCGGTAATGGCCTCATAGGTGCTGTCGATCTCGTCATAGGGGCCTTTGTGGACAAAGCGGATCGCCTTGCCCTCGGGGGTCGCGCCGAGCCGCATTTCACTTGGCCAGTTGGCAGGTTTTTGCGCAGGCAGCGCGGCGACCGGTAAGACCGCCTCGTAACGGAAACCGCGATCATCGGTTTCGACAAACACCGCGACGGCGCGTCCGGTGACTTTGATATCGAGCGCCTTGGCCTCGCCGGCCAGACGGGCAAACGAGCCTGCAAGCTGTGGATAGCCGTCATCCCAAGACGATTGGCCCCGCAGCACAAAGGCAGGACGCGAGACCATCATCACATCTTCGGGATTGTTGGGATCGATTGGCGGAGGCGCAAGCGTTGTGAATGTCTGTTCGGCATCCGCCACTTTCGGTGCGGGCGTCACCTCGACAGGCGCGGGCAAGGGAGCGGGTTGTTGCGCGGTGGCTTCCGGTGCGGGTTTGACCGGTTCCAATGTGCTGGATGTCGTGATAGCGGTTTGCGGGGTGTCTGTTTTGGGCGCGTCTATTTTGGGTGCGTCTGGCTTCTGGGCCACGACCGCCACAGGGGGCTGGATTTGCTGGTTTTCATACCAGAACAGGCCCGCCGCCAAAACGGCAACGCCGGTAAACACCGCAGCGGATATACGCATCTTCAAAATCCAAAAGGTTGCAGAACAAAAAACGGTTCGAGCGATCAACCGACTCAAACCCGCTATTGGGACAGGGTAGGATGAGTCCCGTGCAAGGTCGAGTATCAGTAGCACTTTTTTCGCTTCGACGTTATATCTTCGGCAATCTTGCTCAACGAGGCTTTAATGTGAACCCGCTTATCGACCGGCCCTTTCTGAAAATGAACGGCATCGGCAATGCCATTATCGTGCTCGATTTGCGCGGCACATCGCTAGTGGTGCGGCCCGAAGATGCGCGCGCCATTGCCAAAGGCCCGCAGACGGGGTTTGACCAGCTGATGGTGCTGTCCGATCCGCAGACCGCGGGCACGGCGGCGTTCATGCAGATTTTCAATTGTGACGGCTCGCTGTCGGGTGCCTGCGGCAACGGCACGCGCTGTGTCGCATGGGCTTTGCTGGAACACAGCAAAGACGACAGCGTGATGCTGGAAACCCAAGCCGGATTGCTGGCCTGCCGCCGCGACGGGCCGCTGACCTTCACCGTCGATATGGGCCAGCCGCGTCTGGGCTGGCAGGAAATTCCTCTGTCGGAGAATTTTGCCGATACGCGCTGCATCGAATTGATGGTCGGTCCTGCCGACAAACCGGTGCTGGCGGGTCCTGCGGTGGTCAATATGGGCAATCCGCACGCCATCTTTTTCGTGCCCGATTATACAGCCATTGATCTGGGCACCATCGGGCCGATGCTCGAGCATCATCCTTTGTTTCCCGAACGCGCCAATATCTCGGTTGCGCAAATGACCTCGCCCTCCTCGATGATCCTGCGGGTGTGGGAGCGCGGGGCGGGGCTGACGCTGGCTTGCGGGTCGGCCGCCTGCGCGGCAGCGGTCGCAGCGGTGCGCCGCCGTCTCGGAGAGCGCAGGATTTCGGTGGAATTGCCCGGCGGCACGCTGGTGATCGAATGGCGGGAGAGCGACAATCACGTGCTGATGACCGGTCTGGTCGAGCTCGAATATCGCGGCACGTTCGATGCCGGTTTGTTTGCGGAGACCGTATGATGACCGTCGATGTTGTCACCTTCGGTTGCCGTTTGAACATTGTGGAATCGGAATCCATGCGCCTGCAGGCGCTGGAGGCCGGCCATGACAATCTGGTGATTTTCAACACCTGCGCCGTGACCGCCGAAGCCACAAGACAGGCCCGACAGGCCATCCGCCGCCTCAAGCGCGAGCGGCCGGACGCCACCATTGTGGTCACAGGCTGCGCCGCCCAGATCGAACCGGCGATGTTTGCCGGCATGGACGAGGTCGATCGGGTGATCGGCAACAGCGAGAAAAGCCAGAGCCGGACATGGGCACAGCTGGCTGACCCCGCAGGCGGGCAGGAGCGGGTTCAGGTTGCCGATATCATGGCCGTGCGCGAAACCGCCAGCCATCTGATCGACGGGTTCGAGGGCCGCACGCGCGCCTTTGTGCAGGTCCAAAACGGCTGCGACCATCGCTGCACCTTCTGCATCATTCCTTACGGGCGCGGCCCTTCGCGCTCGGTGGCGATGGGGGCGGCGGTCGACCAGATCAAACGGCTGGTGGATCGCGGCTACAAGGAAGTGGTGCTGACAGGGGTTGATATGACCTCGTGGGGGGCCGATTTGCCGGGCACGCCGCGTCTGGGCCAGCTGATGCAATCGATCCTGACCCATGTGCCCGATCTGCCGCGCCTGCGGCTGTCGTCGATTGATTCCATCGAGGCCGACGAAGCTTTGATCGACGCCCTGGCCAGCGAAAAGCGGTTGATGCCGCATCTGCACCTGTCCCTGCAGGCGGGTGACGATATGATTTTGAAGCGGATGAAGCGCCGCCATCTGCGCGATGACGCCATCGCCTTCAGCCAGAAAATCAAATCTCTTCGGCCCGATATCGTGTTCGGGGCGGATATCATCGCCGGATTTCCGACCGAAACCGAAGAGATGTTTGCCAATTCACTGGCTCTGGTGCGCGACTGCGGCCTGACCTATCTGCATGTCTTCCCCTTCTCCCCGCGCGAAGGCACACCGGCGGCAAAGATGCCGCAATTGCCGAAACAGGTGGTCAAGGAGCGCGCCAAACGCCTGCGTGAAGCCGGTGATCTCGCGCTCGACGCCTATCTGAACAGCCAGCTCGGCACGGTCCAGACTGTGCTGGTCGAACAGGAACATCTGGGACGCGGCGAGGGATTTGCGACCGTCCGCTTCCGCTCGCCCGTCGAAGCCGGACAGATTGTCCAGGCTCCGATCATAGGCATCGAAGGCCACGATCTGATTGCCGCCTGAGCGCGGATCAGACCTGTTCGGAATAACCGCAAGCCGTCAAAGCCGCCATCATCGCGGCAGGCACAGGAGCGGTCACGCCAATCGGCGGCTTGTTGCGATAGAGCGGAATGGTCACTTCGCGGGCATGCAGATGCAGCGGCGGGCCGCCCTGACGCGGGGCAGAGCCATAGATCGGATCACCCAAAATCGGCCAGCCCATTGCCGCGCAATGCACCCGCAACTGGTGGGTGCGTCCGGTCAGCGGATCAAGCGCCAGCCAAGTCAGTCCCTCGTGCCGCCCCATCACGGTAAAGCGCGATTGCGAGGGCAGACCTTCGGGATCAACCTTCATCCACCAGCCGCGCGTGGCATCGCGGCGGCCTAAAGGCAGGTCGATCAGGCCGGTCTCCTCGTCAGGACTGCCTTCGACAACCGCCCAATAGGTTTTGTCGATCTTGCCCTTTTTGAACAGGTCGCCGAGCGTTTCGAGCGCCTTGCGGTGGCGGCCCAGCACCAGACAGCCCGACGTATCGCGATCGAGCCGATGCGCCAGCGAAGGGGAGCGCGGCAGGCCGAATTTCAAAATCCCGAAATAGGCCTCCAGCGCATCATGTTCGCCGAATGCCGCTTTGGGGCCGCGATGCACGGCAATTCCGGCTGGTTTGTCAATCACCAGCATCAAAGCATCGCGATACAGCAGGCGGGCGAGGAGATCTTCTTCTGTCATCGCTGACGGATACCCCTTTCTCCGGCGGCGCGAAAGCTGTATCGAAGGTGTGATGACACAGAATGATGAACAAAAAAGAGGTTTTCTGTCGCGGCTGTTTGGCACCAAACAGAAGGCCGGAAGCGAAAACGCGTCTTTGGAGCCCGACACCCCCGCTGCAAGCGGCGGATCATGGTGGCACAGGCTGAGCAGCGGGCTGGCGCGCTCGTCTTCCGCACTCGGGCAGGGCATTGCCGACCTGATCACCAAACGCAAGCTCGACAGCGACACGCTGCAGGATTTCGAGGATGTTCTGATTCGTGCCGATCTGGGCACCACCGTTTCGGCCCGCATCATCGAAACCTTGCGCAAAGGCCGGTTTGAAAAAGACATCGAGGTCGAAGAAGTCCGCGCCATTCTGTCACGCGAAATCGAGGCCGTGTTGCGGCCCGTGGCCCATCCGCTGGTGATCGACACGTCCCGCAAACCGTTCGTGATTGTCATGGCGGGCGTCAACGGGGCGGGCAAAACCACGACAATCGGCAAATTGACCGCGAAATTCCGTCAGGAAGGCCGGTCGGTCCTGCTGGCGGCAGGCGATACGTTCCGCGCCGCAGCGATCGAGCAATTACAGGTCTGGGGCCAGCGCACCGGTGCCGAAGTGATGAGCCGCCCGCAAGGCGCGGATGCGGCAGGACTGGCCTTTGACGCCGTCACACAGGCCCGCGAGCAGGGCACCGATATCGTGATGATCGATACTGCGGGCCGTCTGCAAAACCGCACCGAATTGATGGCCGAGCTGGAAAAGATCATCCGCGTCATCAAAAAGGTCGACGAGACTGCTCCGCATGCGGTGTTGCTGGTGCTGGATGCCACTGTCGGCCAGAACGCGCTGTCGCAGGTCGATCTGTTCAAAAAAGCGGCGGGCGTGACGGGGCTGGTGATGACCAAGCTCGACGGCACGGCGCGCGGCGGCATTCTGGTGGCGCTGGCCGAAGCGCAAGGTCTGCCGGTGCATTTCATCGGCGTGGGCGAAGGGATCGACGATCTCGAACCCTTCGCCGCAGAGGATTTTGCCAAAGCCATTGCGGGTCTGGCTTAATTTTTCCGGCTCAGACGACTTTCAGGCTCATTTCGCCCAGATGCTCGATTTCGCACAGCATGGTCTGGCCACGGGTGACGGGGCCGACCCCGTCCGGCGTGCCGGAAAAGATCACATCGCCCGCTTCCAGATGATAGGCCTGTGACAGGATCGAGATCTGCTCGGCCACCGACCAGATCATGTCGGAAATATCGCCTTTCTGCTTGACGATGCCGTCCACCGAGACGCGGATAAAGCCTTTTGCCAGATGGCCGACCTGCGACACCGGATGGATCGGGCCGCACGGCCCCGAGAGGTCCGAGCTTTTGCCGCTGTCCCACGGACGGCGCAACTGCTTGGCCTCGTCCTGCAAATCGCGGCGGGTCATATCGAGACCGATCGCATAGCCGAACACATGATCCAGCGCCTTTTCGACAGGAATATGCATGCCGCCGCTTTTGAGCGCGACAACCATTTCGATCTCGTGATGGTAGTTGTGGGTCAGGGTCGGATAGGGATGATGCACCGTCACGCCGGTCGGCACGGGCTGCAGGCAATCGGCGGATTTCTGGAAGAAGAACGGCGGTTCGCGGGTCGGATCACCGCCCATTTCGCGGGTATGGGCGGCATAGTTGCGGCCGATGCAATAGGCGCGCCGCACCGGAAAAACCGCTTCTGTCCCGACAACCGGCAGCGTCGCGCGCGAGGCGGGGGTGATCACATATTCGACACTCATCAAAGCGTTCCTATCTGTAACAGTTTCTGATTGCGGGGTGATGATCAGCCCGATTGTACCCCTTTTGCCGCACCCGTCGAGCGCGAATTGAGGGGCAAACCGATTGGGTCAGATACCGCCCATCCGGCAGACGATGTCCCATTCCTCGTCCGTCACCGGCTGCACCGACAGGCGCATCGAGGTGACCAGAGCCATTTTGGACAGGGATTCGGTGGCCTTCACCTGCGCCAGCGTGACGGGTTTTGGCAGCGGTTTGATCGCTTTGAGATCGACCACCACCCATGGCTCGCCCGGTTCGGCGGTCGGGTCGGGATAGGCCTCGCGGATCACCTCGACAAGGCCGACAATTTCTTTGCCTTCGTTGGAATGATAGAAAAAGCCGCGATCGCCCAGCGTCATCGCCTGCATGTGCTTTTTGGCCAGATGGTTGCGCACGCCGTTCCAGAACGTACCCTCTGCTCCGGCTTCGACCTGCTGCTGCCAGGACCATTTGAACGGTTCGGATTTATAAAGCCAATAGGCCATTGCACACTCCACCTTGTCCCACGCGTTACCCGGAAAATGGGGCGGAACGGATGATCCGTAAAGCCCCGCTTGCCGTTAAGCTCTCAGTGTTCGGCCTTCAACGGGCGCGACATCAGGCCCGCGACGGCCTCGTCAATGCCGCAACGCCCTTCCAGCACCGCATTGACCGCCTCGGCAATCGGCATATCGACGCCCTTGCTGCGGGCCATGCCGACCAGAACGGCGGCGGTCAGGGCGCCTTCGGCCAATTTGCCGCCCGAAGCCTGTTCGACCGAAGCCCCGCGGCCCAGGGCCAGACCGAAGGCGAAATTGCGCGATTTGTCGGAGGCACAGGTCAGCACCAGATCACCCAGACCCGACAGGCCCATCAAGGTCTCGGGACGCCCCCCGAAGGCGTGCGAGAAGCGCAGCAATTCGGCAAAGCCGCGCGCCGTCAAAGCCGCCCGCGCGCTTTCGCCCAAACCGCGACCCGCGACAATGCCGGCGGCAATCGCCAAGACGTTTTTGGCCGCGCCGCCGATCTCGACCCCGCGCACATCATTGCTGTGATAGACGCGGAAGCTTGGTGAAGACAGTGTGCCGGCCAGCGCCTTGCACGCCGCCTCGTCGCGTCCGGCCAGCACCACCGCGGTGGGCAGGCCAAGGCCGACATCGAGCGCGAAACTCGGGCCGGACAGCACCATCACCGGCACACCCGCCAAGGCCTGTTGGACCACCTCGCTCATGAAATGGCCCGAGGCACGGTCGATCCCCTTGGCGCAGATGATGACCGGCACGCCGTGCGGCAACACGGGCTGCAGGGCTTTGGCCAGTTGGGCCACCGTCTGGGCGGGCACCACCAGCAAGACGGCCTGCGCGTCGGCCACCGCCGCCTGCAACGAGGCTTCCGGTGTGACCCTGTCATGCAAGGGCACATCGGGCAAACGAGCCTGATTGCTGCGCTCGCGCCGCATATTTTTAATCTGGGCGGCATCGCGCGCCCATAGCGTGACACGGCATCCCGCCACCGCAGCCGCATTGGCCAAAGCCGTGCCCCATGCTCCGGCACCGATCACCGCAATCGAAGGCTCGGACTGTTGCGTCATGCGGCAGTCTCCGGCGTGGCGGTGTCGGGAAGGTCGGACAATTTGGCCATCAGCGGCCAGCGCGGCTTGGGCGGCGTGTCGAGCGGATCAACCAGCCCCAACCGCAACCGCTCGATCCCCGCCCAGGCGATCATCGCGCCATTGTCGGTGCACAATGCCAGAGGCGGCGCCACAAGGTTCAACCCGCTCTCGGAGGCCAGACGCTGCAAGGCCCGCCGCAGCGTCATATTGGCCGCCACGCCACCGGCCACCACCAGCGCATTGGGCGTGCCGATCGAGGTGCGAAACAGCCGCAGCGCGGCCCGCGTCCGGTCCACCACCACATCGGTGACAGCGGCCTGAAAGCCCGCGCAGAGATCGGCAATATCGGTATTGGTCAGCGGAGCAATGCGTTCGGCCTCGATCCGCACGGCGGTTTTCAGACCCGACAGCGAGAAATCGGCTCCGGCGCGGCCCAGCATCGGGCGCGGCAGCGCGAAACGTTCGGGATTGCCGCGCTCGGCCTCGCGCTCGACCGAGGGGCCGCCCGGATAGGGCAGACCCAGCATTTTGGCGGTTTTATCAAAGGCTTCACCGATGGCGTCATCAATGGTGGTGCCGAGACGGACATAATCATCGACCCCGCGCACCGCCAACAATTGCGAATGTCCCCCCGAGGCCAGCAGCAACAGATAGGGAAAATCCACCCCGTCGGTCAGCCGCGGCGACAAAGCATGCGCCTCCAGATGGTTGACCGCGAGAAACGGCTTGTCGGTGACCAGCGCCAGCGTTTTTCCGGTCGTCAGCCCGACAATCACCCCGCCGATCAAACCGGGACCCGCCGCGGCGGCAATGCCGTCGAGATCCTTGAAGGAGACTTGGGCGCGGGCCATGGCGCGGCTGATCAAGCCGTCGAGTGCGGTGACATGGGCGCGTGCGGCAATTTCGGGGACAACACCGCCATAGGGCGCGTGCTCTTCGATCTGGCTGAGGATCTCGTTGGACAGAATATGGCCGCGCCCGTCACGCTGCAACGCCACGACGCTGGCGGCCGTTTCATCACAGGTGGTCTCGATCCCAAGAACAATCATGCGTTTGTAACGATCATGCGGTTTTCGCTCCACAATCCACTACCGGACCAGCCTTTTATCAGCTTTATGGCAATGGCGTTTCTTTTCGACCCTATCAAGCCAGAGTGCTACTCCCTATAATCGGAGTTTGACAAGAGGCAAGGACTTCACAACAGGGGCATCCATGCAGGTGATCATCACCCGTGCCGGGGACGATGCGCACGCCACCGCCCGTCAGGTGGCGGATCTGGGCTGCACGCCTGTGCCCGCCCCGCTTGCGACACGCCTTGCCATGCCTGTGACAATCCCCGACCAAGCCTTTGACGGTATTATCATCACCAGCCGCGCCGGGCTGGCCATGCTGGATCAGGCGCAACGCGCGCCCTTGCTGTCCATTCCGGTGTTTTGCGCAGGCGATGCCAGCGCCGCACTGGCGCGCCAAGCCGGATTTGCCACGGTTTTGTCTGCCGCCTCCGATGTGGCCGGACTGATCGACCTCATCAATCACACACTGCCGCAAGGCCGCTCACTGCTTTATCTGACCGGCGAACCGCGCAAACCCGATATCGAACAGGCTTTCGCGGGCACGATGAGGCTCACCACGCTTGTCACCTACATGATGCAGACAGCGCGTGTTTTTCCGCCGGAGGCGCTGGCCCTGCTGGTTGATCCGCATCCGGTCTGGCTGCATTATTCGCAACAATCGGTGGTTCGCGCGGCCGCTTTGGCGGCGGCCAGCCCTCAGCCCGATCTGTTCGGCCGTGCGCGGCATCTGCTGATCTCGGCGGCCTTGAAGGAACATGTGACATCCGCAGGCGGCCGCGACATCACCATCGCGGCCCGACCCGACCAGCAGGCGATGCTGGACAGTCTGTTAACGATGCGAAAGGCATTGACGCTGTAAACTATCGAAATTGTGGCTTACTATCGTCCGCGCGGACAAGAGGTGACTATTTTGGATCCAAACACCAAACCGGCCCCATCGGCACCCGAAACAACCCCGCCGGCCACGGACGAGGCCAGTCATTTCGTGCCGCAGCCCGACAATACGCCTGTTCCGCCTGCTGCCCCTGCCTCGTCGCATGCGCCCGCACCAAGCCTGATGCGCCCGCTGCTTGCCGGATTGGCAGGCGGAGCGGTGGCCTTCGGGATCTTTTTCGGCCTGTCACAACTTTTGAACCCGCTAGGGGATATGGCGGATCGTCTCGCAGTCGCAGAAAGCAACATCGCCGCTGCCGCTACCCGCCGTGCTCTGGAAACCACCGATAAACGTCTGGCCGCACTCGAAGCGCGGTTTGACCCGCTGCGCAGCGATCTCGAAACCATCAACCGCACCCTCAACGGAGCCGGAACGGTCGATGTCACCCCGCTGGTGCGCCGCCTGTCGACGCTTGAAAACGCCATGGCTCTGCTCAAGCAGGATACGCAGACCGACAAGCCTGCGGCAACCGGCCCTGTCGCCACAAGCACGCTTGGCTTCGAGACAGCCAAATTGTCGCTGGCTTTGCTGATCAGCGACAGGCTGGAAGCCGGACAGGCTTTCGTGTCGGAATTGGCCGCGCTGGAACTCATCGGCGTTGATGCCTCGATCCAGCCTTTGCTGCATGACACCGTCAACGGCAACCCGTCGCAGGTGCAACTGCTTGGCCAATTTGCCGGCCTGATTCCGACCTTGCGCAAGGTGATTCCGGCGCCTGCCGATCAAGGCTGGTCGGGTAAAATCTGGCATAGCCTGAGCACGCTGGTCCGCATCCGGCGGCTGGATGACACACAGGCGACCGATCCCGAAAGTCGCCTGCATCTGATCACGCTGGCATTGCAGGCCGCACGGACCGACGAGGCACTCAAGCATTTCAACCTGTTGCCAGGCACGATGCGCGCGCAGGGCCGCGAATTCGAGGCGCAATTGCACAAGCGGCTGGCGGCTGTCATGGCGGGTGAAGCCTTGCTGAAATCGGCCTCCGAAGATCTGCTGGCGGCCAGCCGCACCGCAAAAGGCGGCAGCAAATGATCCGCGCCCTGATCACTCTCATCCTGCTGGCCGCCACCGCCACCGGTCTGGCCTGGTTGATGGATCTTCGCGGTGGTTTGCTGGTCAATCTCGGCCCCTACCAGTTGGAAACCTCGCTGGCGGTGGCCGCTGTCGGCACGCTGGCATTGGCTGTCGTGCTGGCCGTGATCTGGGCTTCAATCCGGTTTGTAATTAATATTCCGCACGCCGTGAGCCATTATTATTCCGGCCGCAAGCGTGACAAGGGCTATCAGGCCGTGGCGCGCGGCATGATGGCGATCGGTATGGGCGACCGCAAAACTGCGGAACGCTCGGCAAGGGATGCCCATAAATTCCTGGGTGCCGAGCCACTGGTTTTGTTGTTGCAGGCCCAATCCGCCCAGTTGAGCGGCGACAAACAGGCCGCAGACCGCGCCTTCCGCACCATGCTGGACAACGAGGACGCCAGAACGCTCGGCCTGCGCGGCCTGTTTATCGAGGCGCAACGGCGCGGTGACCCCGACGAGGCCCTGTCTTTTGCCCGTCAGGCGCAACAGGACCAACCCGCACTGGCCTGGGCCAACGAAGCGCTGCTGGAATGGCATTGCCGGCAACAGAATTGGTCACAGGCGCTCGCGCTGCTGCAACGCATGCAGAAGCAGATGGACAAGCCGCTTTATCGCCGCCAGCGCGCGGTGTTGCTGACGGCCTATGCCACAAGCCTGCACAAAACCGATGCCGAAACCGCGTTTGATCTGGGCCATGAAGCCGTCAAACTGGCCCCTGATCTGGTGCCAGCCACGGTGCTGGTCGCGCAGTTGCTGATCTCGCGCGAGGATTTTCGCAAGGCCAGCCGTTTGCTGGAAGCCTGTTGGGCACTCGCCCCGCATCCCGATCTCGCCCATGCCTATATCCATCTGCGCCACGGCGATTCCCCCGTTGACCGGCTCACACGCGCCGAAGTGCTGACGCGACAGAATGCCGATCTGCCCGACAGCCGTTACGCACTGGCCAATTGTGCGCTGGATGCCCGCGATTTCACCCGCGCCCGCCAGCTGCTGGCTCCCGTCATCGCCAACCGGCCCACTACCCGTTTCTGCCTGTTGATGGCGCGTCTGGAGCAGCTCGAACATCACGATCCTTCGGCCGCACAAATCTGGCTGGCCCGCGCCTCGCGCGCCCCGCGTGATGCGGCATGGATTGCCGACGGTCTGGTATCCGATCACTGGGCTGCCGTGTCTCCTGTGACAGGCCGGCTCGATGCCTTCCTGTGGATGTATCCGCAAGAATCCATCTCTTACACCGACCAGCCCAATGGAGATGCAGCCGGGTCTGCACCCATCAGGTTGCCCCCTGCACCCGTTGCGGCCAGGGTCGTACAGGACAGCAAGAGGCCGATGCAGAAAACGGCTACATCGGTGGTGTTTCCACTGGTGACATCGCCCGATGATCCCGGCCCGATGGATGCAAGCGGCGATGATGAGGGCTCCCAAACCGGCAAACCGGCCAAACCGGTTCATCTGTTCGGCGGTTAGGGACTAAAAAAGTCGGCGGCAGGGATGGAAATCCGCCCCGTCCTGCTGTATGACCTCAACCGTTGCCGCTTTAGCTCAGTCGGTAGAGCGACTGATTCGTAATCAGTAGGTCAGGTGTTCGATTCACCTAAGCGGCACCACTTTTTCCATAGATAACATCATGACAGGCATGGTCAGCCACATTGATGGCGTGTGTCTCTGTGACGGTTTCAATCGTATCCGGCAGGTAGCGATCGCACCCTCTGCACCCATTTGCTTTGACATTGCACCTGAGCGGATCAAACGCATCCCGATCAGGCGATACAATCAGCTGTTTATCATCACAATTTACCCGCCGCTTATGCTAATTTGCGATTGCTTAAACTTTAAAGTGTGACAAAAAGATCATGCACCTTCGCAACTGGGTCTGATCTTGCATTTTTTCCTTCAGGATACTCTTAATCAGAAACAATTTCGTTGATTGCAACCACAAGATGAGATTAAAGGCTTGTCAGTGTTGGGCTTGCGACTAGTCCGGTAGGCAAGCAACACGCGTTTTCGGGTTGGGGTTCTTGCATGTTGTTTGACCACTGTGCTCAATGCCAGCAATGCTGCACGATTGATGCCGGTCATCCACCGCTTGAAGTCAGTTTGACACAAACAGAAACTGCCCGCCTCGGCTCGGTTTGCATCGAAGACAATTGCGCCAATCTGGGAGCCAACGGCTGCCAGCTCGATGATGACAAACCCTTTGGCTGCACGCTCTATCCGCTGTCCTATAATCCCCATTCGCGGGATTTCTTCTTTGACAGCGAATGCCCTTTGATGCCCACCTATATCGCGCAACTGGCAGACGCCTCCAGCGAGGCCTCGCAGCACCTTGCCCAGATGCGCCAGACCATTACCGAGCTCGAACAAAAAGAGCCCGCTTATCTGTTGCACAATCACATGGTCGATATCGATTATTTCGACCTGCTGAAACTTCCTGTTCAAGCCCCACCTCCATCACAGAGCCAGCGTAAATGAATACTATGAAGCATCAGCTTGGTGACGTTGAACCGCTGGCCAAGCCATTGGGTGTCAATCTTGCACCCACACCCCTCATCAATCGTGTCGGCTATCAGACATGGACAGACGAAAACCTGTTTGTCGAAAGCAACCACAACGATATCCGCTATTATACATCGCGCTGGGATGCCTTATGCCCCTATATCGATGTCAGCGAAGACATGCTGGAGCGGGCACCCAAGCCGTTCATTGTCTATGCACTGCCACCCGATTGCGCCTTCGGCGTGCCGATCAATGACCAGTACGGCATGGTGGACACCCAGTCAGAGGAATTCTGGAACGAGCCACGCCGCGCCCGCAAATTCCGCGAATATGACAAGCTGTTCAAACGCTTCACCCACACCGAAGATGTCATCTCCGGCTCGAGCCTTACCGTCGAGGATATCTATGACATGGGCGGCGAGCATTTTGCCACTTGCGAGATCGATGCCCGCGAAGTTGCCGGATTCGTCGATTATATCCAGACACTCGATGTTCTGCTGTTGAAGGTTTCAGATCCGGCGGGAGAGCTGGTGCTGACCGAAGTGGCGATTATCCTGCCCGATTACAACCAGCTCTATGGCAGCTTCTGCCAATGGAACCGCGCCTATAAAAACCGCTCGCCCGGCATGTATGCCTGCCTGCTGGCCAGCCGCTGGGCCCGCAAAAACGGCCTGCGCTATTACAATCTCGGCCCTGTCGGCGATTATAATTACAAGTCACTGTTCGTGACCACGCTGGAGCCGATCTATTCGCTGGCTTTGACTGATCCCGAGCATCCGCTGGCGCTTGATCCGACATCGCCTTTGCACACCGATTTCAAGGTCGAACACTGGAACAAGATTTATCGTACAGCGAAATAGACCAAAACACAGGGAGAGCGCGGTCATTTTCCCGCGCGCTGTCTCCCGCACCATGTCGGGTCCCTTTATTCGAAAATATGCACGCCGTCGAAGCTGTGGTCGTAATCCATCATCAGCTCTTCGCCGGTCTTGATGTTGCGCAGCACCTCGCAGGAGCCGTCTTTGTTGAACCGTATATTCGGGGTCTTGGAGTGGTTGAGATAGACCGCGAAATCCATGGTGTTCAATCCCATGGTTGAAACCAGCACTTCATCATCGTCATAATAACAGAACATTTTGATCTGCTTGCGGACGCCCCTTGGCAGGCTTTTCAGCTCGGCATGGGTAAAGGAAATCTCGCGGTGCTTGACGCGGCTTCGCAAAGGATTGGTTCCTTTGGGAATGGGCCGCACGGCAAACACGCCAATACCATGCACAGGTGAAATACCCAGATGGCAATACACCTCGTTGGCGAGATGGTTCATGATGGTTTCTTTAAGCGATTTTTTGTTTTTTTCAGACATTTCAGACCACAATTTTGGAACAACAGTCATCGACCTCAAACTCGGCGGACTTTCACTGTTCCGGATGCCGCTGTCAAAGTGATATTTGGATCGGGGACAACTTTTCCGGTCCTGTTGCACAGCTGCTCCCCTGTTGCAGCCCTAGCACAAGGCAGGGCCTTGGCTCTAGAATGGATTCCATCAATCCATGTCTGCCCTGACGACCAGAGGTTCGGATCGCACCATTATGACACAGGCTCCCGATCAAGCGCCCGCAGTCTCGCACTGGATGACACCGCTTTTGCTGACGCTGGCTGTGCAAATCGTGTCATCCTTTCTGCAACGCATGCCGCCTGCCATCGCGCCCGCTTTGACGGGCACTTATAATCTCTCGCCCGAATCCATCGGCTATCTTTCGGCCAGCAATGTGGTCGGGGCGATCCTGTTTCTATTTCTCGGGGCGCCTTTGTTGCGGCGGTTGGGATCGGTACGTTCGTTGCAGGTCGGCTTGTTGCTGGGCGCGCTCGGCGCGCTGCTGTTTGCATTGCCTGCCCCTGCGACTTTGCTGATCGCGACTTTGATGATGGGCTTCGGCTATGGTCCCTCCACACCGGCAGGCAGCGACATTCTGCAACGCCATGCCCCGGCCAGACACCGTTCGCTGATTTTCTCGGTCAAGCAGGCGGGCGTGCCGGTTGGCGGTATTCTGGCGGGATTGATTCTGCCTTATCTGGTCGAATTGGGCGGGCTGTCCCTGTGCCTCTGGTTTGCTGCCGGTTTTGCCGCGCTGACGGCTTTTCTGATGCAACCCTATCGTGCGGCCATCGATTATGAACGCGACCGCAGCCAGAGTCTGCATCCGCGGCAATTTCTCAGTTTCGGCAACATCTCCAAACCCATCAATGCCCTGCGCGAGACACCGCAACTGATGCAGGTGGCGATGAGCGGCACCTGTCTGGCGGTCGGACAAGGGGTCTGGATCAGTTTTCTGGTGACCATCCTGGTCAACAAGATGTCTATGAGCCTGACCATGGCTGGCCTCTATTTTGCGATCATGCAAGGGGCAGGCGTATTTGGCCGTGTCCTGCTCGGCTGGGCGTCCGACCGTCTTGGATCGGGCCGCCTGACCCTACGGCTGGCCATGATCTGTTCGGCTCTGACCACGCTGTGCCTGCCCTTTGTCACGCCCGAATGGTCACTGTTGGGCATCACACTCTTGTGCATCGTGGCGGGCATTACCGTGACGAGCTGGAACGGGGTGCAAATTGCCGAAATCGCCCAACTCGCGCCATCGCATCAGGTTCACGAGGCGTCCTCGGGAGCCACTCTGGTGTTGTTTGTCGGCTATGTCGCGGGTCCGGCGGGATTTGCGCTGTTGACCTCGCTGACCGGCTCGATCCCCTTCGGTCTTTATGTCACCAGTATCATCATCGCCTGCGGATTGTTGATCCTGCCCGCCAAACGGCCCGCAAAGCCAGCGGATGGACGCGTATAACCGCATCGCTCCGCTTGGCCGATTACAGGGTCACAGCACCGAGATCATGCCGCCGTCGACATAGATGACCTGACCATTGACATAATTGGAGGCGGGAGCCGCCAGAAACACCGCCGCGCCGACCAATTCTTCCGGCATGCCCCAGCGTTTGGCTGGCGTGCGGCCCTTGACCCAGGCATCGAAGGCAGGATTGTCAATCAGAGCCTGATTCATATCGGTGATCATATAGCCCGGACCGATCGCATTGGCCTGCAATCCGCTCGCCGCCCATTCAGCCGCCATCGCCTTTGTCAGCAATTTGATGCCGCCTTTGGAGACGGTGTAGGGCGCCACCGTGGCGCGCGCCAGTTCCGAGGTCAGCGAAGCAATATTGATGATCTTGCCATAGCCGCGCGGGATCATGCGCTTGGCGGCTTCGCGGCCGATCACGAAGGCGCTGGTCAGATTGGTTTCGAGGACCGAGCGCCATTCCGGCGTGGTCAGTTCCACCATCGGCTTGCGCAGCTGGATACCGGCATTGTTGACCAGAATATCGACATGCACGCCTGCCGCATCCAGCGTATCGAAGGCTTTGGTAATGGCGGCTTCATCGGTGACATCGAACACGCAGGCCCGCGCCTGATGACCCTTGGCCACCAATTCGGACACCGCCTGATCGACCCGCCCCGCCGTGGTGCCGTTGATGATGACGGCTGCACCCGCATCGGCCAGACCTTCGGCAATGGCCCGCCCCAAACCGCGCGACGAGCCGGTGACAAGCGCCGTGCGGCCCGTCAGATCAAACAGGGGATTGGTCATGGTGTTTCCTTCCGGTGTTTTTATAAATGATGCATGTGCGATGATGACCGGACGTTCGGGCAGGAACCTTTCATTGTCAACACAAGGCCATGCAGGACAGCGTCGACACCGTATCCGCTCCCGACCAGACCGGACACCGACAAATGGCCTAAGCCATAAAGCCAGCATTGTTTTGCAACGCACAATTGATCCAGATCAAAGCATGCCCTTTTTCAATAATCCTAAATCATGGCATCACGCTGTACAGGGGAGGATCGCATGTCAGCCGGAGAACAAGCCTATCTCATTATCGCCATCGGTTCTTTTTCGTTGTTTGCTTTGACTGTGTTCTATTTCGATCTGACCACCAACCGCAACTCGTCCAAATAGGCCCGCTTGCGTCTGTCTATAGCCGGACGTGCTGATGGATTGTTCGCGCCTGCCTGACCTGACCAAGCCCCGTGCTTGTCAGGTCTTTTTTATGGCGCAGGGCTGAATGCGGGACGCACGAAAGCGCGATGATTGTTTTGCGCAAAAAAGCCTGTTACGCCTGATCGTGTTACTCATTGCGCAGGGCCTTTGTGATGCAATCCACTCCGGTGATCCTTTTCGATCTTGACGGCACCCTGACCGACCCGAAAGCGGGCATTACCCGCTCGTTTCAATATGCGCTGGAATCAATGGGCCAGCCTGTGCCTTCCGAAGATGATCTGGAATGGGTGATCGGCCCCCCGTTGCGCGCCAGTTTTGTGACCCTGGTGGGCGAACAGCTGGCCGATGACGGCGTCCGGCTCTATCGCGAGCGTTTCGGCGTGACCGGCCTGTTTGAAAACGAGCTGATCGACGGCATCCCGCAACTGCTCGAACAGTTGCAGGCCGACGGCAAGTACATGTGTGTTGCCACCTCGAAACCGGAGGTTTTTGCAATCCGCATCGTCGAACATTTCGGATTGAGCCGGTTTTTTGGCCGCGTTTATGGCTCGGAACTCGACGGCACCCGCGTCGACAAGCGCGATCTGCTGCCCTATGTCCAGCAACAAGAGGGCTTTGCCTCTCATCAGGCGGTGATGATCGGCGACCGCAAACATGATGTGATCGGTGCAAAATCCATCCATGTGCCGACCGTCGGCGTGCGCTGGGGTTATGGCTCGGATGAGGAGCTCGTGGCTGCGGGCGTGCATCGTCTGGTTGACCACCCTTCCGAAATTGCCACGCTGGTGCTGTGAGCGGCATTGCGGCCTTGCAATAATAGATGGACAGAACCCGCTTTTTTGGTGGACGCGGGCCGATTTCTATTCAGAAATATCAGCCATAAATCATCCGTGCCGCGTGGCACGCGGAATAGACATTCGGGGGGATACAATGGCCGCACTTGAAGCCTATGGCATGAAACTGATCGCACACGACCTGCTGGACGGCTGGGGCGGGATCGGCGAAGGCATGTCGATCCAGAAAACCCGTGACGGCCGCCGCATCATGTGGCTGGCGCATGAAGGCCCGCCGAAAAACTTTACCGGCGTCGACGTGACTGATCCGCGCCATCCCAAAGTGGTTGTGCAGACCGAATTGCCGCATATGAAAGTGCGCTCCAACTCGCTCGAAGTGTGCGGCGATATCATGGCGGTGGCCTATCAGACGCTCGAACATGGCTTGCAGCCTGCGGGCTTCGAGCTGTTCGATGTGTCCGTGCCAGAAAATCCGCGCTCGATCAGCTTTTTCGATTGTTCCGGCCCGCTGTCGCGCGGCGTGCATCAGGTCTGGTTTGTCGATGGCCGCTATGTTCATTTTGCAGGCGGTGCGGCCGATTTCATGCCCCATAACGGGCTGGATGACCAGGCCTATCGCATTGTCGATGTCGGCAATCCGTCCAAGCCGGTCGAAGTGGGCCGCTGGTGGATGCCGGGCACCAGACAGGGCGACAAGGAACCGCAACCCACCCGCCTGCCGATCGATTCGGGCTTTCGTGCCCACAACACCAATGTATTTCCGCAACGGCCGGACCGTGCCTATGTGGCCTATCTGGATGGCGGCGGCTTCGTGCTCGACATCAGCGACATGGGCAGTCCCAAAGTGATCTCGAACTTCAACCCGCATCCGCCCTATCCGGGGTTCACCCATACGGTGCTGCCGCTGTTCAGCCGCGATCTGCTGGTGGTGTCGGATGAATGCGTCAAGGACAATGGCGAGGACTGGCCGAAGCTGACCTGGATTCTCGATGCCCGCAACGAGACCAATCTGGTGCCGGTCAGCACCCTGCCGATGCCGCCGTTTGAAAAATACGGCCATGCCGGTGGCCGCTACGGCTCGCACAACCTGCATGAAAACCGGCCCGGCGAGACATCGTTCAGATCGGACACGCTGATTTTCTCGACCTTCTTCAATGCGGGCGTGCGGGCTTATGATCTGTCCAATCCTTTGCAACCCAAAGAAGTGGCGGCCTATGTGCCCGAGGGTCCGAAAGGCTCGCGCGTGCCGACCATCCAGATCAATGATGTGTTTGTCGATGAAAATGCCATTGTCTATGCCGTCGACCGGCACAGCGGCGGCCTTTACATTCTCGAACTCGATCTGTGACGGGTTCGCATTCCGGCATGTCCGATCCGTCAACACCCGCCGCCGCACCCATCCCCGTCACCATTCTGACGGGGTTTCTGGGCAGCGGCAAAACCACCGTGCTCAACCATGTGCTGCGTGCCCCCGATATGGCGGATACGGCGGTGATCATCAATGAATTCGGGGAAATCCCGATTGATCATCTGCTGGTCGAGCAGGCGATCGAGAACACGGTAGTGCTGCAAAACGGCTGCATCTGCTGCACGGTGCGCGGTGATCTGGTCGATACTTTGCTCGATCTGGTGCGCCGCTCGCAACAGGGCGAGTTGCCTCCCTTCTCGCGGGTGGCGATCGAGACCACGGGACTGGCCGATCCGACCCCGATCATCCAGACTTTGGCCAAGGACCGGATGATCGCGCCCTTGTTCACACTGCACCGCGTGGTGGCCACGCTGGATGCCGTCAACGGCCTGTCGACCCTTCAAGACTATCCCGAAGCGGTCCAGCAATTGACGGCGGCCGATTGCGTGTTGATCACCAAAAGCGATCTGACCGATGCGCAGGGTTTGGCGGGTGTAAAAGCAGGCTTGCAGCGCATCAATCCGACCGCGCACAGCCAGCTGGTCATTCAGGGCGAGATCACAACCGATCTGGTGTTCGGCGCACCCGATGCCCATAGCCACCAGCCGCATGGCGATATCAACCGCTGGCTCGGTGACGGGAGCGTGCATCAGCACGATCATGAAGGGCACCACGATCACGGGCACGCGCATGAACACAGCCACGATCACACCCCTAACGACCCCAACCGCCACAATGCCCATGTGCGGGCCTTCTGCATGCGCACAGCGCAACCGATTGCGGCCAAGGCACTGGAACGCTGGCTCAACTCGCTATTGTCCCTGCGCAGCAAGGATTTGTTGCGGATCAAAGGCATTGTCCATGTCGCAGGCCGCCCCGGTCCGGTGATCATCCAGGCTGTGCAACATCTGCTGCATCCACCCACCAGTCTGGCGGACTGGCCCGATGACGATCACGACACGCGGATCGTGTTTATCACCCGCGACATTGCCCCTGCGGCCATCGAGGCCAGTCTGGACCTGTTGCGCAACTCCCGAACCTAGATATTGAACGCTGTGGGGGCGAAGGGGCCTTGCGGGATCGGATCGGCCTGCCAGAAGGCGGTACCTTCAATCTCGACAATCCGGTCGATCAACCGGATGACAGCCGCCGTGCCGCCGCTGCTGTCGAGCTGCAACACCTCGATCTCCTGCGCCTCCAGCCGGCTGCGTTTTTGCCGTGCCGCCTTGGGCGTCGGCGCACTGGCTTCGGTCAGAATCGCGACAAAGCGGCCCTTGATGCGCATTGCCATGGCGACCTGCACAAAGTCACTTTCGCTGACCGGTTTGGCAGGCCCGAAATCGGGCGCGAACAGATGCGCGCGCGGCAATATTGCGGGCGCGGAAAACAGCCAGTCCTGCCAGTGATACAATCCCGACAAGGCTTGCGCCGCCGCCTGCAAGGCCTGATCCCGGGACAGCCGCTGTTCGATTTCCTGAAAATAGACGGTCAGAAACAACCGGCTCGGCCCGTCCCACGGCGAGCACAGCGCGTGCAGGCTGCGCAGGATCAGATCGGCGGTTTTTTCATTGCTGCTGGTCCCTGCCACTCCTGCAAAATGATAGCGCAACTGGTGCAGCCGCAAGGTCCCGGGCCCGACAAAGACAAACGGATTGACCGCAGAAAATACCAGACCGCGCCCCGAAAACGCAGCCAGCCGGATATCGGCCATCTGCCAATGGTCCATCCCATAGGGCACACACTGCAGATCACTGACCCGCAAATCCATGTTCACATGTTCCTTCAAGCTCGGCGCAGGCGGTCAATGCGCCCGGTTTTCAGGATGCCAGACCAGCAGACGCGCCCGCAACCGATCGAGGGCGCGGATGACAACCATGCCCAATATAGCGATTTCCATAATGCCCGCAAACACGCCGACGGAATCGGCAAAGCGTCCCGCCGCGATCATCGCCCCGCCGACGCCCGATCCGCCCATCAGCATTTCGGTAACGATGGTGGTGATCATGCCGACCGGCAGGGCGATCTGCAAGCCGGTCAGAATGGAGGGCGCAGCCAGCGGTAAGATGATCTCGCGCAGCAACTGGTTTTCACTGGCGCCGAGCGAACGGGCCGACCACAACGGCCATTTGTCGATATGGCTGGTACCGGAATAGGTGGCGGTGACAATCGGGAAAAAACACGAAAACGTGATCATGATCACTTTCGACGTGTCATAAATATCGAACCACAAAATGAAAATCGGTACGAAAGCGATTTTGGGCATCGGAAAGCCGATGGAGATCAAGGGATCGAAAAACCACTGCACTCCGCGCTTCCGCGCCATCAGAATTCCCAGCGGAACCGCAAGCACAGCGGCAATCACAAAACCCGTCAGCGCGCGGTAAAGCGTCAGGCCGAGATCGACAAACACTGCCCCGCTCTGCATATCCGTGAACAAACGAACCAGCACATCGCTGAGCGGCGGCAGCAAAAACGGATGCACCCATCCGGCGCGGCTGCTCGCCTCCCACACCAGTGCCAGACCCGCCAGCACCAGCGCTTGCATCAGGCCCTCGCGTTTGAGCAATGCGGAGAGCGTGCTCATGCCTGTTCTTTCCAGCGCAAGCAGTGATTGACAAAACTGCCGAACAGCCGGTCGGCCACAAAGCCGGTCCCCGCCACCGTCAAAATCACCGCAAACATCGCGGGATAATTGCCGCCGTCACCCAGACTGCCGATCAGAAAACCCAAGCCGTCCTTGGCAATCACGAATTCCGAACTCACCATCAGAATGAAGGAAAAGGCCAAAGCCGTGCGGCAGCCTGCCAGAATATCGGGCAAGGCGGCGGGCAGAATGATCTCGCGCAACACCTCCTCCTTGCTGGCGCCCAGACTGGTGGCCGACCAGATGACGAAGGGGTTGACCCCGCGCGCGCCATGATAGGCGCTGACAATCACCGGCAGCAGGCAGCCCAGAAAAATCAGAAAAATTTTCGACGCATCGCCCAGCCCGAACCAGATCATCACCAGCGGGATCAAAGCCGATTTCGGCATCGGGTAAAGGATGCGCACAATCGGATTGATGACATTGCGAAACAGCGGCCGCGTCGCCATCAACAGCCCGATCGCCATGCCGATGATCACCGCCAATCCCAACCCCGCTGCCGCGCGGGACAAAGACCGCCACGCATTGATGACCAATTCACCGCTTTGCAGCAGATCGAAAAAGGCGGCAGCAATCGCACCGACGCCGGGCAGCATCTGTTGCGAGACCAGACCGGACCGTCCGGCCAGTTCCCACACCGCCATCATGATCAGCAATGGCAGATAGCGCACGCAGACAGCCACCACCTCGACAAACGAGCCGTGCCCTGCGGTAGCGGAAGCGGGGCGCAGGTCGCCGCCCGCCATCACAAGCCCCCGCGGCTGGCCAGCACCGCCTGTTCGCGCACCAGCCGCCAGATCTGTTCGCCCAATTCGACAAAACGGCGATCGGTCAGCGTGCTTTCGTCCCGCTCGGGTCCCAATCCGGTGTCGATCTGGTGTTCGATCCGCCCCGGCCGCGCGCTCATGATCGAAATACGGTCGGCCAGAAACACCGCCTCATGCACATCATGGGTGACGAATACCACGGTTTTGGGCCGTTTTTTCCAGATCATCCGCAATTCTTCCTGCATGACCCGCCGCGTCTGGGCATCGAGCGCACCGAAGGGCTCATCCATCAGCAGGATATCGGGATCAACCGCCAGCGTGCGGGCAATGGCGGCGCGCTGCTGCATGCCGCCCGACAATTGCGAAGGATAGGCCTGCTCGAAACCACCCAATTGCACCAGTTTGATATGGGCTTGCGCGATCTCGCGGCATTCGGCCTCCGGCAGGCCTTTTTTCTGGAGACCGTACATCACGTTTTCGAGCACGGTTTTCCATGGAAACAGGGCAAAGTTCTGGAACACGATGCTGCGGTCGGGACCGGGTGCCGTGACGGGCCCCTTTTGCGTGCTGATGGAGCCGGTTTGCACCGGAATAAACCCGCCGATCAGATAGAGCAGCGTTGACTTGCCGCAGCCGGACGGGCCGAGCAAAGCATGGAATTCATGATGGCCGATCAGCAGGTCCGTTTGCTTCAGCGCGAGCGTGCCGGAAGCGAGCCCGCTTTGCCCGCCGCCATAGGCATGGGACACGCCCTCGATCTTGATCCCGAAATCCGCTGTCATCGGACGGCCTTTCCCGCTCCCTTACCCTTGCGGCAAGAGTGTATTTCGAGTGTATTTCAAGTTTATTTCTTGCCTTCGATCCGGCGCTTGGCTTCCTCGACAAAGCTCAGATCGACATATTTCGGCTCGAGCTGGATGATGTTGGGGGCCAATTCGACATCCTTGATCACTGCCAGACTGTCCTGCAGCGTGCGGATGTTGGGAAACAGGAACGGATCACGATAATAATCGGTCTTGGTGAACATATGGCCGAGCTTGTCGGGCGATTGTTTCATGAAGGTGCCGATGATCTGCAATGCCTCGGTCCGGTTGGCGGGATCGGTAAACCAGCGCATGGCGCGCACATGATCCTCGAAAAAATCCATCACTTGCGGGCGGTTCTTGGCGAGAAATTCACCGCGTCCGGCCAGAAACACCAGTTGCGAGGGACCAACCGCATCCTTGGCGCGGAACAGGACCTCGTATTTGCCCGTGGCAATCAATTGATCGGACATCGGTTGCAGCACCGTGCCCATATCGATTTTGCCTTCATCCAGCATCACCGGAATATTGGGGAAGGCGACTTCGAGCACGGTATAATCGCGCTTGTCGATCATGCCGTTTTTCTTGAACATCGCGCGGATTGCCGTATCGGAGGCCGAACCGATCGCATTGCTGCCGATCCGTTTGCCTTTCATATCGGCGATGGTCTTGATGCCGGACTCCTTGCGCACCAGAAAGGTTTCGGAATGCTGGTCGCCGACCCCGTCCTGAATGATATCGGCCAGCACTTTCACATCCTGCCGCGCATTCAGCACCGCCAGATTGAGCGCGAGCGCCGAAAAAGCCGCCATGTCGATTTCACCCGCCGCCATCGCGGTGATCTGCGGCGAGCTGCCGCGGAACAGGATCGGCTCCACGGTATAGCTCTTGCCGTAATATTTGAGAATTTCCGGTTTTGAATAAAGAACCGGGATCATATGGCCCGGCATGGTCGACCAGCCGATGCGGATTTTCACCGGCTCGGCCCGCACCGAGAGGGGAGTAAACGCGGCAAGCACCGCAACCACAATACCCGTCACGCCCGAAAGCCATCGACCCGAAAAGCCTGCCCGCATTGCCGTTTCTCCCTGTCCGATCCTGTCAGGGCTTGATGCGCCCGCCGGATTGTTTTTGCTTTTAATTATCACTCGATCATTCCACGCCTTTCACCCCCTGATGTCAACCATCCCTCAATGAAAATGGCCCCGAAACGGGGCCATCCTCGGTGTTGTCTTTTTACGCATGCAAAGGCTCATTTGCCCCAATGCAGAACCAGCGGATTGACCTCGCGTGCCAGCTCCAGCAAACCGGCGCGGGTCTGGGGATGCAATGGCTCGAGCGGGTGGCGGACCGTCTCGTGTTTGATCACGCCGCCTTCGGCCATCATCGCCTTGGTGGCGCGCAAGCCGCATTGGCGGTTCTCGTAATTGATCAAAGGCAGGATGCGCGCATATTGGCTGGCAGCCTCGGAACGGCGGCCGGCCAGATAGTCGATCACCACCGGACGGATCAGGTCGGGCAGCAAGGCGCTGCACATGGTGCCGGTGGCTCCTGCGTCAAGATCGGCCATCAAGGTGATGGATTCCTCGCCGTCGAACGGCCCGAGGATCGAGGCCCCGCCGGCCGCGATCAGCCCGCGCAATTTGGCGGCGGCCTGTGCGGTTTCGATCTTGAAATATTGCACCAGCGGCACTTCCCTGGCGAGCCGCACGAGGAAGGACACCGACAATGTCACCCCGCTCAACGGCGCGTCCTGCACCATGATCGGCAGGTCGGATGCTTTGGCGATAGCGGCGAAATGTTCGACTATACCGTTTTCATCGGCCCGCAAGCCGGTGCCGTGATAGGGAGGCATCAGCATCAGCATGGCCGCACCGGCCTTTTTGGCCTTGGCGGCGCGCTCGCTGGCGATGCGGGTGCTGAAATGGCTGGTGGTGACAATCACCGGCACGCGACCGGCGACATGGTCGAGGCAGAGATCGGTCAACAGATCGCGCTCGGCATCGGTCAAGAGAAACTGTTCGGAATAATTGGCGAGGATACAAATGCCGTCGACGCCCTGATCGATCATGCAATCAAGAACGCGCCGCATCCCGTCGAGGTCGAGATCGCCGTTTTCAAGAAATGGTGTCGGGGCAATCGGATAGATGCCGGTATAGACTGATGCGTGCTGCGTGCTCATGATTGTTCTGGTCCGTCCCTTGGTGATTGTTTGTGATCTTGGCTGCGACTGTAAAACAATTCGCAACGCATATGAAGCAGCCAAGCCCAAACAGGGATGCGGGTCTGCCTTGCCCGTTTACCGCTTGTGATGCGCCAGCATGATCAGCAACAGGCCCGCAACCGCAAAGGGGATCATGCCGAAATAGGCCTTGATGCCCCAAGCCTGCACCAGCGGCCCTGCCAATACAGTGACCAGCGCGAACATCAGGGCATTGGCGGCGGAAAACAGGCCCTGCACATGGGCACGCCGCACCACAGGGGCCAGAGCCGCCACCATCCCCAAGGCCCCGAGATGGAACAGCGCGAAGCTCAGGGCATGCAGGGTCTGCAAAATACCGATCCCGACGACATCGGGGGCCAGCCCCATCAGCAACCAGCGCATAACCGCCGCGCTGCCACCGATCATCAGATAGGTATAGGCCTTATCGACATCCCTGCTGCCGCCCAACCGCCAGAACACGACGATCTCGACAACAACGGAACAGGCCGTCAACACGCCGATCTGCCACGATTGAATCCCCTGCTGTACCCAAAGAACAGGTCCGAAACCGTTCAGCACGGCATTGGAAGAGCCGACCAGACCGGTGCCGAGCAACAACAGATAGAGCCGCACCGGCACCTTCTGGGCGGCCTGATCCGGCGTACCGGCATCGGGGGGCTCGAGATGGCGGGCAGGAATGAACATGCCCGTGCGCATCCACAAGGCCACGGCGGTGGTGCCGAAAGAAAACACCGCCATCACCGCAGGCACGATGGCCACTGCCAGCCATGAGACCAAGAGGCCCGCCAGCAAGGTGACCAGCATGAAAGCGATGGAGCCCCAAACCCGCACGCGTCCGTAAACCAGAACGGGATTGTCACGCAATGCATCGAGCGTGATGATATCTCCGAGTGGGATCGGGGCAAGCATCATGGTCACCGTCAAGGTGACAACCAGCAACAGGACCGGAAAATCGGGACTGAATGGCATCACCAGCCAGCCGCAACCGGCCAGTCCGCCCACCACCGCCAGCAAATGGCGCGGCGCGATATAGCGGTCGGCCAGTCCGGTGATCCACGGGCCGACAAAGGCACGCAGAAAAATCGGCACGGACAGAATCAGGCCGATCTGCTCGGCCGACAGGCCGCGCGTCGCCAGCCAGATCGGAAAAAACGGCTGGTGCAAACCCAGCATGGCAAAGCTGGTGGCCGACAGGACCGACAGTTCAAGCACAAGCCGGTTATGGGAAGGGCTCACAAATTCATCCGGACAAAACCATCAAGGAGCCGCAATTTGGCGCAACAAATGATTCACGACAACCTTGTCCCGTTAAGGCTTTGGTAAGCATAAGCAGAAAAACAACACCCGCCCGTGTGGCAGGCAGGCGCCCATGAGGCTATAAAAGACATGATAGGTGCCTTTTGTTACGCACTGGATCAATCGCGCCCTATCGGTATTTTCAAGGATTTTGATTTGACCCAGCACTCTGACGGCCCAGTCAACCCGCTTGCCGGACAGGTTCTCCCTTCCTGCCAGCCGATCAGGAGCCGGACCGCGTCTGGCTGGCTTCGGCCTGCAGCGGTGATCATGCTGGGCCTGCTGGTCGCCAATTGTGCTACACCTCCGACCAAGACCGCCTCGGGCAACAAATACGGCGTCAAAGCCAGCCCGAAAGTCATTGCCGACGGCGAGCCGATTCCCAAAGGCGGCGGCTATGACATGGTGGGCAAGCCCTATACCGTAGCCGGCAAGCTCTATGTGCCGCGCGAGGACAAGAATTACAGCGCAGTCGGAACGGCCTCCTGGTATGGCCCGTCTTTCCATGGCCGCATGACCGCCAATGGCGAAGTGTTCGACCGGGAATCGATTTCGGTGGCGCATCCGACGATGCCGCTGCCCAGCTATGTGCGCGTGACCAATACGCTGAACGGCCGCTCGATCATCGCCCGCGTCAATGATCGCGGTCCCTATCACGATGACCGTCTGGTCGATGTGTCCGAACAGGTCGCCACCAGCCTGAATTTCAAACATCTGGGCACCGCACGCGTCAAGGTCGACTATATCGGCCGCGCTCCGATGGAAGGCGACGATGACAAGGTCTTGCTCGCCACCTTGCGCACAGACGGCCGTCCCGCGCACCTGAACCGCCATGCGGCCCCTGCCCAGGTTGCCAGCATCGCGCCCTTCATGCCGCAAGCCGCTGCCGAACCTGCAAAACCATCTACAGCCAATCCGGTCAAAACGGCAGCACCCGCTGTCGTGCCCTTGCCTGCCGCCAAAGCCACGCCATTGCCCCACGCCAAAGTCGCTCTGATGACGGCCAAGCCAGTGGCCGGTATTGCGGGTAAATCAGGCAAGCCTGCGCCGGTTGCCACGCTCGCCAAGCCGCAAGCCGGCAAACCTGTTGACACAAAGCCTGCAGCCAGCAAGCCTGTGACCGGCAAAGCAGAACCGTTGAAAGCAACGGCGACCAAAGCAGCGCCTGCTGCAAAGCCTGTGGCAGCCGCCAATAAAAAGCCGCCTGCCAAGCCGCAAACGGCATCGTTGGCACCGCCCCGCAAAAATGACGGTGGTTGAGGCCTAGCGGATCCGCTCGTCGAGCCGCGCATTCAACCGGCCATGCAGGCGTTGCATGAGCGGTGACAGGCCGATCTGTTGTGAAAACACGTCCACGCTCTCAAAAACCGGCATGATCGCTTGCGGCAGCAATCCTTGCGCGGCCCGCTCGGATGCCCAATCGCGCACCGGACCCGGAAAAGCCAGCCAGCCGATCAGCAAAGCCGGATAGATCACCCCCATCGCCCGCCTGATCGAAGTTGTGTGAACTGGCTGTTCCATCGTGACCTCAGAACCGGAAATAGATAAAGGGTGCGGCATTGGTTGGTGCCAAGAGCAGCAAACCCAGCAAAGCCAGTGCGACAAACATGCTTTGCACGACAAGCGGTTTTTGTTCGAAAGCCTGCGCCAGACCCGACCAGACCGTTTTTGGAATGATTTGCGTCAGCGCTCCCAAAGCCAGAAGAAGTTGAAGTGCCAGAGACAATCCACCCGCTGCAACGGGCGCATGCAGCAGGGCATCGAGGAATTGTCCGGCTGTTTCCAGATCGGGCGAGCGGAACAAGACCCACAACAGACAGACCGTGTGGAAGGTCAAAACCCATGACACCGCTTGATAGTTGGGGTGATCGCGCCACTTGTGCGCCGTCTGGGTCCGCGCCCAGCCAAAATGGACCATCAACGCCACGCCGTGCAGCCCGCCCCACAGGATGAAGGTGCCGCTGGCTCCGTGCCAGAGACCGCCGAGAAACATGGTGATCATCAGATTGCGCATGGTCAGCCAGCGTCCGAGCCGGTTGCCGCCGAGCGGAATATACAGATAATCCCGCAGCCAATGTGACAGCGTGATGTGCCAGCGGTTCCAGAAATCCTGCACCGACAGCGCGCGATAGGGCTGATCGAAATTTTGCGGAAAGCGGTAGCCGAACAGGCTGGCAATGCCGATGGCAATATCGGTATAGGCGCTGAAATCGCAATAGATTACCAGCGCATAGCCGTAAAAGGCTCCCCATACTTCCTGAAGGGACGCGCGGGAGGGATCGACATAGACCGGATCGACCAAAGCAGTGGCCAGATAGTTGGCGATCACCACTTTTTTGAACAGCCCGCCGAGGATCAGCGCCAAAGAGGTCCCGAGAGGGATCGGCATCCGGCGCGGGGCCTCGGCCAGTTGCGGCAGAAACTCGCGGGCGCGCACAATCGGACCCGCCACCAGATGCGGAAAAAAGCTGATATAGAGCGTCAGATCCAGCAGGCTGTCTGATGCTTTGATGGTGTTTTTATAGACATCGACCAGATAGGAAATCGCATGGAAGGTGAAAAATGAAATGGCGACCGGCACCGCCACTTCCACCAGATTCAGATCCAGCCCAAAACCGAGATGATCGGCCAGTTGCATCGACGAGGCAATCAGCAAATCGGCATATTTGAAATAACCCAGCACGGCCAACAAGACGAGAATACCCGCGCTGGTGATGCTGGCGCGCCGCCGTCGTGCCGTCGTGCGCCCGATCCATTGCCCGCACAGCAACATCATCACCGCCACCGCCAGCAGCATCACGACGAAACGGGCATCCCATGCGGCGTAAAACAGCAGGCTGGCCAAGGCCAGAAACGCCTTGCGCGCCGTATTGGCCTCGCGCAGCAGCCAGGCGACCGCCCAGACACAGCCAAAAAACACGGCAAATTCAGTGCTTGGGAACAGCATCTTTGCGCTCCCTGATGGTCCGGTCAATCACAGGCATCACAAATGTTACAAAAGCCTCGGCACTCCGGCGATACCCTTCGCCGGTCAGATGGATATGGTCATCGGCCATCAGGCGCGGCTGATCAAGTGTCCATTGATGTCCTGCACAGCTTTGCGGCATGATCGCGGACCAGGACCACAGCGGCAAAGTCTGGCTTTGGGCCAATTGGTCCTGCGCCTGCCGCACCTGTGCCAATTTGGGTGGCTCCATCCAGCCGCAGTCTTGAGCCGTATTGGCTCTGCCCCCAGCGGGAGGCGAGATCAGCGCCAGCTGCGTCTGCGGCAGCAGTTTTTTGAAACGGCCAGCCTGCCGCGCCAGCACCTGCTGATAGCGCGGCATCGACAGATTGTCGTCAAAGCCCTCATTGGTGCCGAAAGCCAGCACCAGAACATCGGGCTTGAGCTGCTGCAGGGCCTGATCGAAGCCCGCGCTGTCCAACCGGTCGAGCACCGAAAATGTCGCCCCGGGATAGCCTGTGCTGATCACGCTGATCCCCGATGCCTGCGCTTTGACCAAGACCTGCAACAGCACAACCGGTCTGGCAGAACGGGTCGCCAGCAACAAGGAGCGAAACGCACCGTCTCCGCCCGCTTTGGGCTGCAAGGGGATCGCCAAAATGCCATCGTCGTGCCGCGACAGATCGAATTGACCCAACGTCTCGCCGTCAAGAACAAGCTCGATCTCTCCGGCCTGCGGACCTGTCTGGAACACCAGTTCGATGGTTTCGAAAGCCAGCGGGCGGCGGCGCGTTTGCCACAACAGGGTCTGGTCCGGCCCGCTTGATTCCGCCAGGGTCCCCGACAGCAGAAAGCGGGAGTCGGCGGGTGTGTTCATCACCGTCCGATAGGTCCATCCGGCAGAGGCCTGCACACTGACTGCCGCGCTTCTGATCCCCGGATGCGGCTGGCCCAAAGGCAGCAACAACCCGTTGCCCTCGCCATAGTTTTGTTGCAGCAAGCTGCGGACATGGCCGGTGAACAGATCGGCCGCCATGTGACTATCGCCGATCATGGCCACCACAATCGGCGCGGTTTGTGTGTTTTGGGCGGGCGCGACCTGTGGCTCTTCTTGCTCCGACAGCAGTGTCGAGAACCAAGTACCGATCCCTTCGGGATGCCCGTCCATCAGATCTTTGGCGAATTTGAGCACCAGCAGGCTCACCACAACCAGCACCAGAATGACCGGTCCCCAGCCAAACGGCAGCGGGTGGCGCGATCTCAAGGGCAGGGACCCGCAGGCGTCCAGCCCTTGTGTTGCAATACAGCCAGAATGGAGGGCAACAGGCTTTGGGTCAGATAATCATAACCGGCTTGCGTGAAATGTACGCCGTCGGAAGCGCGCATCTGCGTCATGCTGCCGCCGATCCTGTCATAGGATTTGAAGGCTTGCGCGCCTTCGGCCGGATCCAGCGGGCTTGGCAGAAACACAATCGACGGCTTGCCGAAGGATTTGACCACATCGGCCAGCAATTTGTTTTTGGCCAAAGCATCATCATTGGCCTTGGTCTCGCGCAGCACCGGCAGGCCCAGAATAACCAGACCCTGATCAGCAGCCACTGCGGCTTCCATCATCTGGGTCAGACGGGTTTTGTAAAACACCGTCCAGTCCTCGCTGCCATAGGGAATTCGTGTACGGTCGCCGAACCATGCATCCTGCCGGTCATTCAGGCCGACCGACAGCACGATCACTTTCGGGCTGGCGGTTTTTTGCACGATCGTCTGAAAATCGCGCACCAGATCGGCCTGATCCATCCGCACCAGTCCGATGCCGTTTTTGCCGTGACGCTCGTAGGATATCGCCGACAGACAGGCATTTTTGGTGGCCAGACGGATAAAACCGCCCCACAACCCGTCGCTCATCGAATCGCCGATAAAGGCCAGATGCGGCGGTTCGGGCTGTGCAAAGGCAGGGGCGGTCAGGCCGGATACCGACATCATCACAAAACCTGCCAGCCATGAGGCACGCCATCGCATCCGTTTCGTCAACCTCATTTGACCGCACCCGACGATGCGGCAGGTGCCACAGCCTTTTTGAGCGGCTTCTTGCGCTTCTTTTTTGGCGGCGCAGCATGGGCTGGCCCGGCATGAACAGGGGCAGACTGCACCACCGGCTTGAAATTGGCGGCCTCGGCAGCCAGTTGCCACATGATGCGATAGCCCGTCATGGTAAAATGGATGCCATCCTTGGCCCGCACAGCCGGATCACACAAGGCCTGTGCCCGCATACTCACATAGGTAATGCCTGTTCGGGCCAGATCGGCGCGCAGGGATTCATCGAGCTTTTTGGCACTCTCGTCCCACGGCTTGAGCACGCAAGGCGGGCCGATCCAGTAGAGTTTCAGCCGCTGCTCGTGGACAAAGGCCACCAGCCGGTCGAGATCCGGACCGCCTTTGACCAGACTGGACACCGCATCATTGGTTCCCAGACTCAAAAACACGGTCGAGCCCGCAGGGACCGCGCGCAGCTGCTCGATGATTTTGGGACCGCGGATCGCAATCGAAATCGCTGCCACCGAGGGCAATTGCGAGACCATGCCGACGCCCATGCCGATGCTGTCGCCGGCAACATAGCTGTCGGCGCGTGCGGCCACGGGCACTGCCACGCTGACCGACAAACCAAAAGCACACAGAAGGGCGAGAACGATACGGGACATGAAATCGGAAATTTTAGAGGTCGGTTCGATCAAATGCGATGATTTCACGCCAAGAGCAATAGTTTTCAGTGATTTCCGGCTCAAACACCGGCGTCGAGTGTTGTAAAGGTAAATCCTTGGTCAACAAGCCGTTTCACAGCGGCGATCACACCCGCCCCGCTCGTGCGATGCGGCTGGTTGATATGGGCGATGATCACATCTCCGGCCCTGGCCCGCCCGATCCGTGCCGCCACACCTTGCGCGGGCAGACTGGCCCCCGCATCGCCATTGAGCGAAAAGCCCGCCACCCGATAGCCCCATGTCCCGATCATCGGCAGCAGTGACGGGCTGTAAAGGGCTGTCGCGCCGCGAAACCATTGCGGCCTGACGCCCGTGGCCTGCTCGATCAACCTGCCGCCTTCCATCACTTCCTGTCGGGCCGCTTCGACCGTCCCCACCGTTTTTTGCCCGTAAACCAGCCGATCACCCAGCACCATCGCCTGATGGCGCGCCCCGTGATTGCCGAAGCGGAACAAGCGCGGATGCGCCATGATCTGCGCCAGAGCCTGCGGATTACGGGCCAGCCAGATGCCGGTGACAAAAATGGTGGCAGGCACGTTCCGGTCGATCAGGGCCTGCAGAAGCTGGCCGTCAAAGCCACCCGAACAGGCATCCAGCGTCAGGGCCACGCGGGGGGCAGCGCTTTGATCGGCCGGCAGCGTCAACACCGGCTCGACAGGATGTTCGCCAGTGGGATGTTCACCAGTGGGATGTTCACCAGTGGCATGGGCGGGCGACACAAAGCCCATCGCCGCGGCTGCAAAACCGAGCACGGCCCGCCGGTTGATCCCAAAGGGTTTGGAACAACACAGGCAGGTTTGCGCCCCGCCGCGCCGGTGATTCACACTATCCATCCGCCTGTTTACACCGAAACTCAGAAATAAAGCGAGGGCAACCACAGGGTCAGCGGCGGCCAGATGGTGATGGCCAGCAACACCACCACCAGCGGGATCAACCATGGCAGAATGGCACGCGACATGGTTTCAAACGACACATCGGCAATACGGGTGACCACAAACAGCACCACCCCGATCGGCGGATGGATCGTGCCCAAGATCAGGTTCAGCACCATCACCACCCCGAACTGCACCGGATTGATGCCGAAACTGATGGCGGCCGGCACGAGGATCGGGATCAGGATCAGCATCGCCGCCAAGGCTTCCATGAAACAGCCGATCAGCAGCATCAGCAGGTTGGCCATCAGCAAAAAGACCAGCGGATCCTTGATCGTCTCCAGAATCATCGGGGTCAGGGTTTGCGGCAGCCTCGAGATGGAAATGCACCAGCCCAACGCCCCCGCAGCCATCACCAGCACCAGCACAAGACCGGTGGTTTCGGCCGTTTCGGCCAGAATCGGGCCGATATGCTCCCAAGTCAGGGTGCGATAGACCACAAAGCCCAGAAACAATGCATAGAGACAGGCCACGGCAGCCGCCTCGGTCGGTGTGAAAAAGCCGCCGAAAATGCCTCCCAAAATCACCGCCGGGGTCATTAAGGCAAAAAAGCCGTTCAGAAAGGTTTTTCCCACCACTTTGAAGCCGACAAAGGCCTTGCGCGTCATGCCTTCGCGCCGCGCCACCAGCGACACCATCACCATCAGGGCCAGACCCATCAACACACCCGGAATAACCCCGGCAAGGAACAATTTGCCGATCGAGACATCCGCCGTTACCCCGTAAATCACCATCGGCAACGAGGGCGGAATGATCGGGCCTATGGTAGCCGCCGCCGCCGTGATCGAAGCCGCGGTTTCGGGCCGATAGCCCGCCTTGCGCATCGCGCGCACTTCGATGGCGCCCGCGCCCGCCGCATCGGCCACGGCAGAACCGACCATGCCGGCAAAAATCATGCTGGTCAGGATGCTGGCATGGGCATAACCGCCGCGCACCCAGCCGATCACGGCACTGGCAAAGGCGACGATTTTATCGGTGAGTTGCGCGGCCGCCAGAATATTGCCCATCAGAATGAACAAAGGCGCGGCGATGATCGGGAAGGAATTGATCGACCCCGCCATTTTTTGCGGCAGCACCGTCACGGGCATTCCGGCGATCAACAGAAACGCCAGACAGGCCAGCCCCATCGACACGAACAGCGGCAGACCCGCCAGTATGGTGATCAACCAGACACCGGCGATTTTCAACATCATGGCAGTCATGATTCTGCCCCCGCTTCGCCATTCCAATGCCGACAGAAATCAACCAGAGCCTGACCTGCCGTCACCGCACCCGCAGGCAGCAGCGGCACATACAGCCATGCCGCCGAAATCGGCATGCTGGTGGCTTCGATATCCGAATTGACCATGATCAGATGCACGCTTTTGGCGGCCACAAATGAGCCGAACACAAACACCATCAACTCGATCAGCAACAAGCAGGGCTCGCGCATCGACTTGGGCATGTGATCTTGAAAAAAGCGGATATGGATATGGGCATGGCGGCGCGTGGCCATCATCCAGCCCAGACAAGCCGTCCAGACCATCAGATAACCGCTGGCCTCATCCGTCCAGCTCAGGGGATAGCCGAAAGCACGCCAGAATACGCCCGCCAAAACTGTTGCCAACAGGGCAACGACAAACAGCTTGGCCAAGCCGACAATCCATGAGTCCAACACTGCCATGGCCCGTTCAAGACCGGCAAAAATAGACCGAAGCGTCATCGCAATCCCCTTTTGCGGGGCCAAACAGCCCCGCACAGTCTGCTTGTGACCAGCCCTTACAGGGCTGCCAGCCCGTCGAACGTGCCTTTGCCCCAGCGTTCTTCGAATTTTTTCGGCACTGTCGCCATCACAGGCTTGCGCCAATCGTCGACCTTCGCCTCGACCACCGTCATGCCCTGACCCTTGAGCGTGCTGACAAGACTGGCTTCCTGCGAGAGCAATTCCTTGTCCTGCCATGCCGCACCGGCATTAAACGCTGCTTCGACAATGGCACGGTCAGCGGCAGGCAGGCCCTTCCAGAAGGCATCGTTCACGATGATCATGCGCGGGGTAATGATATGTTCGGTCAGGACCAGATATTTCTGGACCTCGAACAGTTTGGCGCTCTGGATGGTCGGAAGCGGGTTTTCCTGCCCGTCAACCGCACCCTGCGACAGGGCCAGATAGAGTTCGGGAAAGGCAATCGGTGTGGCGCGCGCCCCCCATGCCTCGGCCATCGCCAAAAACACATCGACCGCCGGAACCCGCAATTTGAAGCCCTTCATATCGTCGGGGGATTGCACATTCTTGCTGCCCGATGTCAGGTGCCGCTTGCCGTAATAGGTGACATTGAGCATGCGCATGCCGCGCTTGGCAACCAGCTCGGTATTGAGCTTTCCCATCAAAGGCGACTGGTTGATTTTGGCGAGATGGGCGGCATCGCGCCACAGATAGGGCGCCTCGATCACCGACAATTGCGGCAGAAAGGCACTGAGCGCCCCCGCCCCGTCGGTGGTCAGATGCAGGGCACCGGCAGAGACGGATTCGATCATGTCCTTGCCCGAACCCAGCTGGCCATTGGGGAACAGCTGGATATCGATGCGCCCGCCGGATTTTTCCTTGACCTCTTTGGCGATGCGTTCGGCCATTTGCACTTGCGGATGGGTATTGGCGAGCAATTCGCCCCAGCGGATCACAGTGGCTTGCGCCCGTGCGCCGATCGACGGCATCGCCAAAGCCGCACTGGCGGCACCCAAGGTAAATACGCGACGTGAAACTGAAGTGGTCATGTTGGTCTCTCCCTGTTCTAGGGCCGGATTGATCATCCGACGCGTGATTGAGGGTCAGCCTAGCCGCAGTTTGCGTGCCCGTCATTCATCTTTTTCAAGATTTATTGCTTTTAAGGGCACAAAAGCCGTTACGGACAAACCCAGCGGCGAAACGGCTGTCCGCGCCCGTCCATCCATGTTTCAAGCTGGCATTGCGGGCCGGGCTGGACCCAATATTGCCCGCGCAGGATGATGCGCTGGCGGTCCCAGCCGGGAATCACCGGCTCCGCCCAGTTCGGCTCTGGCTGGTAGGACGGCGAGGGGCGGTTGTCATAAGGGGGCCGCGACCTGTTGGGATCGATGATGATGACCGGCTGGCCGTTCTGGCGTTGCTGCTCGATCCATTCCTCGCGGCGGCGGCGTTCGTCCTGTTCGCGGCGGTAGCGCTCTTCCTCGCGCTGCTGGTCCTGCACGCGCTGCTCGATCTCGCGGCTGCGCTCCTGGATCTGGCGTTGCTGGTTCTGGATATCCTGATTGAGCTGGCGACGGGAATCAGGCGTGGTTTGGGCAAAACCGGTTTGCAACCCAGCCAGCGCCGTGATGACCAAAAAAGCAAACACCACCATACAACGAGCCATCACAACACCCTTTCAACGCCACAACGCGGTTCAGAATATCAGAAACACAGGGCGGTTGAAATATTGTGCGTATCCAATCGACTTCGGTTAAAAATCGCTGGCAATGCCCTTCACTTCCCAATCGCCGTATCGCACGGCCTCGGGGCCATCGCGGCCGTTGATTTCGCGGATCGGGGCAGCGGAAGCGGCTTGCCGGTCGTAGGCGTGGCGGCGGGCTTCGGCCTCGGCCAGCGCGCGTTGGGCGGCGGGGGTCAGGATTTTGGGTGGGGCCGTTTCGGCACCGGGTTGCCCATTGGCTGTGTCCGGTGCGGATGGATCTTGGCTCATGCGGCACTCCCTCAACTCGGCAAAAGGACCCTTTGACGATCTCTGCCAATTCTATCCTTGCCAATATCCGGCTGAAAAGGCGATACACAAAGAGTACAGATGGTTATTCTGACCGTCCCGTCAAGGACCGACCGATGACAAGCAATTCCGACGCGCCCGCAGCCCGCGCTGCCGCCCCCAAAAAGCCGGTCCGCCGCAATGACACCAACGCCCCCGGTCTGGCGGCACGGCGCGTGGCCTGTCAGGTGTTGTGGGACGTGCTGCACCGGCGGCTGCCGCTCGACGAGACACTCGACAAAGCGCTGGGCGATGACCGCGTGCCCGAGCGCGACCGTGGCTTGACCCGCGCTCTGGCCACCTCGGCCATCCGCCATCTGGGCACGATCCGCAAGGCGATCAATGAGCGGTTGAGCGACAACAAACTGCCCGCCAAGGTCGCCGAGCTCGAGCCTTTGCTGATGATCGGGGCGACGCAATTGCTGTTTCTGGATGTGCCCGACCATGCCGCTGTCGATATGATGGTGCGCGCAGCGCGCGATAACCAGCGCACTCTGCCCTATGCCAAGCTGGTCAATGCGATCTTGCGGCGGATTTCACGCGAGAAAGAGGATATTCTGGCGGAAATGACGCCGTTTCTCGATCTGCCGGACTGGCTGGGCCAACGCTGGGTGCGCCATTACGGAGAAGAGAAGGCCGCCCTGATCGCCGCCGCCTGCCGTCGCGAGGCCTCGATCGATCTGACCGTCAAAGCCGATCCGGCCCATTGGGCCACCGAGCTGTCGGCCCATCTGCTGCCCAATGGCAGCCTGCGTCTGGCCGACCGCAGCCCGATCGGCACCCTGCCCGGCTATGCGGAGGGAGCATGGTGGGTTCAGGACATGGCCGCCAGTCTGCCTGCCCGCCTGCTGCAAGTGAAAGCAGGAGAACAGGTCGCCGATCTGTGCGCGGCACCGGGTGGCAAGACCGCACAACTGGCGGTCTCGGGCGCGGATGTGCTGGCAGTCGACCGCTCGGCCGCCCGTCTGAAAGTGCTGGAGACCAATTTCTACCGGCTCGGCCTCAAGACCGACATCAAGGTCCATGATGCGGCAACACTTGAGGCCGGACCCTTTGATGCCATTTTGCTGGATGCGCCCTGTTCGGCCACCGGCACGCTGCGCCGCCATCCCGATGTGGCCTGGACCAAAACCTTTATGGACATCGGCAAATTGGCCGAGTTGCAAAAACGTCTGCTCGACCATGCGCTGACCTTGCTCAAACCGTCGGGCCGACTGGTCTATTGCACATGCTCGCTGGAGCCCGAAGAAGGCGAGGCGCAGATCGAAGCTTTGCTCAAACGCAATCCGCGTGTGGCGCGCTGGGCTTTTACCGCTGATGATGTTCCCGGTCTTGCGCAAGCGCTGACCCCGCAAGGCGATTTGCGGATACTGCCCTTTATGGGGGATTTCGGACCGGATACCGCGACAGGAATCGACGGTTTCTTCATCGCCCGTTTACGTTCTCTGGACTAAGGTAGAGACTGGCAGAGGCTGTTTGGCGTGGTTTTGCGTCCGATCGGGCTTTGCCGTTGGCAGATAAGAGGATGATGCTTTGAAGACAACAGCCGAACAACGCGGCTGGAGATACCGGGTTTTTCAAAGTCGTGAACAGGCGCTGACAGTCTGGTTCTGGCTCACTCATCCTTTTGCCTTTTTGCGTGGTTGGCCCCGTCTGGGTGCGATCAACCGGATTGTGATTGCCCCGCAGGATCTGCGCACCAGCGATCCCACCGCTGCCACCGATATTTATTCGGGCTATTTTTCCTTTGCAGGCAAAGCCTTGAGTTCGGGTGGCCGCTCGCCTTTCTCGCTTGCCGCTGTGCCGATCGGCTGGTCGGAAGAATTGATGGGCTTTGGCTGGCTGCGGCATTTGCGTGCCGCCGATTCCGCCCTGACGCGCGCCAATGCCCGCGCCCTGATCGACGACTGGATCTTGCTGTGCAAGCCATCGAATGCTCTGGCGTGGGAAACCGGCATCACCGCACGCCGGTTGATGTCATGGATCAGCCAATCACCATTCGTGCTCGAAGGGGCGGATCAGGAATTCTACAAACGGTTTGTCAAAAGCATCCGCAAGCAGAGCGATTATCTGTCCAAATTCATCCATGAATGCCGCTCGCCCGAACGGCGTCTGCGGGCCTGCATCGCTTTGTGCTATGTCGCTTTGTCGACCCAAGCCTCGACGCGCCATCTCAACCGCGTCTCGCGTCAGATGGGGCAGGAACTCAACCGCCAGATTCTGGCCGATGGCGGCCATATCAGCCGCAATCCGGCTTTGCTGATCGAATTGCTGGCCGATTTGCTGCCCTTGCGACAGGTCTATGCCTCGCAAAATGTCACGCCGCCGCAGGCTTTGTTGAACGCCATCGACCGGATCGGCCCGATGTTGCGGCTGTTTCGCCATATGGACGGCAATCTCGCCCTGTTCAACGGCATGGGCTCTACCCCGACCGATCTTGTGGCCACGCTGATTGCCTATCAGGATGCGCTGGCCCATGCGATGGAAAATGCCGAACCGTCGGGATATCAGCGCCTGCAAACGGGTCCGCATGTGCTGATGATGGATTGCGGGCCGGTGCCTGCGGTGACCTATGCCGGATTTGCCCATGCCGGTTGCCTATCCTTCGAATATTCGGACGGTTCCCAACGCCTCATCATGAATTGCGGGATGCCGCTGCAGGACAATGACGAGTGGCGGAGTGCGGCGCGGTTGACACAGGCCCATTCGACGGTGGGAATCGGTTCGGCCTCCTCCGCGGCTTTTGCTCCCGGTTCCAGCGTTGACTGGCCGCGCTCGCCACCATTGTTGAGTGGCGCAGAACATGTGTCGGTTGTGCGCGGGCAAAACGACGACGGATTGACGCTGACTGCCCGTCACGACGGCTATCGCCGCTCATATGGCATTGATCACCAGCGAATCATCACCCTGTCAGAGGCCGGAACCCTGTTCGGCGAGGATCATCTTCTCATCCATTCGGCCAATCGCGCCCATAAAATGGATGATGAATATCATGTGCGTTTTCACTTGCACCCTGCGCTCGAGGTCATCCTCGATGCCTCATTGCATCAGGCCACCTTGCGCGGGCCCGACAGCCGCCGTTGGGCGTTTATCAGTGCCGATGCGCCGATTTATGTCGAGGAAAGCATTATTTTTGCAACGCCGGACGGCGGGCGGCGCTCGTTGCAACTGGTTATGCGCGGGCGTTTCCGGGATACGGCCGTGATGCGCTGGGAATTGCGCAAGGTCTGAGATAGGGCCCGCCCGTCAATCAGTTCCACCCTTGCCCTTCACCAGTCAAGCGGCAGCCATACAGCAAAGCGGGGTCTTGAACCCTTTGACCCCAAGTCAGGTCGTGCTATGCCCCTGCCAGTTCGATATTCGCCTGTTTGCAGGAATGAGCCTTATGCCTCTGGATCTTCGTCGCGTCACCCGTGCCATGCTGTCGGTTTCCGACAAAACCAACCTGATCCCTTTTGCCCGGGCTCTGCATGATCATGGCATCGAGCTGATCTCGACCGGCGGAACCTGTCAGGCGATCAAAGAGGCCGGATTGCCGGTGCAGGATGTATCGGATATCACCGGTTTTCCCGAAATGATGGACGGGCGGGTCAAAACCCTGCATCCGAAAATCCACGGCGGTCTGTTGGCCATTCGTTCCAACCCCGTGCATCAGGCCTCGATGCTGGCCCACGGCATCGGTGCCATCGACCTGTTGGTGGTCAATCTCTATCCGTTCGAACAGACGGTCAAAGCGGGCAAGCCCTATGATGACTGTATCGAAAACATCGATATCGGCGGTCCGGCGATGATCAGAGCCGCCGCCAAAAACCATCCAGATGTCGCCGTTGTGGTGGAAGCAAACGATTACGACAAGATTCTGGCCGAATTGGCGGATCATGACGGATCGACCAGCCTGCCTCTGCGGCGTGCCCTTGCCGCCAAGGCCTATGCCCGCACCGCCGCCTATGATGCCGCCATTTCCAACTGGTTCGCCAATGAATTGGGCAATGAAACTCCCGATTACCGCGCATTCGGCGGCCATCTGTCCGAGGTGATGCGCTATGGCGAAAATCCGCATCAATCGGCGGCTTTCTACCATGCGCCCGAACAGCGTGCCGGTGTGTCGACGGCCAGACAGGTGCAGGGCAAGCAGCTCTCCTACAACAATATCAACGATACAGACGCCGCATTTGAAGCGGTTTCCGAATTCAACCCCGCCCGGGGTCCGGCCGTGGTCATCGTCAAACATGCCAATCCCTGTGGCGTCGCCATCGGCCCCTCGTTGCGCGAGGCCTACCAGAAGGCACTGGCCTGCGATCCGGTCTCGGCCTTTGGCGGCATCGTCGCCCTCAATGGCCGTCTCGATGCGGAAGCCGCAAGAGCCATTGTCGAGATTTTCACCGAAGTGATCATCGCCCCCGAGGCCGATGACGAGGCGATTGCGCTGATTGCCGCCAAAAAGAATTTGCGGCTGTTGCTGACCGGCGGTCTGCCCGACCCGCGGGCCAAGGGTCTGGTGTTGCGCAGCGTGGCGGGCGGTTTTCTGGCGCAGGCCCGCGACAATGCCGTGGTCGATGACATGACCTTGAAGGTCGTCACCAAACGCGCCCCGAGCGAGCGCGAACTGGCCGATCTGCGCTTTGCCTTCCGTGTCGCCAAGCACGTCAAATCCAACGCGATCGTCTATGCCAAAGACGGTGCGACGGTCGGTATCGGCGCGGGACAGATGAGCCGCGTCGATTCCTCGCGCATTGCCGCGTGGAAAGCCGGTGAAGCGGCCCGCAATGCCGGACTGTCCGAATCGCTGGCCAAGGGTTCGGTTGTCGCCTCCGACGCATTCTTCCCCTTTGCCGACGGCCTGCTGGCCGCCGCCGAAGCGGGTGCGACAGCGGTGATCCAGCCGGGCGGCTCGATGCGCGACGACGAAGTGATCAAGGCCGCCGATGATGCAGGGCTGGCGATGGTGATGACCGGCTTCCGGCATTTCCGCCACTAAACTGTTTGCGCCAGATCATTGCAGCAAAACGTTTGCAGGTTTAGAATTGCCCCTATGTTGCGCTTCGCCAATCCCACGCTGTTTCTCAAACTTGTCCGCTGGCTGATACCGCTGGCAGCGGGTGCGAGTGCCGTTTTGCTGGCTTGGGGGCTGTATCTGGTGTTTGCTGTTTCGCCCGAGGATTACCAGCAGGGCGCGACCGTACGGATCATGTATATCCATGTGCCCGCCGCATGGCTGGCATTGTCGTGCTATTCGCTGATGGCGCTGTCGTCGGTCGGTTCGCTGGTCTGGAAACATCCGCTGGCCGATGTCTCGGCCAAGGCGCTCGCGCCGATCGGCGCGGCTTTTACCTTTTTATGCCTTGTCACCGGTGCGCTGTGGGGCAAACCCATGTGGGGCACATGGTGGGTGTGGGATGCGCGTTTGACCTCTGTACTGGTCCTGTTTCTGGTCTATTGCGGCATTATGGCGCTGTGGACCGCCTTTGACGATCCGGCGCGCGCCGCGCGCCCCGTGGCCATTCTGACCCTGTTCGGCTTTATCAATGTGCCGATTGTCAAATTCTCGGTCGATTGGTGGAACACCCTGCACCAACCTGCCAGCGTGTTCCGCTTGGGCGGGCCCAGCATCGATCCGAGCATGCTGACGCCGCTGTTTGTGATGGCGGGGGGTGCCACCGCGCTGATGCTGGCCTTGCATCTGGCAGGCATGCGCACCGAGATCATGCGCCGCCGCGTGCGAAACCTCTCGCAGCAACTGGCCCGACAGGACGGCGGGTCATGATGGACACACCGCATGCAGGCTATATTCTGGCATCCTATCTGCTCGCCGGTGTGATTGTTGCCGGATTGGTGCTGCTGGCCGTTCTCGATGACCGCGCCCAGCGCAAAGCTCTTGAAAAGCTCGAAGCGCAGGGTCTGCGCCGCAGATCGTCCGGCCAAACCGGGGTGCAGTGATGGAAAACGACACGCCTTCCACACCCCGCAACCGGATCTGGCTGTTTGTGCCGGTGCTGTGCTTCATGGCGCTGGCCGTGATGTTTTATGTACGGCTTGATGACAACGGCGATCCGGCGCGCCTGCCTTCGGCTTTGCTCGGTCGATCCATTCCGGTCTTTACCCTGCCGCCTCTTGAAGGGCTGTTGATCAACGGCGTGCCCGTGCCGGGCTTTTCCGATCAGGATGCGAAAAACGCCGATCCGAAAGCCGGCATCACCGCCATCAATATTTTCGCTTCATGGTGCGGGCCGTGCCGCGACGAGCATCCGGTGCTGCTGATGCTGGCACAAGATCCGCGCGTGCGGCTGTGGGGCATCAATTATAAGGACAAGCCCGACAATGCGCGGCGTTTTCTCGGCGCGCTGGGCAATCCCTATACGGCAGTCGGTGCCGATGTCTCGGGCCGCACGGGCATTGATTTCGGCGTCTATGGCGTGCCCGAAACCTTTTTCATCGGTCCGGACGGACGCGTGCTCTACAAGCATGTCGGCCCGCTGACGCTCGAGGCCCTGAAGGGGCCGGTCAATGACGTGCTGAGCAAGACCGCCAGGCGCTGATAGTCAGGCTTTGGGTTCCCCGTCCTGCGGCGATTGGTGACGGCCGAGCAAAGGCGTTTGCAAAATTGCAAAAGTCATGGTCAGCGGCATGATGCAGAACACCTTGAAATTGATCCATGTATCGGTGCTTTGCGTACGCCAGACCACTTCGTTCAGGCCTGCCAGCACAAAGAAAAACACCCCCCAGCGGAAGGTCAGCTTGCGCCAGCCTTCTTCATCCAGCGACAGCACGCTTTCCAGCGTGATGCGTAAAAACGAGCGTCCGAACAGCAAGCCGCCCAGGAGGACGCTGCCGAACAGCACATTGACGATGGTCGGCTTCAATTTGATAAAGGTTTCATCACGCAGATACAGCGTCAAACCGCCGAAAATCAGCACGATCACGCCCGACACCAGCGGCATCACGGCGATATGGCGCAACAAGACCCATGACAGCACCAGCGACACCAGCATCGCCACCATAAACCCCGCTGTTGCCATAAACAGCGGGGTCTGGACCACCTCGTCCATGCCGGTCAGCCCGAACAAAGACAGCAAGGGCTTGAACCATTCGGGGCGTGAATTGGCGGCAAAAAACAGCACCAATGGTCCCAATTCCAGCAAGGTTTTGATCAAAGCCTTTTGGGAACGCGGCGCAGCAGAGGGATGATCCGGTGTCGGACCGGTCGGTTTTGCGGAATTTTCGATCGGCTGTGTCACGCGATTGTTCCAAACTCAAGTTGTCGATTTCGGGTCTGTCGGGCGGATGATGGGGCCCGTGCTGGCAAGGGCTCCATCATTGTTTTGTTTTCGCTCATCGATTCGGCTCAGCAGCGATTTGCTTGCAATGAGCGAACCGACCGTGATCATCCATATCATCATAAAGCCTTACCAACCAAAGTGCGAGCCTTTGCACCCTTGCCGCTGGGACCGCACCTTGTACAATAGACAGACAAGTGAAGGGCGCAGGTTGCGCTGCGGGCTGTTGTCGGTTCCCGCGGACAGATGCAGCACGGCACCTTTGTTCATATCTGTTGTGAGCTGTCTCAATAAACAGCCTTTGATCTGGGAGAAAACGCATGTCCAAGAAAATTTATGCCGTTTCGGCAGAGTGGTCGAAACGCGCATGGGTGGACGATGCCCAATACAAGACCATGTACGAACAATCCATCAGCAATCCCGATGCGTTCTGGGGCGAGCATGGCAAACGTATCGACTGGATCAAGCCCTTCACCAAAGTGCAGAACGTGTCCTATGCCCCCGGCAAGGTCTCGATCAACTGGTTCGAGGACGGACAGACCAATGTCGCGCTGAATTGCGTCGACCGCCATCTCGCCAAACGCGCCAACCAGACCGCCATCATCTGGGAAGGCGACGATCCCAATGAATCCAGGCACATCACCTATCAGGAACTGCACAGCGAAGTGTGCAAATTCGCCAATGTGCTGAAAGCGCACGGCGTCAAAAAAGGCGACCGTGTCACCATCTACCTGCCGATGATCCCCGAAGCCGCCTATGCCATGCTGGCTTGCGCGCGGGTCGGGGCGATCCATTCGATCGTGTTCGGCGGTTTCTCGCCCGATTCACTGGCGTCGCGCATCGAGGATGCCGATTCAGCCGTGATCATCACCGCCGACGAAGGCCTGCGCGGTGGCCGCAAGGTGCCCTTGAAAATCAATGCCGATCAGGCTGCCGACAAGGCCCCGTGCCTGAAAACCATGATCGTGGTCAAGCGCACCGGCGGCGATGTCACCATGCATGCCGGCCGCGATGTCTGGTATCACGAGGAAATGGCCAAAGTGTCTGCCGATTGCCCCGTCGAGCCGATGAATGCGGAAGATCCGCTGTTCCTGCTCTACACCTCGGGTTCGACAGGCAAGCCGAAAGGCGTGGTCCACACCACCGGCGGCTATCTGGTCTATGCCTCGATGACGCATCAATATGTGTTCGATTATCACGAGGGTGATGTCTATTGGTGCACGGCCGATGTCGGCTGGGTCACCGGTCACAGCTATATCGTCTATGGCCCGCTGGCCAATGGCGCGACCACGCTGATGTTCGAAGGCATTCCGACCTATCCCTCGATCAGCCGCTTCTGGGATGTGGTGGACAAGCATCAGGTCTCGATCTTCTACACCGCGCCCACCGCGATCCGTTCGCTGATGGGTGCGGGCGAAGAGCCCGTCAAAAAGACCTCGCGCTCCTCGCTGCGTCTGCTCGGCTCGGTCGGTGAACCGATCAACCCCGAAGCATGGGAATGGTATTACAAAGTGGTCGGCGACAGCCGCTGCCCGATTGTCGATACATGGTGGCAGACCGAAACCGGCGGCATTCTGATCACGCCGCTGCCCGGTGCGACAGCCCTGAAGCCCGGTTCGGCAACCCGTCCGTTCTTCGGCGTCCAACCCGAAATCGTCGATGCCGAGGGCCATGTGCTCGAAGGTGCATGCGAAGGCAATCTGGTGATCTCGCATTCATGGCCTGGCCAGATGCGCACGGTCTATGGCGACCATGCCCGTTTCATGGAAACCTATTTCGCAACCTATCCGAATAAATATTTCACCGGTGACGGCTGCCGCCGTGATGAGGATGGCTATTACTGGATTACCGGCCGCGTCGATGACGTGATCAACGTATCGGGCCACCGCATGGGGACAGCCGAAGTCGAAAGCGCGCTTGTCGCGCATCCGAAAGTATCGGAAGCGGCGGTGGTCGGCTATCCGCACGACATCAAGGGTCAGGGCATCTATGCCTATGTCACCCTGATGACCGGCGAAGAGCCAAGTGATGCGTTGCGCAAGGAACTGGTCAACTGGGTCCGCAAGGAAATCGGTCCGATTGCCTCGCCCGATCTGATCCAGTTTGCCCCCGGCCTGCCCAAAACCCGCTCGGGCAAGATCATGCGCCGCATTTTGCGCAAGATCGCCGAGGATGAATTCGGCAGTCTGGGCGACACCTCGACCCTGTCCGATCCGGGCGTTGTGACTGATCTGATCGAGCACCGCCAGAACAAGCGGCACTGAGCGAGCGGCACTGAGCGATCGGATTGAAACCCCTCAAATGCGGCCTTCGGGCCGCGTTTTTTTATGGGCAATCGTCTGTCCTTGCAGCATGATTGCCCCATGACCGGGCATCAATGTGTTGCAAACCGCTCGACCCGCGCCGCGATTCATGCCAGTTTCGCAATTATGCCCTGTCCGGTTGGATCTCTGTTAGGTCTGTGACTGCCTTGTCTCACAACGGTTCGATTGTCATTGTTCTGCATCAGGCCCATTCGACCGCCGGTCGCGTCGGGCGTTTGCTGGTCGAGCGCGGCTACTCTCTGGATATCCGCCGCCCGCCTTTGGGAGAGGCCCTGCCCGACACGCTCGACGAACATGCCGGTGCCGTGATTTTCGGCGGGCCGATGGGAGCCAATGACGATCATGACTGGCTGCGCGAGGAAACCGCGTGGATCGGCAAGGTGCTGAAGGCCGGCAAGCCGTTTCTGGGCCTGTGTCTGGGCGCGCAAATGCTGGCCAACGAGCTGGGCGGCAAGGTCTATACGCATCAGGAGGGCAAGGCCGAAATCGGCTATTACCCGCTTTATCCGACCGAGGCAGGCAGCCAATTCAGCGCACAAACGGGGCTGGCTTGGCCCAAACATGTCTATCAATGGCATCGCGACGGCTTTGACGTGCCCGATTCGGCGCAAAGACTGGCGCGCGGCGATATATTTTCCGAACAGGCCTTTGCCTATGGCGAACGCGCCTTCGGCCTGCAATTCCACCCCGAAGTGACCTATGCGATGATGTGCCGCTGGACCACACGCGCCTATGAGCGCATGGCGATGCCCGGTGCGCGCACCCGCCAGGAGCATCTCGACGGCTGGTTCGAGCACGATCACGCGGTTCACCAATGGATTGACGGTTTTCTCGGCCATTGGCTGGCGCCGAAATCATAGGATCAACGCGCATGAGCGATCTGACAGACCAGCCAAAGCCCGCGACCCGTCCGGTGGTGTTGCTGTTGTTTGCGATTGCGGTGGTGGCCAGTGCCGGACTGATCGACAATCTGGCGACGATTCCCAATATTCCGGTCTGGTATGCGGGTTTGAACAAGCCCGGCTTTACCCCGCCCAATTGGGTGTTCGGCCCTGTCTGGTCGCTGCTTTATGCGATGATGGTGCTGGCCTTCTGGCGCGTGCTGTTGCGCCGCTCGCGCTGGACCACTGCCGGATGGCGGGTTGTCGGCGTGTTTCTGGTGCAAATGGCTCTGAACGCCTTCTGGTCGGTGGCCTTTTTCGGCATGCACAACCCCTTGCTCGGTCTGGTCGTGGTGATCGCGCTGGAATTGATGATCGTGGCCACCATCATCACCTTCAAGCCGATCGACCGCATGGCGGCCTGGCTGTTGGCGCCCTATGCGGTCTGGGTCGGTTATGCGACAGCGCTCAATGCCGCCATCTTCGGGCTCAACTGACCCTTCAGGATACGGTTTCCACCAGCCCGATAAACGGCAATTCGCGGAAACTATGGGCCACGTCCATGCCGTAACCCACCACAAACTGATCGGGACAGGTAAAGCCGACAAAATCCGCCTTGACCTGCACGGCGCGCTTGCCGGGTTTTTCCAGCAGGCAGCAGGTTTGCACCCGCGCGCCGCGGGCGGCCAGCAGATCGGTGGCAAAAGCAATCGTGCGGCCCGATTCCAGAATATCGTCGACCAGCAGGACATCGCGGTCACGCACATCGCTTTCGACATCGCGCAAAATAGTGACCTGACCGCTGGAGGTCATGCCGGCGCGATAGCTCGACAGATGCATGAATTCCATTTGCGGCGCCAGTCCGGCCCGATGCAATTCGCGCATCAGATCGGCGGCAAACATGAAACTGCCTTTGAGAATGGCAACAACCAGCAAATCCTTGGGATGGGTGGCGGCAATGGCTTTGGCCAATTCGGAGTTGCGTTTGGCAATCTGCTTTTCATCAAAAAGAATGTTTACACGCCGGTGTTCGATCTGTCTGTGTCCCATATCCAACCTGTCTCGTCCCAATCCTGAAAATCCGTCAATAGTCCACGTTGCCTGCGCACGCGCCCGGATGCAAGCGGCTTAGCATCATCTGGTTAATGTGCCTCATTTCGGCAATGATTGCATGACACGACTGCTTGGCTCATCATTGCTGCAAGACTTTCTCCTCAATTCGGTTGCGCCATGCTAAAGACAGTGCCATCACCCTGCAAATCACCCTGACAAGGATTGGTCGTGGTTCGTTTCGAGAATGTCGGCTTGCGCTATGGAATGGGACCTGAAATCCTCAAGGATCTCAGTTTCACCATTGCACCGCAGTCCTTCCAGTTTCTGACCGGCCCGTCGGGCGCGGGCAAGACGACCTTGCTGCGGCTGATCCTGCTGTCTCTCAAACCGACCCGCGGCTTGATCAGCCTGTTCGGCTCCGATGTCTCGCAAATCGCCCCCGATGCCTTGACCGCGGTGCGCCGCCGCATGGGCGTGGTGTTTCAGGATTTCCGCCTGCTCGACCATCTCACCACTTTTGAAAATGTCGCGCTGCCGCTGCGCGTGCAGGGTCAGGACGAGGCGCGTTATCGCTCGGAAGTGATCGAATTGCTGCGCTGGGTCGGCTTGGGCGACAAAATCGATGCGATTCCGCCGGTTCTGTCGGGCGGCGAAAAGCAACGCGCCGCCATTGCCCGCGCCTTGATCGCCAAACCCGACCTGCTGCTGGCCGACGAGCCGACCGGCAATGTCGATCCCTCGATGGCGCAACGGCTGTTGCGGCTGTTTGTCGAAATGAACCGGATGGGCACCGCCGTGGTCATTGCCACCCATGACATTGCCCTGATGAACCAGTTTGACGATGCCCGCCGTCTGGTGCTGGGTGACGGACGGTTGCATGTCTATGACTGATCCCGATCCGCAAACACCCACACCAGCCCAACGCCTCGCGCAGACACGCGCCACCCTGCTGGCCGGCTGGCGCGAAGGCTGCGCATGGTGCGTGGCGCTGATCAAAGGCCCGTCCAACAACCTGCCGCTGGTGCCCAGCGAGAACATCGCCGGACGCGCTTTGGTGACGGTGATTGCGATCATGACCTTTCTGGCGGCCCTCACAGCCGTCAGCGCGCAGATGATTGCCTCGGCCGCCACCGATTGGCAGACGTCGGTGGCAACAGAGATGACCATTCAGGTCCGGCCCGTGCCGGGACGCAATATCGATCAGGATGTCAGCCGCATTGTCAGCCTTGCCTCCGGCTTCAAAGGCATCCGCGAGGTCAAACCCTATTCCAAACAGGAATCCGAGAAATTGCTGGAGCCCTGGCTCGGCACCGGATTGAGTTTCGATGTCCTGCCGATCCCGCGGCTGATCGTGCTGAAAATCGAAGATGGCGCACTGGTCGACAGTGTGGCTTTGCGCAAAGCCATCAGTGATCAATGGCGCCATGCCACGCTGGATGACCACCGCGTCTGGATCGCCCGTCTGGCGGCCATGGCGCGCTCGGTGGTGGCTGTGGCCGTGGCTCTGGTGGGCTTGGTGATGGTGGCCACAGCCCTTGCTGTGGCCTTTGCCACACGCGGCGCCATGGCGGGCAATCGCTCCATCATGGAGGCGCTGCATTTTGTCGGGGCGACAGATGCCTTTATTGCCCGCGAATTCGAGCGGCATTTCCTGATTTTGGGCCTCAAAGGCGGGGCGCTGGGCGGTTTTCTGGCTCTGGTGTTTTTCGGCGCGGCGCATCTGTTTGCCGGTGTCTGGCTCGGCAGCCCGGGCGGCGAGCAGATGGAGACGCTGTTCGGCTCCTTTGCCATCGGCTATGGCGGCTATCTGGCAGTGGTGCTGGTGACCATTATCGTGGCCTTTCTGACCGCTCTGGTCTCGCGTATCACCGTCACCCGCACTCTGGGAACGCTGACGTGAACAGGAGAAGATCGGTTTTTATCGTCCTGACAGGACTGATTTTGCTGGCCTCCCTCTCGCTCTCTGCATTTATCCCGCTTGCCACCCTCTCACCCGATCCCCGCATCCCCCAAGCCGATGGCATCGTCGTGCTGACAGGCGGACGCGACCGCATCAATGATGCCGTTGCTTTGTTGATCGAGGGCAAGGGCAAGCGCCTGCTGATCAGCGGCGTGAATGACAAAACCACCACCGCCGATCTGGTACGGATCGAACCCAAACTGCACCACTGGATGGACTGCTGCGTCGATCTCGACCGCAAGGCCACCAATACCATCGGCAATGCGGCTGAAACGAGCCATTGGGCGCACGAAAAGGGCTATGCCTCGCTGATCGTCGTGACCTCGCATTACCACATGCCGCGCGCCTTGCAGGAGTTTCACGCCGAAGACCCGCGCCTGCGGTTGATCCCCTATCCGGTGGTGCCGGTCGGGCTGGATTTGCGGCATTGGTGGACCGATCCAACCACAATCAGGCTTTTATTTGGTGAATGGATCAAATATCACGGAGCGCGGTTGCGCATCGCTCTCGGCATGGGCGGTGATGCAGTGTCCGACAATGGCGAGAGGCAGGACCCGTGAGCACCACACACCACCCGCATCCGAAACCGCATTGGTTAATGGCCGCCCGCATGCGGCTGTTCACTGTGCTGGTCTATCCCGCCTTCTTCTTGTGGATGCTGATCGGCTCGCCCTTCCTGCTGCTGCCGCGCCGCGCACTGATCCGCATGATGTCGGTCTGGGGCAAGGTTTTTATCGGTTTTTGCCGGGTTTTTGCAGGCTTGAAGCTCGAAATCCGCGGACGCGAACATCTGCCCGAAGGACCGGTGCTGATTGCCGCCAAGCATCAATCGGCATGGGAGACGCTGGCTCTGCTCGGCCTGTTCGACGATCCCTGTTTCGTGATGAAGCGGGAGCTGCAAAAAATTCCGCTGATGGGGCAATATATCATCCGCTCGCACCAGATCCCGCTCAACCGGCAGGGCGGGCCATCGGATATGAAAAAGCTGATCAAAATGGCCAAGACCGAGGTGCATGCCGGTCAGGGCCGCCAGATCATCTTGTTTCCCGAAGGAACCCGCCGTCCGGTCGATGCGCATCCCGAATACCGCAACGGCATTTCGATGATTTACGGCATGCTGGATGTGGCTTGCGTTCCGCTCGCCCATAATGCGGGCCTGTTCTGGCCCAATGGCTATACGCCGAGTCGCACCGGGACGATCATTGTCGAATTTCTGCCCGCCATTCCGGCAGGCATGCCGCGTGACGCGTTCCAGCAGATGATCGAACAGCAGCTGGAAACAGCCTCGTCCCGTCTGGTGGCCGAGGGCCGTCGGGCACAGACCGCTTAATCGAGCGGGCGGGCTTCTTCGGGCAGCATGATCGGGATGCCGTCGCGGATCGGGTAAGCCAGCCGCGCGCCCTTGCTGATCAGCTCCTGCGCCTCGCGGTCATATTCCAGCGTGGCCTTGGTCAGCGGGCAGACCAGAATTTCCAATAATTTGGGGTCGATACTCGTGACATTGACACCGGTAGCGGTGTTTTTGGACCCGAAACCCTTCATGCTCTGGTTCATTGTACGACCTTTCAAAATGTGAGCGGTTGGCCTCATTGCAAAGGTGCGGAATATCCGTCATCGCGGCGGGCCAATTCCACTTCGGTCATCGCCACCAAAATCGCCGCGCGCGCTTGCAAATCGACCGCTTCGAGCAGAGCCTGCTTTTCGCGAGGACCGAACGGGCACATCATTGCCAGCGCATTGACCAGAGCTTCGGTCGGCGCGGTGTTGACCTCGGACCAGTTGATATCGAGATCTTCGGCTTTCACATAGGCTTTCAGCGTCCGTATCAAATCGGGGCGGTCCACGTCGCGTTCACCCAGGCCTTCCATGAAATCATCGGTAAAGGCAGAGGCATCAATCCGGCCCTGCCGGAATTTCGTGCGTGAGGCAACCTCTTCGACCAGTGTGAAACGGCAAAGACCGGTCAGGCTGATCAGATAACGGCCATCACCGGTGTCGGCAAATTGGGTGATACGCCCCGCGCACCCGATCCGCGACAGGCTGACAGGGGCCGTCTCGTCTGCCTGTTCGCCACCCGGCTGGATCATGCCGATAATCCGGTCGGCTTTCAGCGCGGCATCAACCATATCGAGATAGCGCGGCTCGAAAATATTCAGCGGCATTTGCCCGCGCGGCAGCAACAGCGCGCCGGCCAGCGGAAACAGCGGCACGATTTCCGGCATGTCTTTCACCGAGGAATAGGTTTTTCTGCCAGACATCCAACAGGCCTTAACGGAACAAAACGGTTGATAATTTGCGGCGGCCCGACTTCGACAACTCGTCCATATGCCCCCACGCCTCGAAAAACAGCAGCAATTGGCGGCGTGCACCGTCATCATTCCATGTGCGGTCGCGGCGGATGATCTCGATCAGCTCGTCGGTAGCCCGCTCGCCCTCTCCATGGGCGGCCAAGGCCAAAGCCAGATCGAAACGGGCCTGATGGTCGTTCGGATTGGCGGCAAGCCGTGCCTCGATCTCGCCGACATCACCGAGCGCGGCCGACTGGTCGGCCAGATCAATGGCCGCCTGCACACCGCTGACCGCCGTATCCTGACGCTTGTCTTCCGGCACCTGCGCCAGCACGGCGCGGGCCCCTTCCAGATCGCCATTGACCAGATGCAGCTTGGCAAGCCCTGCCAAAGCCCCCAAATGGGTTGGTTCTTCTGCCAGCACGGACAGAAACAGTTCACTGGCGGCCGCCGCATCACCGGCTTCGGCCAGTTCAAGCGCCTCGGTGACCATCTGTTCGACGGGAGCGGGGCCGATCGGGCCGATCAGCTTTTCAATGAAGCTGCGGATCTGGCTTTCGGGCACCACACCCATGAACCCGTCAACGGGTTGTCCGCGCTGGAACGCAATCACCGCCGGAATCGACTGGATGCCGAGCTGGCCGGGAATTTGCGGATGATCATCGATGTTCAGCTTCACCAAACGTACTTTGGCACCGGCCGCTTCGACCACCTTGTGCAAGACGGGTTCAAGCTGCTTGCACGGGCCGCACCACGGCGCCCAGAAATCCACCAGCACCAGCTGCGACATCGAGGCCGTCATCACATCCTGGCGGAATGTCGCCGTTGTCGTTTCGACAACCGCCCCCGAAGCACCCTGTGCGCCTGCCGTGTCGTTGGTTTGAGCTGTCATGATCGGGGCTCCCTGCGTCGGTTCACGTCTCTGCTTCCCTTCACATGGGATGTTCAGCACAAGTTGGCAAGTTTTTCGTCAACGGGATCGAGAATTTGCGGGTGATGACCCGTCAATTCCAGAAATTTTTTGAACCCCTCGACGCTCAAGCCGCTGGTCATGGTGTTGACAAGCGGATGCACATTGATCCGCTGCCCGCACAGTAGCGCCGGATCGACGACAAACGAAACCCGATGGTCCCGGTCATTGATCAGAGCCAGAGGCGTCACCGAACCCGGCTCGACGCCCAGATAGGTCATCAATTGTTCGGCCGAACAAAAGGACAAACGTCCCTGCCCGCCAATATGGCTATGCAGGGTTTTCAAATCAATTTGGGTGCTTTCCACCGCGGTCAGCAGAAATAATTTGCCCTTTTTGTCCTTGAGAAACAGATTTTTGACATGCAGCCCCTCGATCTCGCCCCGCAAAGCCTTTGATTGTTCCACCGTAAACAATGCGGGGTGATGCACGGTATGATGGCCGATACTGTTGTGATCGAGAAAAGCCAGCAGCTTTTCCGGCGTGCAACAATCGGGATTGATGTGTGTTTCTGTTGTCATATCAACGGTTCGTCCAAGCGTTGGGGTTGTGTATCCAACCTGCCCGAACCGGTTTATTCGGGCAATTCAAAAATGCTTGAACAAGACCCCTTGCAATCTGGTTCGGATTGAGGCATAAACCCGCCACCCAAGATGGTTCGCCGCTGACGCGGTGCCACTTATTCGGATGCGGGTGTAGCTCAGGGGTAGAGCACAACCTTGCCAAGGTTGGGGTCAAGGGTTCGAATCCCTTTACCCGCTCCAAATACGCTGCAATATCAAGCGTGTATCAAATCAAAACATCAGAAACACATCAAAAACACTATATACGGATTGTATACGGTTTTCGATGTTCATGATCTGTGCTATTTTGAATCATCATTTGTGATGTGAGTTCAAAATGGAACCGACAAGTCCCGCAGAAAAGCGTCCGAGAAAATCAAAAGAGACATTGGACAGTCGGACGTTTCGTGACGGGCAGATTTATTTGTATCGGCGCCAAGATTACAAAAAGCAGATTTGGTTTTGTCGAATCAAAGTCC
>CAIYZJ010000079.1 GCA_903930675.1 uncultured Hyphomicrobiales bacterium
CCGCCTGTGCTGTGCCGATGCCACTGACCAATGCGGGTGCGGCAAGGGCTGCACCCAAGACATGGCGGCGTGTAAGCAAGGCGGATGGACGGTTCTTCTGCGAGCGATGGCTCATGGCGTTCCCCTCGGTTGCGGGGGGCATGCTGTCTACCCTCCCCGTCGGATCAGATTGCCCTTCCGACAAACAAATATGTCTTATTTATGACACATTTTTGGCCGGATTCAATCAAAGAAACAGTACGGCGGCAAAGTTCCACGGCAATCAATGGGGTGGTTGCGGAATTTCGGGTTCGAGCGGCAGGCTTTCAGTGTCGAGAGCGGTGATATCGTCCCTGAAAGCCCTGATCCCGGCAATGGTGCCGCCGTGCCGTTCCTTGCGCTTGGCATTGCCCAGCAGGGTTGCAGCCGCCAGTTTGGCGTATTGGATGCACAGAATTGCCAGTGTCGGGGCCTCGATCTCCCATTTGCGGGCGACATACTGGCGCGACCATGCCAGATGGAAGCGCGCCTTGAACACCCGTCCCGCTTTGGGCGAGGAGGACCCGCCACGCGCATGCCGAACAAGTGCACGATCCACATGCACCAGCGCATGTCCCGCATCCGTGATGCGGCGGCACAGATCGTCATCCTCGTAAAACAGAAAGATGTGCGGATCAAACCCGCCCAGTTCCAGCATCACATCGCGGCGGATCAGCATGCAGGCTCCCGATAGAAACGGCACGCAGCAATCCCCGCTCGGTTTCCATTCCTTGCGCTTGTCGTTTTTGAGGAACTTGGCCAGAAGCGAATGATTGGGAAAGAAAATACGGCCGCCTTCCTCGATGATGCGCGGGCCGAACATGGCGGCATCATGGTAGCGGTTTACGGCCACCAGAAAGGCCGCAACCGCCCCTTCCGCCAGCACCAGATCGGGATTGACCAGCAGCACAAGCGGCGTTTCGGCTGCCTGCACGCCTTGGGTCATCGCCCGCCCGAACCCCTGGTTTTTTGAATTGACCAGCACCCGCGCCGCAAAGGATTCCGCAATCTCCACGCAGTCATCGCTCGAGGCATTGTCGACCACGATCACCGCGATATTCTGCTCTTTCAAGGCCTGCAGACAGGCAGGCAGCACGGCCGCGCTGTCATAAGTGGTAATGATGGCCGTCAGATGGCGTGTGGTATAGGGCGAGGTTGGCATGAAAAACCTGTCAGATGGAGTGGAGCGGCGGTGTAAAGCCAACAGCCGGACTAGCCGAGATCGAGGCTGGAGCGGAAGCGGTCGCGCGCAGCTTGAAGGAATTCTGGCATGTCCTCAATGGCTGTCCGGTCAGTTGTTGTCGCCATCTCTGCCTCGAAAGTACTTTGCTGCTTGAAAATGTCCAAATCCATCTGCTCTTCATGGGCAAAGGCCTGTATTTTGGTTCGGAAGGCCTCCCAGCCGCCAATCGAGGTGAAATGCCAGCCTGCCTCGGTCACTTCCACCATCGGGCCGCCGAAGCCGGTGTTGAGCTTGTTCCACAAACGGGTGTGCCATGCGCCAAGCAGGCTGCCGCGCAAGCCGCGCGAGGCAAACAGCTTGGTTGATCTTTGGTCTTGCGCGGACCGGAACAAACGAACCGAACACAGACGCGGCCCGAGATACCAATTGTTCTTTTTGAGCTGCCGGTTGAAGTAATAGGAATAAACGGGGCAGGTGAACACCAGCATCGAGCCGGCCTGATAGTCCCGCACCGCCTGCTGAAGGGTTGAGGCGCGGATGATCTCGTCGACATCCGACACAATCACCAGATCATCGGGAGTGGCGGTTTTGAGCCCCTGGGCAATCTGGTCGCGCTGGTAATATTCGCGCGCCCAGGCTTGCGAACTGGCCTTGCGATACAGCCCCAAATCGTCGGGGAAGTCGACAATCACATGCTCGATCTTGTCGAGAAACGGCGCGAAACGGGCCTTGTTCTGATCGAAATACAGCGGCTTGTCGGCGCCCTGAAAGGTCTTGCGGGCTTCCACCAGCACAAAACGATCTACCACGGGGGCCATTTCATTGAGGCGGATTTCCAGAATATCCAGCTCGTTGAAGAAGGTGAAACAATCGAAAATCATCGGAGCAATCTCGTCGCTTGGTGGCCAGTCTGTCGCCTTGTTGGTCGCATGCTTTTATGCGGATGAAAAGGCCCGATCGGGCCAATCTCCGCGCAGTCTTAACGCTTTATTGACGCTAGCAGCGATTGGCGCACCGTCGCATCCGCGCGGATGATATCATTGTGCCATTGCCGATGCGGGTCGCATCAGGGGAGGGGCAGGACATGGCGCGATATCTGTCTATGCGGGCTGTGCTGGCCGCAACTCTGCTGACTGTGCCCTCGATGCTCTGTGCGCAAGAGATGGTGAATGCCAATTTCAACGGGCTGACAGTGGGTGGCCATTTGGGTCTGGGCGTCGGCTTGGCAGGCTCGACAGCCACCACCGGCACATTGGGCGGGGCGCAGGCCGCCTATAATATCCAGTTCAACAATGCCCTGATCGGAGCCGAAGCCGATGTGACCGGCACCAGCCTGCACGCCAAGGGGTTTGTTGCAGGCAGCTACAAGCAGAATTTTCTGAGCTCGCTCAGGGGCCGGCTCGGATATGTCTCGGGCAATCTGATGGTGGCTGCCACCGGCGGCATGGGCTACACCACGCTCGCCTATCGGGATATGACGGGTGTTTCGGACAAGACCGTGACAGGCTGGGTCGGCGGGGCGACGTTATCCTATCTGCTCACCGACAAAATCATTTTGCGCGCCGATGCGCTGCATTATCACTTCGGCAAAACCACATTCTCCACCCCCGCC
>CAIYZJ010000080.1 GCA_903930675.1 uncultured Hyphomicrobiales bacterium
ATCGGTGTCGATACAGTTGCGCGTTCCGAACCCAATGGCGAAACTCTTTTGATCGTCTCGGTCGGGATGGCGACAAACCGTTACCTCTATTCAAAGGTCAATTATGACCCCGTTGCCGATTTTATTCCCGTCAGTCTGGTTGCGATGGTGCCCAATGTGCTTGTTGTCGGCAACCATTTGCCGATCAAGACTGTGGCCGAACTGATTGACTATGCAAAGAAAAACCCAGGGAAATTGAATTACGGCTCTTCGGGGGTTGGCACTTCCGTACATCTTTCCGGCGAGTTGTTCCAGAAAATGACCGGCACGGTCATGACCCATGTCCCCTATCGCGGCACGGCACAGGCGACACAGGATCTGATCGGCGGCCGGATTGATCTGATGTTCGACAATATCAGCCAGATTTTACCGCATATCCGTTCCGGTTCGGTCCGGGCTTTGGGGATCACAACAGCCAAACGTTCGCCTGTGACGCCGGAATTTGTTCCTGTCGCAGAAACCGTGCCGGGTTTTGATGTGTCATCCTGGTTTGCGCTCTATCTGCCGGCCAAGACGCCTGCAAATCTCGTCGCCCGTTACGAGGCCGATGTCGCCGCCGCCGTCAAAGATGCGTCCGTCAAACAACGCCTTGAAGCGACCGGCGCTATTGTGATCGGTTCAAGCTCGCAAGAACTATCCAGTTTTCTGGTCTCGGAAATGAAGGTGTGGGGTGATCTGATCAAAAGTGCCAGCATCAAGGCCGATTGATCGCCATTGGGCTATCATTCGGGTCGCAGGGCCCTATCATTGACGCAGATCCAAGGGATATAGGGGAAATCATGTTGCAAAAACTATTTCGTAACCCTCAAGATGCTGCTGCCGGACTCTTTCTTGTCTCGGTTGCTGCATTTTTTTTATGGCAGAGTTCTAGCCTGGATTTAGGGACTTTACGCAGTATGGGGCCTGGAATGCTTCCGAGAAGCCTTGCACTTATTGTGCTTGGTCTCGGATGTCTGATTATGTTCAACGCTTCCGTAACAGTCGGACCGGCTTTGGAATCCTGGCAATTGCGCGGACCGGTTTTCGTGATTGGATCCATATTGATTTTCGCTTTGCTGATCAGAAGCGCGGGCTTGCTGGTTGCCGGACCGCTCACCATGATCGTTGGCGCCTATGCGAGCGATGAATTCAGGCTGAAGGAAACTTTGATCTTTTCCGTCCTGATGACAGCATTCTGCATTCTGCTGTTCAAGGTCATGCTGAAATTGCCCATTCCTGTCATCGCGTTTATGTGAGGTATTGATAATGGACACGATCATCGGGAATCTTGCTCTCGGTTTTAACACAGCCATGAGCTTGCAGAATTTGGGTCTTTGTTTCATCGGCTGTCTTGTCGGGACTTTGATCGGTGTTTTGCCGGGCGTCGGCCCCATCGCAACCATTGCAATGCTGCTGCCTATTACCTTCGGCATCGATCCCACCGGTGCCCTGATCATGCTGGCAGGCATTTATTACGGCGCGCAATACGGAGGTTCCACAACCGCCATTCTGGTCAATATCCCCGGCGAGGCAACATCGGTTGTGACAACGCTTGATGGCCACCAAATGGCCAAGCAGGGCCGGGCGGGTGTCGCCTTGGGTGTCGCGGCCATCGGCTCCTTTTTTGCAGGAACCGTTGCAACAATCGTGATTGCCGCATTGGGATTGCCCCTGACAAAACTGGCACTGTTGTTCGGTCCGGCGGAATATTTCTCATTGATGGTGATGGGATTGGTGTGTGCCATTGTTCTGGCGCGTGGTTCGATTGTCAAAGCCATTGCGATGATCGTATTCGGACTGTTGCTTTCGACGGTCGGCACCGATCTGGAAACCGGCGAAGACAGAATGACGATGGGCATTGCCGAGCTGTCGGACGGGGTCGATTTTGCCGTATTGGCGATGGGCATATTCGGTTTTGCCGAAATCATCCGCAATCTGGAAAATGTCGAGACACGGGATGTCGTGCGCAACAAAATTGGCCGTCTGTTACCAGGTTGGCAAGACATAAAGGATTCCGCCATGCCTGTTCTGCGTGGCACGGGCATCGGGGCCATCCTCGGTATCCTGCCCGGCAACGGTGCCGTGTTGGGACCATTTGCATCCTATACAATCGAAAAGAAGATTGCGAAGGACCCGTCCCGTTTTGGCAAAGGGGCAATCGAGGGTGTGGCAGGACCAGAGGCGGCCAATAATGCAGGCGCGCAAACAGCCTTTATCCCGCTGTTGACGCTCGGCATCCCCCCCAATGCCGTGATGGCCCTGATGGTGGGCGCCATGACGATCCACGGCATCATCCCCGGCCCGCAGGTGATGACCAAAAATCCCGAATTGTTCTGGGGAATGGTGGCATCGATGTGGATCGGCAATCTGATGTTGCTGATCATCAACCTGCCATTGGTTGGGATCTGGGTCCGTTTGTTGAAAGTGCCTTACCGCTTGCTGTTTCCGGCTATTCTGATTTTTTGTTGCATCGGCATTTATTCCATCAATAATTCGGTGTCCGATGTGCTTGGGACCGCCTTTTTTGGGTTCATCGGGTTTACCTTGATTAAATTCGGTTTTGAACCTGCGCCAATGTTGCTAGGCTTTGTGCTCGGAAAACTGATGGAAGAAAAATTGAGGCAAGCCCTGATCATTTCCCGCGGCAGTTTTGAAACTTTTATCGATCGTCCGATTTCGCTAGGATTGCTTGTGGTCGCGGTCATCTTGCTGGTCCTTGCACTTTTGCCGTCGATCCAAAAAGGCCGGGACGAAGTCTTTACAGAATGAACCAATTCCCTATTCGCTCGTATCAGAAAACAGAATGGAGACGCTTGATGTTTAAATCTCTTTTGACCGGCCTTGTTGCAACGGTTTTATCCGTCGGGTGTTCTTTTGCCCAAAGCTACCCGACCAAACCGATTGTCATGATTGTTCCATTTGCCGCAGGCGGCCCCACAGACGTTGTGGCACGCATTGTGACCGAGCATATGTCACGCAGTCTTGGCCAACAGATTGTCATTGAAAATGTCGCAGGTGCTGGAGGCACAACAGGCTCTACGCGGGTCGCGACAGCCAGCAATGATGGTTATACGATTATGATGGGGCATATGGGAACTCATGGTGCGGCACCCGCTCTTTATCCGAACCTGAAATACGATCCCTCCAAAGATTTCGAGCCTGTCGGTTTGGCAGCGGGCACACCGATCATCATCGTTTCAAGCGCTAAAATTCCGGCTTCCGATCTGAAATCTTTTATCGCATATCTGAAAGCAAACGCGACCAAAGTGAACCAGGCCCATGCGGGCGTAGGATCTGTCTCGCACTCGACAGGCATTCTTTTCAATTCCATGATTGATCTCAAACCAACTCAGGTACCCTATAAGGGAACAGGCCCGGCATTGAATGATCTGGTCTCCGGTCAGGTCGATTATATGACGGATCAAATTGTCAATGTTGTAGAGCAGATCAAAGGCGGTGCCGTGCGCGGTCTTGCGATTGCAACACCGGAGCGTTCGCCCGCTTTGCCGGACCTTCCGACAACCAAAGAAGCGGGTTTGCCCGACTATCAAGTCAGTGCCTGGAACGCGATCTTCGCACCGAAAGGAACCTCCAAGGACATCGTCGACAAGCTGAATTCAGCACTCACAGCTGCTTTGGCTGACGATAATACCAAAAAGCGTCTGCTTGAATTGGGTGCGGTATTGCCAAGTGCCAAAGAAGGCACACCGGCCTGGCTCGGCGACTTCGTTAAAATCGAGGTTGCGCGTTGGTCACCGGTTCTGAAAGCAGCCGGCGCAACTGCCAATTAACAACAACGGATTTCATCTGATCTGTTGTGTGTAAAGATTAATTCTTAGAACAATCACAAAATAAATCCTATGGCCCCGACAAAGGTCATAGGATTTTTTGTAAACAAACTCCAAAAATTAATAGTAAATAATCTATGTTACTTATTATTTTTAATTCTTTATATTTACAAAATACCAAAAT
>CAIYZJ010000081.1 GCA_903930675.1 uncultured Hyphomicrobiales bacterium
GACAATTTGGTGGTGATCAGCGAGACGAAAATCAGGGTCAGCAGAAACACCGAGGCAATCGCCGCCGCCAGTGCCAGCTTCGGATTGGGGATCATAGGTGTCAGATAGGTCAGAGCCATGGGGTGCAGGTAATAGGCCGCAACCGAGGCCGCCGCCCACGAGGCCACGGCAAGCACCTCGCCGGTGAAGCCGCGCACCCATGAAAAGATGGCAGAGAGCAGCATGATCCCCAAAATGGCCAAATCAACCGGATTGATGGGCAGTTGGTTCATTCTTCGTCCTGACGCACGCTTGCTGGAAAGCTTTATCTGTTACCGCGTAGAATAACTTGCCGCCCTTATAGACTGCCTCACTGCACGCGTCACCCTTGATCCGACGATTGGGCTTTGCGTTTCTGTGGAGTATTGATGGCAATACCGGCGACAAGGTCGGTGACATCGCCGCCCGCTTCCAGAGAGATGTCGTGTCTGCCTTGGCCGTCCAATCCGGCTTTGGGCAGAAAAGCCGAATGAAACCCGAGCTTTGCGGCTTCTTTGAGGCGGGCGGAGGTTTGCGAGACAGGCCGCAAGGCTCCTGTCAGGGCCACTTCGCCGATATAGACGCGGTCGGCCGGCAAAGCCGCACCCGTCAGCGATGAAATCAGCGCGGCCGCTGCGGCGGCATCGGCGGAGGGTTCGACGATTCGCAAACCGCCCGCGACATTCAAAAACACATCATAGGCCCCAAGCTTCAGGCCCGCATGGGTTTCCAGCACCGCAATCAGCATCGACAACCGGTTCTGGTCCCAGCCCACCACCGCGCGGCGCGGCGTGCCCAGCGAGGTCGGGGCGACCAGCGCCTGAAACTCGACCAGCAAGGGCCGCGTGCCTTCCATCCCCGCAAATACAGCGGTGCCGGGCGAGGAGCTGTCGCGTCCCGCCAGAAACAGGGCAGACGGATTGGGCACTTCGGCCAGACCCGCGCCCGTCATCTCGAACACGCCGATTTCATCGGTGGGGCCGAAGCGGTTTTTCATGGCCCGCAGGATGCGGAAATGATGCGCGCCGTCGCCCTCGAACGAGGCCACGGCATCCACCATATGTTCGACCACGCGCGGACCGGCAATCTGCCCGTCCTTGGTGACATGGCCGACCAGAATCACCGCCGCCCCCGAGGTTTTGGCGTGGCGGATCAGGATTTGTGCCGCTCCGCGCACCTGCGTGACCGTGCCGGGAGCGGATTCAATGCCCTCCGACCACATGGTCTGGATCGAGTCGATGATCACCAGTCGCGGGGGCGCGCCTTGCGACAGGGTGGCGACAATATCCTCGACATTGGTTTCGGCGGCCAGTTCCACCGCCGCCGAGGCAAGGCCCAGGCGTTCGGCGCGCAGCCGCACCTGACCCACCGCTTCTTCACCCGAAATATAGACAACCCGATGGCCAAGCCCCGCCACCGCCGCGCAGGCCTGCATCAACAAGGTCGATTTGCCGATCCCCGGCTCGCCGCCCAACAGGATCACCGATCCGCGCACAAAGCCGCCGCCGGTGACGCGGTCGAGCTCGGCAATGCCCGAGGCAATGCGCGGGGCGTCTTCGGGGCTGCCCGACAGACCTTCGAGTGCGAAAATACGGCCCTTGCCGCGTTGGCCGCGCGGGACAGAGCCGCCGCCGGGCAGGGGCGCGGTCGCGCTCTCCTCGGCAATGGTGCTCCAGCCGCCACAGGCGTCACAACGGCCCTGCCAACGCGTATAAACCGAGCCGCAGGCCTGGCAGGCGAAAGATGACGTGCGTTTGGCCATTTATCCGCCCAGATAGGTTCGTGTATAGCGCGGGCTGAGCGAGGTCAGCATCAGATAGCCGATTGTGCCCGCCATCCGTCCGACGCGGTCGATGTCGAGCACACCGCCGATCACCGTCACCGGTGCACCGCGCTGGACCTGTTCGGGATGGGCATCGGTCGCGTCGATGATCATCAAATCCATCGACAGGCGACCGACAATCGGGCACAGCACGTCCCCGATCAGCACCTCGCCGACCGGCTTGTCGGGATCGGGCGGCAGGCGCGGGAAGCCGTCGGCATAGCCGAGCGAGATGGTGACCAGCACCGTATCCCGTTTGGCCTGCCAGCGCGCATTATAGCCGACGCGCTCGCCTGCTTCGATGCGCCGGATTTGCAGGATCGGGGCTTGAAGCCGCACCGCTTCGCGCATCGGGTTGCCGGTCCATGGCGTCGGATTGCCGCCATAAAGCGCATAGCCGGGGCGCATCACCCGGTATTTGGGCAGATCGGCGCGGAATACGGCGGACGAGTTGCAAAAGCTGGCCGGAATATCGGGTGCCAGTTCCGCCATGTCGGCAAACAGGCTGGCCTGAGCGGCATTTTGCGGGGTGTCGAGGGTTTCGGACGAGGCCAGATGCGTCATCAGCAGGCTCGGCATGAAGCCGTAATCGCCATTGCCGACCTTTGCGGCCAGCTCGCGCCAGTCTTCCGGATCAAGCCCCAGCCGGTTGAGGCCGGTATCGACATGGATGGCCGCTTCGCCCGACAGGCCCGCTCGGGTGACATGGCTGCCCCATTCGCCGATTTCCTCGATGGATCCCAAAACAGGGCGCAGATTGGCGGCCCGATAGGCCGCAGCTCCGCCGCTTGGCAGGCCATTGAGCACATAGATCACGGCTTCGGGAGCCACACGGCGCAGGCGTTCGCCCTCGGTGACATGGGCGACAAAGAAGATGCGGCATCCGGCCTTGGCAAGCGCGGCACCGGTCTGCTCGATCCCCGTGCCATAGGCATTGGCTTTGACCACACCGCCGCATTCGGCCCCCTGATCCTTGCCGAACGAGGCCAGCAACCGCCAATTGTGGACAATTGCATCCAGATCAACGGTCAGATGGGCGCCGTGTGGATTGGCAGGGGGGTGGGTCACGTTATTCCATTCGCTCCGGCAAACGGTCCTCTTGGGCGAGGTCGGTAAAGCGGGTGATTTCGGCCTCGAATTGCAAAGCGACCGTGCCGGTGGGGCCGTGACGCTGCTTGCCGATGATCACTTCGGCCCGCCCGTGCACCTGTTCCATCTCGGTCTGCCACTTGAAATATTCCTCGGTGCCGATCTTCGGCTCCTTGTTCTTCATGTAATATTCTTCGCGATAGACGAAGAGCACCACGTCTGCATCCTGCTCGATCGAACCGGATTCGCGCAAATCCGACAATTGCGGGCGTTTGTCGTCGCGCTGTTCGACTTGACGCGACAGCTGCGACAATGCGATGATCGGCACGGCCAGTTCCTTGGCCAGAGCTTTGAGGCCGGTGGTGATTTCGGTCAGTTCCTGCACGCGGTTTTCGCCCTTCTTGGCGGAACCCGACAGCAGTTGCAGGTAGTCGACCACCAGAATATCCAGCCCCTTCTGCCGCTTCAGACGGCGGGCACGGGCGGTCAGCTGGGCAATCGAGATGCCGCCGGTCTGGTCGATATAGAAGGGGATGCGTTCCATCTCGCGGGCCGCATCGGCGATTTTGTTGAACTCGTCCTCGCGGATTTCACCACGGCGGATTTTATAGGAGGCGACGCCCGATTGTTCGGCGATCACGCGGGTGGCCAGCTGTTCGGATGACATTTCGAGCGAGAAAAAGCCGACAATCCCGCCATCCAGCCGCTTGGTGGTGCCATCGGGCAGTTTTTCCGAGGCATAGGCTTTTGCTATATTGAAGGCTATATTGGTGGCAAGCGCGGTTTTTCCCATGCCCGGACGTCCCGCCAGAATGACCAGATCGGACGATTGCAAGCCACCCATCATCCGGTCCATATCGACCAGACCGGTGCTGATGCCCGACAATTTGCGGTCGCGCTTGTAGGCTTCCGCCGCCATGTCCACCGCAATGCGCAGCGCATCGGCAAAGGACTGGAACCCGCCCTCGTAGCGGCCCGATTCCGCCAGCTCATAGAGGCGGCGTTCGGCTTCTTCGATCTGGGTGCGCGGCGTGGCGTCAACGGGCGCATCATAGGCGACGTTGACCACATCCTCGCCGATCAGGATCAACCTGCGGCGGATCGCCAGATCGTAAATGGTGCGGCCATAGGCCTCGGCATTGATCACGGTGGTGGCTTCGGCCGCCAGACGCGCGATATATTGCGACACGGTCATACCGCCCAGATCGTGATCGCCCAAAAAGGTTTTCAGCGTGATCGGGGTCGCGAGCTTGCCCGCGCGGATCAGCTGCTGGCAGATGTCATAGATGCGGGTGTGGATGTCTTCGGAGAAGTGTTCGGCCTCCAGAAAGTCGGAGACCCGGTAATAGGCGTCGTTGTTGACCAGAATGGCGCCCAATATCGCCTGTTCGGCCTCGATATTGTGCGGGGCAATGCGGATGACAGCTTCCGGTTCGGGCAGGCGAAGCACAGTCGTGGCCATAATGGTTTCAATCTCCCTCTCGTCCTTTTGTGATTAGGCCAGTTGGGGAGCAGTGCAAAGAAGAAACAGGCAAACAATGCGGCTTTGAAAATATCGCTTTTATAACTTGTGTTTTTTGTGGAAAAAAAAGTCCGACGGCTTGCGCCGCCGGACTTAATCGGAATGGGAACTTCTTAGGCCCAACCTGCCGTCGAGACGGCGTTGAACCTTCTGGAATTCTCAGTATTCGCCTTCGCTTTCGGCAAGTGCAGCACCGACTTCGAGACCGAGGTCTTCGAGGCTGGTTTCTTCGCGCACGACAGCGGCTTCACCGCGAGACTGACGCTCTGCCTCGTCCTTCGAGCGGGCCACGTTGATGACAACATGGACTTCGACTTCAGGATGCAGATCAACCGGCACGGTGTGCAGGCCGAGGGTCTTGATCGGGGTGTCGAGGCGGACCTGCTGGCGCTGGACCGAGAAACCGCCGGCCGTCAGCAAATCCGAGAGATCGCGTGCGGCAACCGAACCGTAAAGCTGGCCCATTTCGCCGGCCTGACGGATGATTACGAACTGGTGACCGTTCAGCTTTTCGCCGACCGCATCGGCTTCCTTGCGCAATTCGAGATTGCGGGCTTCGAGCTGGACGCGCTGGGTTTCAAAACGCTTGCGGTTTTCTTCCGTGGCGCGCAGGGCCTTGCCCTTGGGCAGCAGGAAATTGCGGGCAAAACCAGGTTTGACGTTGACGACATCGCCCATCTGGCCGAGCTTGGCAACGCGTTCGAGCAAAATAACTTCCATGATCTATCTCCTTGGTACAGTTAGTGAAAATCAGCCGGTCTATCGGATGAGGGGGGATATTCGGCATGCCGGAGCATCGCGCGGTGCCGCAAACCCGCCATGCGATCGACAATACCCAAAGCAGCCATGGCCAGCATCAACGGCAAAGTCAGCGCGCTGAAACCAACCAGAACAACGAAAAATACGGCAAGCAGCGTGTTGCGCCATGTCATGCCACGCGTCATCACTGCGATAACGCCAAAGCCTTCCAGCGCATAGGCGGTGAGCAATGCTGCCAGTATCGAACGGGCATATAGTCCGCCGAAGCCGTCGAACAGGATCGACAAAATCCCGCTCAGAACCGTCAAACCCAGCACCGAAGGCGGCATCGAGGTCATTGCCAGATCGGGCCATGGCCGCAGCAGGCGGCCGGACATATGGACAAGCTTGGCAGCAAGCCATACGAGAGCGCAATTGCTGAGCACGCCGATCCCTGCAAAAACCGGCGGGGCGAATTGCGTCAACAGGCGGGCAATATCATCGCGGCTCAGACCCATTCCATCGATCAATGCGGGATGGACCTGACCGATCGCGTCAATCACATTTTTGAAAGCCTGCATTAGCCCGTCTGGATCACCGCCGATCATCACCGCTGCC
>CAIYZJ010000082.1 GCA_903930675.1 uncultured Hyphomicrobiales bacterium
CGGAGCACGTCACCGACGACCAGCGTCGTCAGGGCAAAGTGATGGAGTTGGCGTGTTTTGGCCCTAGTACCTTAGTTTTGACAGATACAGGGCCTGTGGCTATTAAGGACATAACTACGAATCACCGACTTTGGGATGGGCAGGCATGGGTGGTCCCTCTTGTGCTTGATCGACAGATCGACTTTATACGATTATGGATAGAGCAGAAGAGGGCTCTCTTGTGGGCCGTGCTTATGGAATGACCATGACCAAAACCGTGCTGATTGTCGAAGACAATGAATTGAACATGAAGCTGTTCAATGATCTGCTGGAGGCCTATGGCTATCGCACGATCAAGACCATGAGCGGGCAGGATGCCATGTCGCTGGCCCGCGCCCATCGGCCCGATGTGATTTTGATGGATATCCAGCTGCCCGAAATTTCCGGCGAGGATATTATCGAATGGATGAAAAGCGATCCGGATCTGCGCGCGATCCCGATCATCGCCGTTACCGCCTTTGCGATGAAGGGTGACGAGGAGCGGATTCGCGCCAAAGGCTGCGAGGCCTATCTGTCCAAGCCGATCTCTGTCGCCAAATTTCTCGAAGTGGTCCAGTCTTTCGCCAATTGAGGCCACAAAAAAGCCGCCCGAAGGCGGCTTTTGTTCAAAGCAATTGGTAAAACACCAACTTATTTGATTTTGGCTTCCTTGAACTCGACATGCTTGCGCGCGACGGGATCATATTTCCGCATCGACAGCTTGTCGGTCATGGTGCGCGAATTCTTCTTGGCAACGTAGAAGAAGCCCGTGTCGGCAGTCGACAGCAGCTTCACTTTGATTGTGGTCGCCTTGGCCATGGCGGCTATCCTTATAAGTTCAGGGCTTGCACCCTATCGACAGACAAAAAAATCATTGGGGCCGATTACGAGAACCGTCCACGTTGCCGTTACTTCTAGCGATGATATGGCAAATGTCAACACGCGCCTGTAGCGAAAATGACGGATCAAACCCGCCTTGTGCGCCCGAAAACCAGCACCACGCCGACATAAAGCGCGAACAGGCCCGCGGACGCCCAGATATAGCCGTGCGGATTGACCAGATCCATCGCCCAGCCCAAAAGCGGGGGGCCGACCATCTGGCCCGAGGCATAGAGCATCACAAACAGGGCATTGGCCGCCACCAAAGACGCCCCGTGGAATTGCGCGCCCAACAAGGCCAAGCCGACACAATAAAGGCTGGCCGCCACGCCACCCCACAGGCACAACACTGCCAGATAGACCCATGAATCGGCTGCGAGAAACGGGATCACCAGCGTGATCAGACCCGCAAGGGCCGCAATCAGCAGCAATAGCCTTTTTTTATCGTAACGATCCGCCAGCAGCCCGAAAGGGATCTGGAAAAACAGATTGCCCACAGCCACAGCACTGATCTGCATCGCAGCCGCCTGATCATCGAGACCGATTCGGAGACCATAGACCGGCAACACGCTGAACGCGCCGGTCTCCACCGCCCCGAACAGCAAAGCCGCAAGAGCCGCCACGGGGGCGGAGCGGAACAGCGGGACAAATCCCAAACCGGCATGGCCATCCATTTGCGGGGTCTGGTGTCCGGCCAGCCAGACAGGCAACAAAGCCAGTGCGAAAATGCCCGCGCCCAGCACCAAGGGCCATTCGCCCGCCGTGCCCGTCTGTTGCAGCACCAAAGGGCCGCTGGCAAAGCCGAGCGACAGGACCGTGCCGTAAATTCCCATGATCAGCCCGCGCCGGTCATCGGGAGCCGCCGCATTGATCCAGAATTCGCTGAGAATAAACAAAACCGTCAAAGCGCAACCCAGCATGAAGCGCAGGAAAAACCAGCTCCAGATGCTTTGCGCCCAGCCAAAACCCAGCGTGGCTGTTGCCCCCGTCAGCAAAGCCGTGACCAGCAGAGCCCTGATGCCGAAATGCTTGGCCAAAGCCGGAATAAACGGCGCGAGCGAGAGGGTGGCCAGCGCCATGAAACTGGTATTGAGCCCGATCATCGCGCCCGACCAGCCCGCCTGATCCAGCCGCAAAGACAGCAAAGGCAGGGTCATCGACATCGCCACGCCGATGATGGCAATCAGCAAGATGGCCAGCGCAATTGTCCAGCGTGCGCGGGATAAGGTCGTATCAGCGGGTGAAAGCGGCATCGGCCTTAAAGCAGCTCGCGCACAAAAGCGCGGTTGACCTCGTGATAGAAGGGCACCGGCAGATGATGGCCGAAACCGGCCTCGATCCGGTCAGCCAGTTCCAGCAGGATCACGGCCGTGACGGGCGGCAGATCGAGATGTTTGGCCTCGTCCATCGGCACCCAGACCAGTTCGGTCAATTCGGAATCAGGCCCGATCACACCTGTCACCTCGTCGACAATCGCGGTGCGGTCGACGGCAAAAAAACGGGCATCGAAGCGTTTGGGACGGCGGGGAGGCGTAATGGCGCGCGCGACCATGTGCAGGTCTTCGAGATGCGGAAACACGCCGAGTCGGGCATAATCGGCCCATGGTCCTTCGGGGGCACGGTCGGGCATGCCATAGTCTTTTGAGCCGATCAGCAGACCGGTTTCCTCGAATGTTTCGCGAATGGCCGCCAGCGCGAGCGCCCGCGCCCGCGACATCGTGGGTCGTTGCACCCGCTGCATCAGGCGCTGTTCGACAGCCGGTTCAAGAGCACCGGCCACCACCATCTGGCGGTCGTGCTTTTCGATGCCGCCACCGGGAAACACGAATTTGCCGGGCATGAATTTGTGGCCGTGATGGCGTTTGCCCATCAGCAGTTTCGGCATTTTCGTCGAGCGGTCGATCACAATCAGGGTTGCGGCATCGCGCGGCCGGACATTGGTCCAGCGTCTTTCACGCGCCGCACCGTCAAGCTGCAACAGATAGGGGTGACTTTGCTGTGTGTCGCTCATGACCGGTCCGCTTATGCGTCGTGATGGGGGGCAGGGCGCAAAGCAGGCAGTTCGTCACCATCGGGCTGGTTCGAGAATCCATGCATCCGCAAGGCCCATTGCAGGGCGACAACCGCGCCTTTGACCGGCGGCAACAGCACCAGCGTCAGCACCGTGCACAGCACCGGCCAGACAATCGAATGCCATTGGGTCGGCCAGTCATAATTTGCCTCGACCGACATCATGCCGCCCACCACGATATGGCCGACGATCAACAAAACCAGATAAGCCGGCAGATCATCCGAACGGTTCGGGGTGTAATCTTCATGACATTCAGAACATTGCGGAGTGACTTTAAGGTATTTTGTGAACAGCTTGCCCTTGTTGCAATGCGGGCAATGGCCGATGGCCCCGCGCAACATGGCCTGGGCGACATCGCGTTTGGCGGGTTCCGGCTTGTCTTGCGACCAGACAATGGATTCAGTGACCGATGTGCTTTTGCTCGTCATGATCGCGCCTTCCGCCTTGTTTGACGTTGCCTTTGTGGCAGATGTGCCTTGGCCCGTCCAGTCTCCCGACGCATGCCTCGTTTGCCTGCACCACGACCCTTGATGATGCGGCCTTCGCTGAGCATTTCGAACTGCAAGGCACCCGCCACCGGGGCGGCTTCGACCAGTTTGACGCTGACCGTATCACCCAACCGCCAGCTTTCGCCGGTCCCCTGACCGATCAGCGCATGCGCGCCCTCGTCAAAGGCGTAATAATCCCCGCCCAAGGTGGCGGCTGGGATAAAGCCGTCCGCGCCGGTATGCTCGAGTTTGACAAACAGGCCCGAACGGGTGACGCCCGCCACGCGGCCGGTAAAGGTTGCCCCGACCTGTTCGGACAGGTGGAAGGCAATCAAGCGATCAATGGTTTCACGCTCCGCGCCCATGGCGCGCCGTTCGGCAGCAGAAATAGCAGTGGCAATAGCGGCCAATTCGCCGATTTGCGCATCCGCCAAGCCGTCATCTCCCAAACCATAGGCGCGGATCAGCGCGCGATGGACGATCAGATCGGCATAACGGCGGATCGGCGATGTGAAATGCGCATAGCGATGCAGGTTCAGCCCGAAATGGCCGATATTGTCGCGGCTATATTCGGCCTGTGCCTGACAGCGCAACACCAGATCATTGACGAAGGCCTGATGCTCGCTGCCCTCGACCTGCGCAAGAATTTTGTTGAAAAAAGCCGGACGCAACGCGCCCCCCAAGGTGACCTTGATGCCGACAGTGGCCAAGACCTCGCCCAATGAGCGCATTTTCTCCATCGACGGCTCGCCATGCACCCGATAGAGCAACGGCGTGCGTTTGCTTTCGAGCATTTCTGCCGCCGCCACATTGGCCAGAATCATGAATTCTTCGATCAATTTATGCGCATCCAGACGGGGCGGGATGTGGACACGATCGACACTGCCATTGGCTTTCAGGATGATTTTGCGCTCGGGCAGATCCAGCGCAAGCGGGGCGCGGTCGGTGCGCGCTTTGGTGGCAATCCGGTAGGCTTCCCAAAGAGGTTGCAAGACGGGGGCGAGCAGCGGCGCGGTGGTGTCATCCGTGTGGCCGTCAACGGCATCCTGCGCCTGTTGATAGGAGAGCTTTGCGGCTGACCGCATCATCACACGATGGAAACCATGGCGGCGTTTGTGGCCGTCGGCTCCCAACACCATCTTCACGGCCAAAGCGGGGCGGTCCTCGTGCGGACGCAAGGAACACAGATTGTTGGAAATCCGTTCCGGCAGCATCGGCACGACGCGGTCGGGGAAATAGACCGAATTGCCGCGCTCGCTGGCTTCGCGGTCCATCGACGAGCCAAACCGCACATAGGCGGCGACATCGGCAATCGCCACCGTCACCACATAGCCGCCTGCATTGGCGGGGTCGGGATCGGCTTCGGCAAACACGGCGTCGTCATGGTCTTTGGCGTCGGGCGGATCGATGGTCAGCAGCGGAATATCGCGCCAATCCTCGCGGCCCTTCAGGCTGGCAGGCTCGGCGGCCTCGGATTCTTCCAAAGTGGCAGGGGCAAAACGGGTCGGAATGCCATGGGCCTCCAGCGCGATCAGGCTGATGGCCTTTTCCGAGGTGATCGAACCGAGCCGCTCCTTGACGCGCGCCAGAGGCGGGCCCAGACGCGGGGTCGGTACCAAAGAGGCCGAGACCAGATCGCCGTCCTTGGCACCATCCTCGTCACCGGGATTGACGCGCAGGATGCGGCCCAATGATTTCTTGTCGACCGGCTCAATGATGCCGCCGCCATGCCCGTCTTTATTGGCACGGAACACACCGAGGGCCTGATGACG
>CAIYZJ010000083.1 GCA_903930675.1 uncultured Hyphomicrobiales bacterium
ATGTCGCCCATCGACTACGAGCGGCAGCAAAAAATAAGCTCAGAGGGTGTCTAGAAAACTCGGGGCTATTCAGATTGATAGACCTCGATTTTTATTGGCATAGAGGCGGGATAAAAAAGTCGCGCTTCTATGCCATTTTTGCTTTCAGATTGTCACTAAACAAATTGAGCGCTTATGTTACCATGATACCGTTGCTGTATTAATGGGGTGTATAGTGCTTGAGAAATTAAGGATTATAAAATTCCAGATCAATAAAAATTGAGAATGGATTGTTAATTCCCCTGCAATAATGGGGTTCAAAAGTAAAAAAATTTCCCGGCAAAATGAACGGGGGGATTCCAAATAAATACCCGTCTATTTGGCGAGCCACAAATATCGGAGATTGTGAAGCAGGCTGAGGGTGGACTCCCGGCGTCCGGGCTTTGCCGGCATCCTGGAATGAGAAGTGCCTTATTTTGCAAGTGACGCTCCGAACATGGCAGCATTGATGCGTCGCTGATAGCGCTATTGCCAATACGCTTGACGATGCAAGCCAGAAATCGGAGACTTGGATCAATGCATACAATACGGAATGGCCGCATGGTGCGATAGGCAACTAGCCGCCGATCCTGTTACAAAAACCCGGTGGCGCAACCAGGTCGCATCCGTGATTATAGTGTGAAAACTCTACCTTCGGGTGTTCCAAAGAATGACCTCGGAGCACCCCTTCACGACGAGCAACGCATATGTCCGTAAAAATCACCCGCGTGACAACCATTCTGACCGCCCCCGTGGGGATCAATCTTGTCGTTGTGCGGATCGATACCAACCAGCCGGGGCTGTATGGTTTGGGCTGCGCGACCTTTGCCTATCGGGCGCTGACCGTCAAAAGCCTGATTGACGATTATATCGGCCCGCTGCTGATCGGGCGCGATGCGCAGGCGATCGAAGAGATCTGGCAACTCTTGCACCAGAACGCCTATTGGCGAAACGGACCCATCGAGAACAACGCCATTTCGGGCGTGGATATGGCCCTGTGGGACATCAAGGGCAAGCTGGCCAATCTGCCGCTTTATCAATTGTTCGGCGGCAAGGTGCGCGAGGCCGTGCCGGTCTACCGCCATGCCGATGGCAGCAGCTTTGAAGCCCTGTGTGACAAAATAGAAGAGTTTCAGGCGAAAGGCATTACCCATATCCGCTGTCAGGCGGGCGGCTATGGCGGCGGCGGTTATGGCCCTGCGCCATCGGACAGCCCCGAAGGAGCACCCGATGGGATCTATCTCGATCCGCGCGGCTATATGCGCGCCACTATTTCGATGTTCGAGAAAATCAGGGACAGGTTCGGCTTTGATGTCGAGTTGATCCATGATGTCCACGAGCGGTTGCATCCGGTCGATGCGATCAAGCTGGCGAAGGCGCTGGAGCCGTTCGACCTGTTCTTTCTGGAAGACGCGATCCCGCTGGAACAGGGCGAGTGGTTGAGGGAATTACGCGCCAAGACCACGATTCCGCTGGCGCAGGGCGAATTGTTCAACCATCCGCTGGAATGGCGACAGCTGATTGCCGAGCGGCTGATCGATTTCATCCGCGTGCATGTCAGCCAGATCGGCGGCCTCACGCCGGCGCGCAAATTGCAGATTTTCGCCGAGCAATACGGCGTACGCACCGCTTGGCACGGGCCGGGCGATATGTCGCCTCTGGCGCATGCCGCCAATATCCATCTCGATCTGTCGGCGCGCAATTTCGGGGTGCAGGAATGGTCGGGCACCGAGCCGCCCAATGTGGTGATTCAGGACATCAAGGGCCCGCACAATGCGCTGCTGGATGTGTTCCCCGGTCTGCCTGAACTCAGGAAAGGCTTTGTCTATCCCAATGACAGGCCGGGTCTGGGTGTCGATCTCGATGAAAAGCTCGCTGCCAAATTCCCCTGCGAGCATGGCATCACGACATGGACCCAAACCCGCCTGCGCGACGGCAGTCTTCACACGCCTTGAGGGTTCCTGCCTTCGCCATTGCTCCGAAGCATAAATTGGCGTTGACTGGCATGGGTTTGAAGCAGGAGACGGGACATGGCGGGCACAGACTGCGGCATTGACAGCGCTGGGAGAAGCTCCATCTGGCAAGGCCATAGCCTGATCGAAGGGCAAGCGGCGGGCAAGGTGTTGTTCTCCGATGTGGGCTTGAGCTTTTGGGGCGGGGTCGACCCGCTGACCGGCATGGTGATTGACCATCACCATCCTTTGTTCGGACAATGCATCAGCGGGACCATGCTGGCCATCCCGAGCGGACGCGGGTCTTGCACAGGCAGCTGTGTGATGCTCGAGCTGATCTTGAACAAGGTTGCGCCGGCCGCTCTGATTTTCGAACAGGACGAAACCATTCTGCCGCTCGGCGTCATGATCGCACAAGAGATTTACGGACAGTCCCTGCCCGTGCTGCATCTGGCAAAAGAACGCTTCGCCGCTTTGGCCGATGCGCAACAGGCCAGCCTGTCGGATGGGCGTTTGACCACCCATCGGGCTGACCAAACCACCTCAGAAACTCTGACTGCCACGGTTCCGCCGATGGCGGTCAACCCTATTGCGCTGAGTGATCATGACATTGCCATGCTGCGGGGCGATCACGGCGAAGGCGCCAAACTGGCGATGGGCATTGTCACCCGCATGGCGGGCCTGATGGGCGCAGAGCAACTGATCGATGTCACCAAGGCCCATATTGACGGTTGCATCTATATCGGGCCGGGCGGGCTGGATTTTGCCCAGCGCCTGTGCGCCATGGGAGCGAAGGTGGCCGTGCCGACCACACTCAATGCCATTTCGATTGACCGGCGGCACTGGCGGGCACAAGGGATACCATCCGAATTGGGCGAACCCTCCGAGCGGCTGGCCGCAGCCTATACGGGCATGGGGGCCGCCGCGTCTTTTACCTGCGCGCCTTATCTGCTGCAAAACCCGCCTGTGTATGGCGAGGCCATTGTCTGGGCGGAATCGAATGCTGTGGTCTATGCCAATTCGGTGATCGGGGCACGGACGCTGAAATATCCCGACTATCTCGATATCTGCGTGGCCATTACCGGCCGTGCGCCCCTGACAGGATGCTACCGCGACGAGGAGCGCAAGCCGGAACTGGTGATTGATGTCGCAAGCCTCAAGGGCATCGACGAGTCATTTTACCCGTTGCTGGGGCATCATATCGGCATGATGGCCCCGACGGCGATTCCATTGATCACGGGGCTTGAACACCTCACCCCCGACAAGGATGATTTGAAAGCCTTCGGTGCGGCCTTTGCCACCACCTCCGCCGCGCCGATGTTCCATATTCTCGGGATCACACCGGAAGCCGGACAGCACCGCGACCATGGCATGCAATTGCCGCAGCTCACAGTAAGCGCAGAGGATTTATGCCGGAGCTGGCAGGAACTCAACAGCGCGCAATCGACCAGCATTGATTTGATCGCCATCGGCAATCCGCATGCCTCGTGCGAGGAGCTCGGTACGATTGCGCAATTGTCCACCCTGCATGGCGGGTCATGCAGCATTCCCGTGGTCATTACCTGCGGACGCGGAGAATACCGGAAAGCCCACGAGGCGGGATATATCGGCACGCTTGAACGCTTCGGCGTCCAATTCGTCAATGACACCTGCTGGTGCATGCTGACCGAGCCGGTGATACCGCCGACGGCCCGCGTAATCATGACCAATTCCGGCAAATACGCCCATTATGCCCCCGGTCTTGTCGGGCGCAGCATGCGGTTCGGCAGTCTGGAGGATTGCATCAAAGCGGCAAGCGGAATGCAGCTCGAGCCGTCACCGCCGCGCTGGCTGCTATCCTGATCTGCCCGTCAATTGATACGGTTTCGTGCCAGAGAAATAGTCTGGCGAAAATAAAATTTATCTGGTTTACTCTCAGCAACCAAGACGAGCGGACTGCCTTTATTGGCTGACAATCCGCATATGCACGTGAGGGGAGAGACGATGGCGGTCTATCAATGCTCCATCAATGGCCGGATCAGGCCCATCGAGGCGGACGATCCCGACCAGCCTTTGCTCTATGCCCTGCGCAATGACCTGTCGCTGACCGGCGCTAAATTCGGATGCGGGCTCGGGCAATGCGGCACTTGCTGCGTGCTGGCAGATGGCGAGGTGGTGCGGTCGTGCCAGCTCAGTGTCTCTCAGGCTGTCGGCAAAACCATCACCACACTTGAGGGACTGGGCACGATCGAGAACCCCCATCCCGTGCAAGCCGCCTTTGTGACCGAACAGGCCGCCCAATGCGGCTATTGCGCCAATGGCATGGTGATCAATGCGGTAGCCCTGTTGGGGCGCAATCCCAAACCCAATCTGGACGACGTCAAACAGGCTCTGGCCAACAATCTGTGCCGCTGCGGCACACATGACAGGATCCTGCGCGCCGTGATGCGCGCCAGCGGACAGGTGATGCCATGACCGATCAAACCGTCCCTTGCACACCCGCCCTCAACCGCCGCGATCTGTTGCGCGCCGGAAGCGCTTTGGTCGTTACCTTTGCCTCCGGTTTGGCCCAAGCCCAACAGCGCAATACCCCGCAGTTGAAAGCGGGCAAGACATTGAAAACCGACGAGGTTGACGGCTTCATCGCGCTGGCCCCCGATGGCTCGGCCACACTCTATTGCGGCAAGGTCGATCTCGGCACAGGCTTGCGCATTGCGATACCGCAAATGGCGGCAGAGGAACTGGGCCTGCCGCTCGAAGCCATTACCCTGATCGAAGGCGACACCGCTTTGACACCCGATCAGGGTCCGACCGCAGGCAGTTCGGGGATCATGCGCGGCGGGGTGCAAATCCGTCAGGCCGCCGCCACGGCCCGCGAAGCGCTGATCGGCATGGCGGCGCAACACTGGGGCAAACCGCGCAACGACTTGACGGTGGCCGATGGCCATGTGGTTGACGGCGACACGCAGGAGCGTCTGGCCTTCTCAGTTCTGCTCAACGGCAAGCCTTTTGCCTTGAAACTGGACGAGAAAGCACCTCTGAAAAAACCGGCTGATTATGAGATCGTCGGCAAGCCTCTGCCCCGCCCCGATATCGCTGCCAAGGTCACCGGCCAGCACCCCTATATGCACGATGTCACAATCGACGGGATGCTGCATGCCCGCGTCATCAGGCCGCAAGCGGTGGGGGCCAGCATTACGGGGATTGACGAGAGTTCGGTCAAAACCCTCTCTGACGTCAAAATCGTCAGGATCAACAATTTTCTTGCTGTGGTCTCGCGCAATGAATGGACGGTCATTCGTGCCGCCAAAGCATTGAAAGTCAGCTGGTCCAATCCGGCCAGCCTGGTCGGCCATGACAAGGTCAAAAGCTGGATGGTTGCGGCGGGCAATGATGCCGCTCAATCGGCGGGCAAAGAGGTGCTGACCCAAAAGGGCGACAGCGCCAAAGCCCTTGCCGAGAGCAAGCAAGTACTTTCGGCCAGCTATTACTGGCCGCTGCAAAGCCATGCCTCGATGGGTCCGTCTTGCGGCATTGCCGATGTGCGCCCCGATGGGGTGACAATCTGGAGCGCGTCACAGGCCACCCATCGTTTGCGCGGCATTTGTGCGCGGATTCTCGAGCGTCCGCTGGAGCAGGTGCGCGTCATCTATAGGGATGGTGCGGGCTGCTACGGCACCAATGGACATGACGATGTCTGTGCCGATGCGGCGCTGATTTCCAAAGCGATCGGCCAACCGGTGCGGGTGCAATGGTCGCGAGAGGATGAGTTGGGCTGGGATCCGAAAGGCCCGCCGCAATTGCTCGCCATGCGTGGTGCTGTCAACGGCGAGGGCAGACTTGCGGCGTGGGAAACCGAGATGTGGTTGCCCAAAGCCACTGCCAGCCTGCCCAATATTCCGATGCTCGGTCCGCAAGACGCAGGCATCAACCAGCCGCAGGGCCTGTCGACCGGATTGATCTCGCAAAACGCGCATCCGCCTTATGCGCATCCGCATCTTGCCGTCAGGGTGAACTGGCTAAAGGATTCGCCGCTCAGGCCCAGCAATATCAGGGCGCCGGGCAAGATCGCCAACAGCTTTGCAGTCGAAAGTTTTGTCGATGAACTGGCCGCCAGCGCACAGCGTGACTCGCTCGAATTCCGGCTTGAAGGATTGAGTGATCCACGCGGTCTGGCTGTGTGCAAAAAGGTGGCGGAATTGATGCGCTGGCAGGCGCGTCCCTCGCCTGCCAAATCCGGCTCGCTCGGGCGCGGCTTCTCCTATGTGCATTATAAATTCAACGAGACCTATGTGGCCATCGGCATGGAGGTCGAGATCAAGCGTCGGGCCGGGGCGATTGTGGTCAAACGCATTGTCTGTGCGCATGATTGCGGGTTGATCATCAATCCCGATGCGACGCGCCAGCAGGTCGAAGGCAATATCCTGCAAACACTCAGCCGCACTTTGTTCGAGGAAACGCAATTCGACACTTCAAAAGTGACCAGTGTGGATTGGCAAAGCTATCCTTTGCTGACCTTCCCCGATGTGCCCGAGCTGGAGATTGCCTTGCTCGACCAGCCGCATCTGCCGCCATTGGGCGCGGGCGAAGCGGCCTGCGCTGCCGTGCCTGCGGCTTTGGCCAATGCGGTGTATGATGCCTGCGGTGCGCGGTTGCGCAATGTGCCGTTTACGCCGGATCGCGTCAAACTGGCGCTGGCGCGCGGGCATGCCTGAGCCTGTGGCTCAATCCTGTTGTTGCGGCAGCTGTTGACGCGGCAAAGTCGACTGCTGCCGTTTTTCGGCAATGATATTCCACACAATGCCGGTCACGATAAAACCCGAACCGACAAACACATAGGGATCAAGCGTCTCGCCATAGAGAAAATATCCGACAAAGGCGATCAACGGAATCCGCAGGAAATCGAGCGGCACCACGACAATCGCGTCTCCGGCCCGAAAGGCATTGGTCAGACACAAATGCCCTGTGATGCCGATGATGCAGACACACATGACCGGCAACAGATCCTGCATCCCCAATTTCTGGTAAAAATCGAAACTGCCGGTCAGATAGACACCGATCAGGGCCATCGGCAATTGCGATGCGTTCATGATGAACAAAATGCCATAGGTGGTATCGCTCTTGGTCAGCAACTTCTGGGTGACGATGGAAATGCTGAAACACAGCGCGGCCGACAGGATCACCAGCGTGCTGGCTTGAAAGGTTTCAACCCCGGGCCGGATGATCGTCAGGACGCCCAAGAAGCCCAGCACGACCGCCAGCACCCGCGATGCAGTCAAACGCTCGCCCAGAAACACCACCGCCAGCAAGCATACCCAGGCAGGTGCGGTAAATTCCAGCGCGAAAACGGTGGCCAGTGGCAACAGGGTCAGCGACAGGACCCAGAGATAGGTGGCCAGAAAATGCACGCCATTGCGCAGCGCATGCAGACTCATCTTTTCGGATTTGATCTGACGCCGCAATGGCGGGTGGATTAGGGCCAGAACCGACAGGATCACGACACCCGACAGGTTGCGCAGCGCCATGATTTCCATCAGCACCAGATGATTGGCCAATTGCCGCACCGAAATCGCCATCACGGAAAACGACACAAGCGCGCCGCTCATCCAGAGGATCACGGGCAAAAGCGGTTGGGCAGTGCGGGTCATCGGCATGGGCTTCGCTTACGCCTGACCGGCACAGGCAAAGGGGTAGCGGGCGGCAACACAATCCGGCATCTTCCATCCCCGTATCATTCTTCTCAGCCCTTGCGGGCTTGCTTCAAGTCTTGTCATTCATACTGACGCAGCAAACCGGACAAAGATAGTCGACCTGATCAGGGCAGCTATGTCGTGGGCGTTTGCACAAAGCATACGATCAGCAATCGATTGCCCTTAGGCAATAGCCCTGTTGATCACGATTTTTTTGCTCCCCATGCATTCCATTTGACCATGGTCGGAAACGGATCCTCGGGGGCGGCCAGCATCGGTGGCAGCAACATCGGTGCCGTGCGTTCCAGCAGTTTCCCCGTCACGGCTCCGGCATTCCAAGAGGACGTTGCGAGATTATGGGTTTCGGGGATGCCTTTGGGTTCATCCAAAATCACGAAATAAAGATAGCGTGGCTTGTCGGCAGGTGTGATCGCCATAAAGGTTGTCAGCATCTGGTCCTTGCGGTAGATGCCGCGGACCACCTTTTCAGCCGTGCCGGTTTTGCCGCCGATGAAATAACCCGGCACAACCGCGCCTTTCGCCGTGCCCTGTTCGGCATTGAGCCGCATGACAAAACGCAAGGCCTCGCTGGTTTCCGGCTTGATCACGATCGGGGCTTTGTCCTGCGCCTCTTGCGCGCTGCGCTTCAAAAATGTCGGCTCGATCAAACGACCGCCATTGACCAGCGCACCGATGGCTTTGACGCAGGACAGTGCCGAGACCGAAATACCATGCCCGAACGAGATCGTGACCGTTGCAACATCACCCCAATGTCTGGGCGTCAGCGGGGCTTGGGTTTCCGGCAATTCGGTTTGCACTTTGTCCAGAATACCCATCTTGCGCAGAAAATCCTGCTGGGCCTTGGTGCCTGCCAACAGTGCCATTTTGGCCGAGCCTAAATTGGAAGAATGAAGGAAAATTTCGGGAATGGTGAGACGACGACCGGTGCCGTGATACTCATGGATCGTATGCTTGCCGAAGGTCATCTGGCCCTCTTTGGTATCGAAGGCCGAATTGATCGTCATCTTGCCCGACTCCAGCGCCATGGCGGTGTTGAGCGCCTTGAAGGTCGAGCCCATCTCGTACACGCCGACCATCGCGCGGTTGATGTTCTCGCCCTTTTGCGCTTCGCCGGTGATGTTGGGATCAAAATCCGGATAAGACGCCAGTGCGATGATCTCGCCTGTGGTGACATCATAGATGATGCCCGATCCGGCAATGGCCTTGTATTTGGCGATGCCTTTGACCAGCTCGTCACGCAAGGCATGCTGCACCCGCATGTCAATGGAGAGCTGGAACGGTGTCAGGCTTTCGGCATCGACCGCCAAACCGAATTGCTCGACATCCCTGATGCCGGTGCTGTCGATATATTTTTCAAATCCTGCCGTGCCGCGATTGTCGATATCGGTGCTGCCGAGAATATGGGCGGCCAGTCTGCCATTGGGATAGAAGCGGCGGTTTTCTTTCTCCAGCACCACGCCCGGCAAGCCTAGACGGAACACGCGTTCGCGCTCCTCCTCGCTGATATTGCGGGCAACCCAGAAGAAATTGCGTCCGCTCTCGAATTCCACCAGCAATTTCATCTGGTTGGTATGGCCGGGCAAAACCTGCGCCAACAGGCGGGCTGCTCTGTCGCGCTCGATCAGCTTGTTGACTTCGACATAGACCGAGTATTTTTTGATGTCGGTGGCCAGCACTTCCCCATTGCGGTCCACGATATCCGGCCTGCCCTTGGTCGGCTTGAGCAACTGGATCCTGACTCTGGCCTCGGATTTGAAAACTCCCGAGCCATAAAGCACCAATTTGCCGGCAATGGTGCCAAAGGCAAGAATGAAAGCAATGATCATCCATGTAAAATGCCGATTGGTCCGCGCAGGACTGATTTCATACAGGCTGGGCTTTGGCTTGCGATACAGGGAAAACTCGTCCACGGTCACTCATTTGGTCAAGAGGTGCAGTGGCTGCAATCTAGGTCGAAGTCGGGTGCGGGCGAAGCAAATTCCCTTTTCGAGATGAATCAAACCTTTCCGCACAAAATCCGACTTTGTGCCGATTGGATGAAGCTCCATCGGGGCTGTTTCGGCAAGTTCGTCTTGGCGCGGCATCGGGTTGATGTTAGAGTATCACTCTAGGCATATCTATCGTGCCATCTGAACAACGCAGGTCGAGCAGAGCGGGGCCGGTTTGCTTCCGCACTGCGCTGGAATTGTTGTGAGGCATTCAAATGCGCAAATTTCTGATTGTTTTCTTTTGTTTGTTCGGCTCGGCAGCCTATGCAGAAAAATACTGCAACCATCCGCCTACCGGATTGTTCGGCAATGAAGGCGACACCAAAAGCATCACATGGGAAATGACCGTGCAATCTGCGCGCGTCGGCAGCGATGAAGCCGGTTGCTCGAAAGAATATCTCTTCCAGAACGGCTTGAGCCGGCCGATCGAAATTCTCATCAAGCCGAAATTCCTGAAACCCGTGATCGAAAACGATAATACGATCGTGATTGTGCCCGAAAAAGTCGGGACCGATACGATGACGGTCAAAATTCTATACAACAAGCGCAAGGGCCGCGTTCAGACCGGTTATGTCAATTACACGATCAAGATCAAAGACAAGGCGCTTTGATCTCTGCCATGCCTGAAGGTCGCATCATCACGCGCCCTTGAGTTTGCTCCATGTCACCTGTTCGGCAATCATGATGCCGCCGACGACCAGCAGCAACGAGACGGCGTGATAGAGTCCGAACGGCTCGCCCAGCACCAGCACTGACAGGAATGCGCCGAACACCGGCAGCAGATTGGTAAACAGCGAGGCGCGGCTGGCGCCGATCAACTCGATGGCGCGGATGAAGAAAATCTGCGCGGCAAGCGAGGGAAACAGGCTGACATAGGCGATGATGCCCCAACCGAACGGCGTCGGCCATTGGGTCAGCCCCATCCGGTTTTCGATCAGCACAAAAGGGATCGAGGACATAAAGGCACACAATGCAAAGGCGGCAAACAGCGCCATGCCGGAAATCTGCGGTTTTTGCCGCAGGGCCAGCACATAGCCCGCCAGAAACAGGCAGGAGATCAGCAGACCGATATCACCGAGATTGAAGGTCAGATGCCGCAAAATTTCCAGATCACCGCGCGCCGAAATGGTGACCACCCCCGCAATCGTCACAAAGAACCCGCACCATTGCGCGGCATTGATCGGGGTCCGGTAAACGAGATAGCCGCCCACCAGCACAAACACCGGAACCGCCCCTTGCAGCAGCGTCATATTGACACCCGTGGTCAGATGGGCGGCGATATAGAACACCACGTTGAAAAAGGTAAAACCAATCCCGCCCATACAGAACACATAGAGCCAGCGGCCTTTCAGCAAGGGCCATTCGGCCACAATCATTTTGCGGAAGAATACGACCAGCACGATGCTGACCAGCACCCAGCGCATCATCACCACAATCATCGGCGACACCTGCCCCACCGCCAATTTGCCTGCCAGCGCGTTGCCGCTCCACATCAGGGTGGTGAGAATCACAAGCAGAAGCGGCTTTTGATACAGCCAATGCGCGGCCCGTTTGGCGAAGTCTTTCATAAGCTAATCCCGATGGTGCCGCCAAATAGGAGCAAGGTGCAAAACAAGCCTGCGTCCAGACCAGTATAA
>CAIYZJ010000084.1 GCA_903930675.1 uncultured Hyphomicrobiales bacterium
CGACCAAGGTCGGGCAAGCAAATGCCCTAAACCAGAGAAAATATATCGGCTCGCTGAAGGAATGAACCACCAACGTCCGCCGTCTGTGAACGCGTTATAGAACCCGCAAACCAATAGAGTCAACACACTTGTGCGAAAAAAGTGTCACAATACGAATGGTCTTGAATACAATCCGAATAAGACCACTGTTTTTTTGCATGATTACAATGGCTTGCGCCATTGTATCCTTCAAAGTTTTTTCCCGGTTTTTATTCACAATCAGACCTGCCCAAAGGCATAATCGGGGCTTTCAACGCAGTTTTTCATGAATTTTTGTGCACTTTCACAATGCAACTGCCTCCTTAACATCCAAAACACTGCCCGTTTGATGTGCGAACGGCTGAATTGTCATGCGCCCCCTGCTTGAAGACAGCCTCCCCGTGAATAGGATTGCGGTGAATACGGTTGCGGCACCCGGACACATCGGACAAAGCCGTTCGGGAACGCTGGATCAGGTGTCTCCACATTTCCCGAAAACATCTATATATAGACATCATGATGCAACAAATGAGCCGGCCAAACCTGATGCGACAAGGAGGCGTGACACCCAATCTCGGTGTGTTGCCGCCTATGGCGGCATCGGGTGCCGGCCTGCCGTTCGATCGCCGCTCGGTCAATATCCGCTGGTTGACGGCCACGGCTTTGGTCGGTTTGGGCGGCGCGGTTTTATTGGGGCTGGCGATCCTGACCTCGATCGACAAGCGCAGCATGCTGGCCTTTGTGCCTGAGCTGGTATCGGATGCCAGCCAGCGCATGCGCACTGTCTTTGACGGGTCCGTCCAGCGCGGCGACAGGCTGGTGCCTTTGGTCGAGAACCTGTCGGCCCGCCAGATTTTGCGGATCCCGACAGCTGTCAAGATCGATGACCGCGAGGTCATCAGATTAAAGCCTTATATCCGGGTCTCGACCAAACTCGCTCTGAATTTGTCGGGTGCGGTCAATGATATTCCGAATTTCAACCCGCAGCAGATTTTTGCCGCCGGCGACCAGCCTTTGCCCAAGGTTGACCAACCCCTGATCCGCGCCGACGAGAACGAAGCCTTTGTTCTGAAAAAGCCGCTTTTGAGTGTGGCTGATCCGAACGGGCCGTTCCTGGTCCTCTCGGACAGCCAGATCGAGGAGCAGGTCGAGGAAATCCGCGTGGCGGCCCTTGTGGCGGCCCGTACCAGTCTTGTTCCTACGATGCTGATTGCCCCCCAGCAGATGCTGGCGCGCACTCTGCCACTGGCAGGCAGCGAACCGCTCAAACGCGATACCACGTTGAGCGACACCGCCTTTTCCAATATCCGTGTGACCGTGGCCCCTGAAAACGTCACCACCATTCCGATGCGCGTCACCAAAGGGCCGGATGCCCCGCCTCCGGCTGAAAAATTCACGCTGGCGCGCAAGAATGATACGTTCGAGCAATTGCTGATGGCCAGTGGCGTGCCGCAACCCGAAGCCCGCAATGCCTTTGCCAGCATCGCACCGCGCCTCAAAGACGGCACGATCCGTGACGGACAGAAGCTGAAAATCCTGACCACCCAACCCGACAACAAGGCAAGTCCGGTCAATCTGCTCAGGGCCATTGTATATGACGAGGATCGTCCCTTGGCCATGCTGGTCAAAAGCGACCGCGGCCAGTTTGTCGCGATTGCACCGCCTGCCAGCCAGCAACCCGCCGCACCGCCCCCATCTCCGAAAAGCACCGACACCGATGACGAGACAGGCGGGGTCTCGCTTTATCAGAGCCTGTTTGAAACCGGTTTTCGTAATGATATTCCGCGTCCGATCATCGACCAGTTGCTGCGCGTGTTCTTTTTTGACACCGATTTGCAAAAGCGCGTGAATGACGGCGACAGTTTCGAGGTCTTCTATAATGACGACGACGAGCGCGAGGCCCGCAAGGAAGTACTCTATGCCTCGTTGACCACCGGCAATACCACCCGCCGCTATTACCGCTATCAAAGCGGCAAGAGTGGCAGTGTCGATCATTATGATGAAACCGGCCGTTCGAACCGCGCCTTCCTGCTGCGCAAACCGATTACCGAGGGCACGCTGCGCTCGGGCTTTGGCACGCGTTACCATCCCGTGCTGCATTATTCCAAGATGCATACCGGTATCGACTGGTCGGACAAGATCGGCACGCCGATCATTGCCGCCGGTGACGGGCTGGTCATCAAGGCAGAATGGGATTCGGGCTATGGCCGCCGCGTCGAAATCCAGCACAATTACAATTTCATCACCACCTATTCGCATCTGTCGGCATTTGCTGCCGATATCGTCGAAGGCACGACGGTGCGTCAGGGACAGGTGATCGGCTACCTCGGCAGTTCCGGACTCTCGACCGGCCCGCATCTGCATTACGAGGTCAAGGTCAATGACAACTATGTCGATCCGCTCGGCATCCGCCTGCCGAGCAACCGCGAACTGGACCGCACCCAACTGGCCGAATTCAAACGCGAGCGGGACCGGATCGACGATCTGATCCGGCAGTCCAGCAGCAGCAATCCCGCCGCGGACCGAACCATCCGTTAAACCACGCCGTGCTTGACCGCTCTCTTTCTACTGCCTGACTGGATACACATGCTTCATATTTTTGCGATTGTCGCGCCGGTTTTCGGCCTTCTGGCGCTGGGTTTTGCAGCACGTGCCAGCAACTACATCCCCGAACGGACCGGCGAGGGCCTGGCAGATTTTGTCTATTCGATTGCCATTCCCTGTCTGATCTTCAAAACGCTGACCAGCGTCAACCTTCCGGAAGCGCAGCCATGGGGCTATTGGTTCGCCTACTTCGGCGCGGTGGCGATCGTATGGGCGATGGGTTCGGCTCTCGCCAAATATGTGTTCGATGCCGCTGTGATCCCGCGTACCATTGCCGGTTTTGCGGCTTCGCAAGCCAATACCGTGCTGATGGGGATTCCGCTGATTCTGGAAAGTTTCGGCCCCGAAGGCGCGGTGCCGCTGTTTCTGCTGGTGGCCGTGCATCTGCCGATCATGATTGCCGTGGGCACCTTGCTGGCCGAAGGCCGCGACATGCACTGGAGCAAATTGCTGCGGCAATTGCTGCTGCACCCGATCCTGATGTCGATTTTTGTGTCGGTCGCCTTCAAGCTGGCGCATCTGGATGTCCCC
>CAIYZJ010000085.1 GCA_903930675.1 uncultured Hyphomicrobiales bacterium
AGCGCCTTGATCTCCGACCGCATCGCCACCCGCAGCTTCGCGTCGAGGTTCGAGAGCGGCTCGTCGAACAGGAACACCCGGGGATCGCGCACGATGGCCCGCCCCATCGCGACGCGTTGTCGCTGCCCTCCCGACAGCTGGCGGGGGTAGCGTTCAAGCAGATTTTCAAGGCCGAGAATACCGGCGGCCTTGTTGACGCGCTCGGCGATTTCTTCCTTCGGCGCATTCCGCAATTTCATGGAAAAGGCCATATTGTCGGCCACTGTCATATGCGGATAGAGCGCGTAGTTCTGGAACACCATCGCGATGTCGCGTTCTTTGGGCGGCACATCGTTGACGACACGGTCGCCGATGGCGATTTCGCCGCCGGTGATGTTTTCAAGCCCTGCGATCATGCGCAGCAAGGTGGATTTGCCGCAACCCGACGGGCCGACGAGAATCACGAATTCACCATCATTGATCTGGATGTCGACGCCATGGATCACCTGGGTGGCTCCATAAGCCTTCTTCACGCCGCGAATTTCAACGGACGCCATAGTCTCTCCTTAAACTCCGGTTACGGCTCGACGGCACGTTTTTACCGGCTTTTCCCTCACCTGCAAAATAGTCTTACCAGAAAGTCTTAAACGAGACTTGTCCAAAAGGCTATCATTGTTCATCATTGCATGAGGGGAGAGGAAATCAAGCCTTTCACTCGTCCCGTCACCGACAAGTATATTATTGAATAAAATGAAGCCCTTTCCTATGGCCGGGGCGTTGGAGGTTTAACGTGAAGACTGTGGATATCCTTGCTCCCGGCCCGATGATGCCGATGGTGCTCGAAAAACTGGCTGAGCAATTCACCCTGCACCGTTTGTGGGAGATGGATGACAAAGACGGCTTTATCAAAGCCAATGCCCACACGATTCGTGGATTGGCCACGGGCGGGCATGTCAAATGCGACGCTGCTTTTATGGGCCAGTTCCCGCATCTGGAAATCATTGCCAATTTCGGCGTGGGTTATGACTCCGTGGATGCCAAATGGGCTGGCCAGCACGGTCTGGTTGTCACCAACACTCCCGATGTGCTGACCGAGGAAGTGGCCGATACCTGTCTCGGCCTGCTGCTGATGACCGTGAAGGAAATGCCGCAATCCGAGCGTTGGTTGCGCGATGGCAAATGGGTGTCGAAGGGCCCCTATCCGCTGACCCACACCACCTTGCGCGGCAAGAAGATCGGCATTTTCGGTCTGGGCCGGATCGGCAAGGCGATTGCGCGGCGTCTCGAAGCATTCGGGCTGGAAATTTCCTATCACAACCGTCGCCGTGCCGATGATGTCTCCTATGCCTATCACGATACGCTGGCAGGTCTGGCCTCGGCCGTCGATATTCTGATCTCGGTGGCACCGGGTGGTCCCGAAACCCACCACATCATCAATGCCGATATTTTCAAGGCCTTGGGTCCGAAGGGCATTTTCATCAATATCGGTCGCGGCAGTGCGGTGGACGAAAAGGCGATGGTCGCCGCTTTGCAAAACAAGACCATCTGGTCGGCCGGTCTCGATGTGTTCGAGAACGAGCCAAGCGTGCCTGCCGAATTGATCGGAATGGAGAACATCGTGCTGCTGCCGCATATCGGCTCGGCCACGCACCAGGGCCGCGACGCGATGGGCGAGAAGGTGATCGTCAATATCAAAAGCTTCGTCGACGGCCACACGCCGCCCGACAAGGTCGTGCATACGATCTTTTGAGCGCGCGGGCGGGCGTTCAGTCCGTCGTCGTGTGGTGGCCCACATCGATGCGCCGACGCGTACCTGCCGACACATCGTACATGTGGAACGCGCTCATGTTGCGGCCGTAGAGATGCAGCGAAACGCATATCGGCCTACCGGCGGCCACACCCGTCATATGGATATGGTCGGGATTGGGCACGAAGCTCGTGACCGCACCGGGATTGAG
>CAIYZJ010000086.1 GCA_903930675.1 uncultured Hyphomicrobiales bacterium
AAGGGAACTAAAAAAAAGGCCTTCAGGATATTTTTTGTTGATAGAGCCGATTTTGTTCCACTTACGGTTGCAGAGAGTAGGGGTCCATCTTGGTCCACTTCCAGAATCCGCACGTTCAGGTTTTCGGTCGGCGGACGCAGTCGGAACAGATAGCGCATCGCGAGATCGTTGAAGGGCGAGACGTAAAACTGCTTGGTACGGCTTTGTTTCAGGCCCGCTTGCGACATTTCACCGTCTTGGACGGGGGCGACATAGCTGTGATGCTCGCCGAATGTGTTGCGCACCTCGTAAATCACGCCGCGCAACTGTCCATGATTGTCATAGGCGTAATAGATCGACAGCGGATCGAACACCAGACCGAGCACACGCGGATAGCACAGCAACAGCATGCGCCCGCCCGTGGTATCAAGGCCTGCTTGTGCAAACAGCCCGTCGGCCCATTCGCGCAAGGGTTGGCCATCCCGGCTGCCATGGTCTTTGGCATTGAAACTCAACAGATTGAAACTTCCGACAGAGAACAGCCCCGAACTGCGGTCGGCCGCATCGAGCCGGTCGAGATCAATCAACAGATTATAGACATGATAGCGGAAGCGATGACCGACGGGCTTCAGACGCGCATGACCGACCACGCAATCATAAAGCCAGCCCGCCCCGTCGGCGGGCGGGGGAAAAGGGGTGTGGAGCGTTTGCCCCGTGTTCACTCTGCCGCCTCGGTCAGCATGGTCTGGTTGTCCGCATGGCTGTGAACGGGCCTGTCTCCGTCACGGTGCCATGGGGCTTTGGCGCCCAACAGACGAGCGACATTGAGGCCCGAGGCCAGACCGTCTTCGTGAAAACCATAACCCGTCCATGCACCGCAGAACCAGATGCGCTGGATGCCCTGAATCTCGTGGATGCGGGCCTGTGCGGCAATGGCGGCCTCGTCATATTGCGGATGGGCATAGCTGTAGCGACCAAACACCGTTTCGGGGCGTGGCGGGGTTTTGGGGTTCAACGTCACAAAGACCGGCTTGGCTTTGTCGATATTTTGCAAAACATTCATCCAATAGGTCAGGCAAACCGCCTGATCGGGGTCGGGGTCTTGTAACACATTCCACGCCGCCCAGGCCTGTTTGCGTTTGGGCATCAGTTGCGGGTCGCAATGCAGCCAGACATCATTGTCCTTATAGCGGATAGCGCCAAGAATGGATCGTTCGAGATTGCAGGGATTGTCGATCAAAGCCAGACTTTGATCGCTGTGGCAGGCCATGATGACATGGTCGAAGGATTCCATCATACCCTTGTCGTCCCAGACATGGACTTCGGAACCGAACCGCTGGATTTTGGTGGCAGCCGTCGACAGTTTGATTCTTGATTGGAAACCGGCCGTCAGCGCCTTCACATAATTGCGGCTGCCGCCTGTCACCGTGCGCCAGACCGGCCTGTCCCATTGCAGCAGGCAGTGCTTTTCGCAGAAATCGACAAAACTATAGATCGGAAAACCCAGCATCGACTTTGGCGACATCGACCAGATCGACGCGCCCATCGGAACCAGATAGGCATCGCGGAATTTGGCCGAGAATTTCTTTTGCGTCAGATAGTCGCCCAAAGTCAGGCCGATCAAACGGCCACTTTGATAATCGGCACGCGCAACAGTGTTGAAACGCAAAATCTCCAGCAACATGCCGATATGGCGCGGCGACAGCAGATTGCGCTTTTGTGCGAACAATCCGCGCAACACATCATTGGTGCGCCCGCACCATTCATAACCGCCCTGATTGGCCGAGACGCCGAAGCTCATATCCGAATCTTCGGTTTTGACGCCGAGATGCCCGAATAATCCGGTCAATTCGGGGTAATTCAGCTCGTTATAGACAATAAAGCCGGTATCAACGGCAATCTTGGTGCCGCCGTGATCAATATCGACAGTGGCCGAATGGCCGCCGATCCGGGACTCTTTTTCATAGACCGTGATGCTATTGGTACTGTTTTGCGACAGGCAATAGGCCGCAGTGTTTCCGGCAATTCCGGTTCCGATAATGGCAAGACGCATGGTCACTCACATGATTTTCGGGTGTTAAGCATTGATGGAAGAGAAAGCGGCAAGGGCGCGGTCACGCCCCGTTTTATGGTCGATCAGCGGGGCAGGGTAATCGACCCCCGGACTGACTCCCGCCTCGCGCAGCACCCATTCGGGTGCAGTCCACGGCTTGTGGATGAATTCTTTCGGCAAACGCGCCAGTTCCGGCACGAAATGGCGGACATAATCACCCTTGGGGTCAAAACGTTCGCCCTGCAAGACCGGATTGAAAATACGGAAATAGGGAGCCGCATCCGCGCCCGATCCGGCCACCCATTGCCAGCTTGCCGCATTGGAAGCGGGATCGGCATCGAGCAACGTATTCCAGAACCATGCTTCGCCGTCGCGCCAGTCGATCATCAGATGTTTGATCAGGAAGGAAGCAACCACCATGCGCACGCGATTGTGCATCCAGCCGGTCTGCCACAATTGCCGCATGCCGGCATCGACAATCGGATAGCCTGTCATGCCATTCTGCCATGCTGTCAGGGCTGCAGGATCGTTTCGCCACGGAAATTTGTCAAAGCGTGCCTGATAGTTTTTGCGGGCGAGATCTGGATTGTGAAACAACAGATGATAGGAAAATTCCCGCCAGCCGAGTTCGGATTGAAACACCGTCAGATCACGCTCGGAGGCCTTGCATTCGCCTGCCTGCATCCGGTTGACCGCCACATGCCAGACTTGGCGGGGCGAGATATTGCCGAAGCGCAGATAAGGCGCCAAACGCGAGACATTGTTGCGGTCGGGCCTGTTGCGGTCCTCGCCATAGCCTTTCAGCCCGTCATCGAGAAAATCCAGCAAGCGCTGTTGCGCACCGGCTTCTCCTGCCTGCCAATGCTCTGTAAATCCCTTGGCCCAATCGGGTTTTGTCGGCAGGAGTGTCAAATCATCCAAGGGAATTTCGAGCGGGCTGGCGGTTGCCGTTACCATCGGCAGCATAACGGGTACGGGCAAAGGCTGAGCAAAGGAGTGATTGGCGCGCGCGCTTTTCCAGAACGGCGTGAAAACCTTCATCGGCTGTCCCGCTTGGGTCGTCACCTGCCATGGTTCGACCAGCAGCGACCCGTTGAAGCTCTCGCAACCGATCCCATGGTCCTTGCACCAAGCTTTGATCGATGCATCAACCGCGATTTCGGCGGCCCCGTAGCGGCGCGACCAGACCACGCCCGAGGCCTGATAATGGTCAACCAGTTGCGCGATCGCGGTTTGCGCGGCACCGCGCACGATCCGCAAATAGGAGCCTTTGGCCCGCAATGATACATCGAGGGCGGCAAGGGAATGGTGCAGCCACCAGCGCGAGGCCCCGCCCATCTGCCGGAAAGCAGGGCTTTGTTCGTCGAACACATAGACAGGAACAACAGGACAATCGCCGGCCAATCCCGCAACAAGGGCAGGGTGATCGCTCAATCTCAGATCGTCACGAAACCAGACGAGAACAGGACCTTTTGACAACAATCACGCTCCGTAAAATGGGCACGATTGGTCATGCCTTCAATGTATCGGGATGCATCTGTCCGGTGCACCCTATTCTACGCTGTTAAACAGCAAATGGATCAAGCTGCCAATGGCAGAGTGAGGCCGATTTGGTTGGTGATCATATCAGCCGTTGCCGCCGACAGGGTCCAGCCGAGATGGCCGTGTCCGGTGTTATAGAACACCGAAGCATGATGTCCCTGACCGATATAGGGCATCATATTGGGTGTCATTGGCCGCAAACCGGCCCATGGCACGCTATGCTCGGTGCTGACTTTCGGAAAATAACGGCGCGTCCACGCCACCAGCGGCGCGATCCTGTCCGCGCGGATGTCGCGGTTGAACCCGTTGAATTCGGCGGTGCCTGCCACGCGGAAACGGTCACGTCCAAGCCGCGAGGTCACGATTTTGGTGTCCTCGTCCAACAGGCTGACCATCGGCGCGCTATCGCGGCTCTGCTCGTCATCGAGCATCACGGTGATGGAATAGCCTTTGACCGGATAGATATTGATGCGGTCATTCAACTGGTCGGCAATGGCGCGGCTTTCGACGCCCGCACAGACAACCACCCCATCGAAATGGCCCTGGTCATTGGACGAATCATCGCCCGCCAAGCCGCCGCCATGGGCGACGCTCCAGCGCAAATCTATGCCCTTTGGCTTGGGCGCAAAACCCGTGACCGTGCTGTTGTAGATGATGGTCGCCCCTTTTTTGAGGCAGGCTTCGGCCAATCCCTTGGTGAACAGATGGATGTCTCCGGTCGAATCGGACGGTGTATAAAAGCCGCCATACAGCTGGTTGGAAGCCAAAGTCGGTTCGATCTGGCGGATTTCGGAAGGGGTCACGGCGTGCCGGTCCAGCCCGCCTTCCATCAGCAACTGATTGGTTTTGGCAGCGATGTCGTAAGACGGCTTGTCGCGATAGATGTGCAGAATACCGCGTTTTTCATGGTTGAACTGCAGGTTTTCCGTCGCAGCGATATCGAAAAGATGCTGTCTGGCTTCAATCGCCAGCTTTGTGGTGGCAATCGTATTGGCGCGGTAATTGGGAATCTGGGCAACAAATTCGGTCAGCCACGAATATTTGTGCCAGCCCGGCAAAGGATTGAGCAGCAAAGGCGCATCCTTGCGCATCATCCATTTCATGCCCTTGAGCAGGGTTGCCGTGGAGTTCCAGACTTCGGCATTGCTGGCCGACAACTGCCCGCCATTGGCAAAGGATGTTTCCATGGCGGCATAGGGGTGACGGTCGAACACCGTAACTTTGTAGCCTTTTTTGAGCAGGGAATAGGCAGTTGTAATGCCGGTGATTCCGGCGCCGATAACAGCAAGATGGGTCATGATGACCTCCCGTGACGGGTTGCTCAACAAGCACAACACGATCCTTCCGGATCACGTTGTGCCAATGGGCCCCATCTGTCACGGTACCTGAGAGCTTGGCCCGAACCGCTTTTCAGCGGTTGAAGCTTCCCCTTCGGTGGACGCATCGAAGCGTCTCTCTCCAGATTGTCCTGATGATACGGTTCGGGTGCCTGAGAGTTTCCGGGGTGGTTGCTCCTTCGGCGCCATCCAAACGAACGGGCTCTCCCGCATCATCATTGGTCGGACAGTCTTTTTTATGTCACGGGAATCGGTTTCTGGCAAGCCAGCAGGCGAACCGGCTAAGCAAGCGGCAGCCAGCCAAAACTGGGTGCCAGTGTCACTGAGTTAACGAGAATTGGTAACGCCTGATTTCCATGAAAGGAAATGGCTCCGCGAGCAGGACTCGAACCTGCGACCATTCGATTAACAGTCGAACGCTCTACCAGCTGAGCTATCGCGGAACATCTGGAGTGAGTGGGGATTACAATAAGCTTGGGGGGTAATGCAAGCGAAACGTCAAAAAAACATCGAAATTTTTCAAAAAACTGTGAGGGGTCTGAAAAATACGCTGTTGCGGTTGTGCTCACGCCTTGCTATCAGGACGCATGATCAGTGTTGATCAGCGGGGGCCTCGTGGCGGAGTGGTGACGCAGAGGACTGCAAAT
>CAIYZJ010000087.1 GCA_903930675.1 uncultured Hyphomicrobiales bacterium
CCCCTGAGGGCAAAAGAACCCGCCTTGCGGCGGGTTCCCAATAATTCAAAAATCAGGATTTGGACTTCACACGCAGGGCTTTGTCGCCTGCAATGTCTTCGGGATGCGCAGGCACCACGCGTCCGCCCTTCACCAGACCGAACACGGGAATGTTGTCGGTGATGGCTTCGTGATCGGTCGCGGAGGACGGCTTGTCATAGGTGGTGACAACGCCTTCGACCTTTTCATTCAGGTTTTCGAGAGCTTCGCGGATCTTGCGGCCCTCGGTGCTGCCAGCCTGCTTGATGGCTGCGGCGAGCAGATAGATCGAGTCATACCCTTGCGCGGCAGAGACCGGCGAAGGAATACGGTCGACATTATAAGCCTTCTGATAGGCTTCGATGAACGCCTTGCGCTTCGGGGTGGTCAGCATCTGGATAAAGGTTTGCGGCATCATCGCACCGTCGCCGTTCGGACCTGCGGTATCGATGAACGAGGCCATGGACAGGGTCCAGGAACCGATCATCGGCACTTTCCAGCCCAGCTTGGCCATGCCATTGGCAATCTGCGCCAGTTCGGGACCGATCGCATAAGTCAGGATCACATCGGCACCGGCCTCTTTGGCCTTAAGGAGCTGCGAGGTCATATCGGTATCGCCGATGTTGAACTTTTCGGTGGCCACAGGCGTGACACCGGATTTGGCCAGCGCTGTGGTCAGATCGGTCTTGCCGAGCTGGCCGTAATTGGTCGAGTCAGCCAGAATGGCGGGCTTTTTGAAACCCTGACGCTTCACAGCCTCATTGGCAATCATCGCGCTCTGGATGGTGTCATTGGCGGCATTGCGGAAAATATAATTGGCCTTGTGCTCGGGCGGCATAAACTGCTTGGCGATCACCGAACCGGTTGCGACATTGTTGAAGACGGGGATTTCGGCTTCCTGGAAAAACCGCTGAGCTGCCAGTGCCACACCGGTATTGATGAAGCCGACCGAAGCGACCACGTTTTCCTTGTTGACCAGTTCCTGTGCAATCTGCACGCCCAGCTCGTTCTTGGCTTCGTCATCACGCTCGACCAGAGCGATCTTACGGCCCATCACACCACCGGCCTTGTTGATTTCATCGACAGCCAGCTTCACGCCATCGCGCATGCTGACGCCCATCGAGGACGAACCGCCGGTGAACGGGCCCGAAAGGCCGATTTTGATCGGATCGGCGGCAAAAGCCGCACCGGACAGAAAAACGGCAACGGCCGTCATAGCAAGTTTCAGTTTCATGTGCGTTCCTCGTTTGGGTTATAGGCGAACCCGTTCTGTGACGGATTCAAGTCAGACAGTGACCACATTCAAAAGTCAGATCGGCAATTCTTGTGATGAGCAGAGGGTTGGCAACAGCACGGTTTTACTTGTGATGATCCATCACACAGAAACAGGCCAAGCCCTGAACAAGCCAACAAGCCCTGAACAAGCCAACCCGCCTTTGCTCTCGCATTTCCCCTGCCCTGATGCAGCCCGCCCGCCGCCCGATCTCGCGTCGGTCTGGAAGCTGACTGCCTCAAGTCTCACCGCATCTTGCATCTCGTTTGGCAGATGTCCAGAGACGAAACCATTCTGCTAAACAGCCTTTGCATCCTGCACGAGCGTCCCGCAGGGCCGGATCACTGCTTTTTCGGCGGGATCAACTGTTTGGCCAGCATGCAATGCACGCCTTTTGATCCGTTGACCGTCTGGGTAATGCGCAAATCGGCGGCCAGCGAGCACAGCATATAAGCATCCTCGCGGGTCAGGTCGCTGATCCCGCAAATCAACCGGATCATCTCACGCAGGGCTTCTTCGGCGCAGCGGTCGAGATCGGGATGCATGAACATGGTGATATGATGGGTCGGCGTCCGGGCGCGCGGCACCGTAAAGCCCATGTCCTTGTGCAGAATGAAGGTAAACGTGCCCTGCAAGGCGGTTTCAATGGCGGTCACGCAGACCTCGCCATCCCCTTGCGCGCCGTGGCCGTCCCCGCAGGAGAACAAGCCGCCATCGACAAATACCGGCAAAAACAAAGTGGTTCCGGCCACCAGTTCCTTGTTGTCGATATTGCCGCCGAAGGCGCGCGGCACCAGCGAGGTCAAACGCCCCCATGATTTGGGCGGAGCAGTGCCCATCACGCCGAAAAACGGCGCCAGAGGCAATTCGCCGCCCCATGGCATCTGTCCGATCAGCCTGTCGCGGTCGAGCCGGATATGGCGCAGGGTAAAATCGTCGAAATCCTCGGGCAAGGTGCCTGCAAGCGGACGGATGAAGGTATAGCCCCAATCCTGACGCAGTTGCACATCCTCGATCCGCACTTCCAGCACATCGCCGGGCTTGGCCCCTTCCACCGCCACAGGGCCGGTCAGAATATGGCCGGGCAGGGTTTTTTCGGCATTGCGATGGACATCATGGATTTCGGGCGGGGTAAAAAATCCGGCTTCCGGCTTGGGATGCATCTCGGGCGGGCCTGTTACGGTGTCGATCGTCACCGAATCGCCGCTTTTGATGGTCAAACGGGGGGTCAAGGTGGCGTCGAAAAAGCCCCAATGGCAGGTCTCGCCACTGGCTTTGAGATGATGATGCATGGGATATCCTTCGGGCGGGATTGAATATGGCCGAAGCCAGTCTAAAGGATGGTACGGGATTGGCAAATTTTTAGGACATCCGTGCTAAAGCCGACACAACAGCAATGACCAAGGACCCAAGCATGTTGAGACGGATGTATGACTGGACCGTGCAGCTGGCCGAAAAGCCCTATGCGCTGTGGGCCTTGGCCGTTGTATCCTTTGCCGAAAGCTCGTTTTTCCCGATCCCGCCGGACGTCATTCTGGCTCCGATGGCGATGGCGCGGCCCGAACGGGCGTGGCGCTATGCCGCAGTCTGCACCATAGCCTCGGTGTTGGGCGGCATCGCAGGCTATCTGATCGGCTCGATGCTGTTTGATACGGTCGGCCTGTGGATGCTGAACCTCTATGGCTACGGCGCGAAAATCGAGGCGGTGAAAGCCTTTTATGCAGAATGGGGGGCTTATTTCATCCTTGTCAAAGGGTTGACCCCGATCCCCTTCAAGGTTGTCACCATCGTCTCGGGCGCGATGGATTTCAACTTCCCGCTGTTCGTGCTGCTGGCCTCCGTCACCCGTGGCGCGCGGTTTTTCCTGATCGCCGGATTGTTCAACCGCTTCGGCACCCCCATAAAACTGTTCATCGAACGCAATCTGACCACCGTCGCGCTCGTCTCGGTTGGTGTCATCGTGCTTGGATTTGTCATCATAGGGCGGCTGATCTGATGATAGGAACTTTGTTCAACCGGGCCATTCAGGCCCGCCACGCCAGCCTTCTGATGTTGCTGGCCGTGTGTTTCACGCTGGGCGGGGCATGGTTTATCCAGCTCGTGCTCGGTATCCAGCCCTGCCCGCTCTGTCTCCAACAGCGTCTGCCTTATTATGCATCGCTGCCCTTGCTGGTGAACCTGATCCTGCAATTGCGGCATGAAAAACCCTATGTGGCGCGCACGTCAGCCTTGTGGGTGATCATTCTGCTCGCCATCGCGATTGCCGGAGGCATGGGGGCCTATCATGCCGGCGTCGAATGGGGACTTTGGAAGGGACCGAGCGATTGCACGGGCGATTTCAAGCCTGCGGGGCTTGATCAGTTGATGGCGCAGCTTAACACCGTGAAAGTGATCCGCTGCGATGCGGTCGCCATGCGGATTTTCGGCTTGTCTCTGGCGGCATGGAATGCGCTGATTGCCGCGTCTCTGGTGGTGTTCGGCGCCATGAGCCTGCGGCAATGGCGGCAGGAGCAGGCCGATCAGGGCTCCAGCTCGCTGTCCCAATAGAGATAGTCCATCCAGCTTTCATGCAGATAGTTGGGCGGAAACAGCCTGCCATTGTGATGCAGGTCGTGCAGGCTGGGGGCATAGGGCTTTTGCGCGGGAAACATATTGGCCTGTTGCGGCAGGCGGTCGGCCTTGCGCAGGTTGCACGGCGAACAGGCGGCCACCACATTGTTCCAGGTCGTCGTCCCGCCTTTGGAGCGCGGGATCACATGGTCAAAGGTCAAATCCTCGCGGACACCGCAATATTGGCAGCTGAAGCGGTCGCGCAAAAACACGTTGAAACGGGTAAACACCGGTTCGCGGGTCGGCTTGATATAGCTTTTGAGTGACACCACCGAGGGCAGCCGCAATTCCATCCCCGGACTGCGGATCGTGCGGTCATAAAACGACACGATATTGACGCGTTCGAGCACCACCGCCTTGATGGTGTCCTGCCATGACCATAGCGACAAGGGATAGTAGCTCAACGGACGGTAATCCGCGTTGAGGACCAGTGCCGGACAGGCCTCCGGCGAGGCAAGCTGGCGAACGTGGACCGTCACCGCACCGCTCCCTTTCACAACGCGCCTACGATTCGCGTTACAAGAACAGTCTACCCATGCTGTGACAAAATTGTGAAGTCCTTTGATCGGGCGGTATTCTAGCGGGTCGGAACCGGCACTTCGCCGCGATAATCATAGAAACCGCGCTTGGTTTTGCGACCCAGCCAGCCCGCTTCGACATATTTGACCAGCAAAGGACAAGGCCGGTATTTGGAATCGGCCAGCCCTTCATGCAGCACCTGCATCACCGACAGGCAGGTATCGAGACCGATAAAATCGGCCAGTTGCAGCGGCCCCATCGGATGATTGGCCCCCAAACGCATCGCGGTATCAATCGCATCGACCGAGCCGACGCCCTCATACAGCGTATAGATCGCCTCGTTGATCATCGGCAGCAGAATGCGGTTGACGATAAAGGCGGGGAAATCTTCCGCCACCGTCACGGTTTTTCCGAGCTTGTCGACGAAGGTCTTGGCAACGTCAAACGTGCCGTCCTCGGTCGCAATCCCGCGGATCAACTCGACCAACTGCATGCGCGGCACCGGATTCATGAAATGGATGCCGAGGAAGCGTTCGGGACGGTCGGTCACCGAGGCCAGACGGGTGATCGAAATCGAGGAGGTATTGGACGCAATGATCGCACGCGGACCGATGGCCTTGCACAGATTGACGAAAATCTGCTTTTTGACCTCTTCGTTCTCGGTCGCGGCTTCGATGATGATGTCGCAGCTGTCGAGATCTTCCAGCGCCGGCGCGGGCTGGATCAGGTTCAGCAGGGTCTGGCGGGCTGCCTCGTCCATCGCCCCTTTGGCAATCAGGCGGGCAATATTGCCATTGATGGTCGCAAGACCGGCATTGATGCGTTCCGCACTGATATCGTGCATCATCACTTCAAATCCCGAGCCGGCACAGACCTGGGCAATCCCGTTGCCCATTTGCCCCGCCCCGATGATCCCTACCTTGCGAATTTCACTGGACATTGTTTCTGCCTGATCTTTTTTCATTCTGGTTTGGCCGGACACAGCGGTCCGGCCACGATGGACATAGCTTAGCCCTTGGACAGGGCTTTATGCAATTCCGGAAGCGTGGTGAAAAGATCGGCCACCAGACCATAATCCGCAACCTGGAAAATAGGGGCTTCCTCATCCTTGTTGATCGCAACGATCACCTTGGAATCCTTCATCCCTGCCAGATGCTGGATCGCGCCGGAAATGCCGACCGCGATATACAGATCGGGCGCAACCACCTTGCCGGTCTGGCCGACCTGCCAGTCATTGGGGGCATAACCCGCATCCACCGCAGCGCGCGAAGCCCCCATGGCGGCCCCCAGCGCATCGGCGACCGGTTCGATATAGGTCTTGAAATTCTCGGCATTCTGCATCGCCCGACCACCCGAAATGATGATCTTGGCCGAGGTCAGTTCCGGACGGTCGGACTTGGACAGAGCCTCGCCCGCAAAGCTCGACAAAGCAGGCACCGCCGCTGCCGCCACCGCTTCCACCACAGCCGAACCGCCTTCGGGGGCGGCCGCAAAAGAGGCCGTGCGCACCGAAATCACCTTGATGGCATCGGTCGACTGGACCGTCTGGATCGCATTGCCCGCATAGATCGGACGCTCGAACGTATCGGGCGAAATCACCGCCGTGATTTCCGACACCTGCATCGAATCCACCAGAGCGGCGACCCGTGGCAGAATGTTTTTGCCGGTGGTGGTGGCAGGTGCGACAATCGCGCCATAGCCGGAGGCCAGACCGGCAACCAGCGCCGCCATCGGCTCGGCCATCTGGTGCTCGTAAGCCGCCGCATCGGCCAGCAACACTTTCTCGACGCCGGCCAAACGGGCCGCCGCATCGGCAGCCGCTCTGGCATTCAAACCGGCCACCAGAATGTGGACGGGCGCACCCAAAGCCTTGGCCGCGGTGAGCGCCTTGGCGGTCGCGTCCTTCAAGCCGGACGCATCATGCTCCGCAATCAATAAAGTGGTCATGACAACACTCCCGCTTCGCTCTTGAGTTTGCTGACGAGTTCATCCACCGACGCCACTTTGACACCGGCTTTGCGACCGGCAGGCTCCGAGGTTTTCAACACCTTCAACCGTGGGGTCACATCGACGCCACAGGCCTCGGGGCTGGTCTCATCAATCGGCTTTTTCTTGGCCTTCATGATGTTGGGCAGGCTGGCATAACGCGGCTCGTTCAAACGCAGATCGGTGGTGACAATCGCAGGCAGGGTCAGATTGACCGTCTGCAAGCCGCCATCGACCTCGCGGGTCACGGCAACACTGTCGGTGCCCAGCTCGACCTTGGAGGCAAAAGTACCCTGTCCCCAGCCCAGCAAGGCAGCCAGCATCTGGCCGGTGGCGTTGGAATCATCGTCGATCGCCTGCTTGCCCAAAATCACCAGACCGGGATTTTCCTGCCCGACCACGGCTTTGAGCAGTTTGGCCACGGCCAGAGGCTCGACGCTTGCATCGGTCTTGACCAGAATCCCGCGATCGGCCCCCATGGCCAGCGCGGTGCGAATGGTTTCCGAGGCCTGTGCCGGACCGATCGAGACGACAACCACTTCGGACGCCTTGCCGGCCTCTTTGAGGCGCAGGGCTTCTTCGACAGCGATTTCGTCGAACGGATTCATCGACATTTTCACATTGGTCAGCTCGACACCGGAGCCATCCGCTTTCACGCGGATTTTGACGTTGTAGTCAACGACCCGCTTCACAGGGACTAGAATTTTCATTCGCTCACCTTCGCGACCGCAAAACAATCAAATCGGGTTGCAAACCGCATCTGACGTCCTTGCCGGTTGATAGAGTTAAAGCCATCGGGGTTAAAGAAATCGGAGTAAAAGGCCTCTGGTTGATCGGGGCACGGACACAAGCATATGTCCGACCTTCAAATCAGGAGAAAGGACCGTAAAGCGGCAGCTTCGGCCTTGTCAACGCGTCCAAAGGCCGAACATCACGTGATTATGCAGCTTTGCAGGGACAGTGTCACAATTTTGAAGGGGCTCGCTCCCCTTCAGATCTCCCGCCCGCACCGGATTTATTCAACCTGTTGCCGATTTAACGGGTTGCACCCGGGACCCACAAGACATCCCCGCCACCGCGCGCGTTGACGTAGCGGGAGGCGACAAACAGGAAATCCGACAGGCGGTTGATGTAATGCAAACCCGCGGCAGACACATGTTCATGTTCCTGCTCGGCCAGTTGCACCATCACCCGTTCGGCGCGCCGTGCAATTGTGCGGGCCAGATGCAGATTGGCGGCAGCCGCCGTTCCGCCGGGCAGGACAAAGGAGCGCAAAGGCGCCAATTCCGTGTTGAGCCGGTCGATTTCCTGCTCGATCCGCTCCACTTGCGAGGCGACAATCCGCAATGGCTCATAGGGCAGAGGCTCTTTGGTCTCGGGCGTGCACAGATCGGCGCCGAGATCGAACAGATCATTCTGGATACGGCCCAGCATGGCATCGACCAATGGCTCGGTCGCGCCGGTATAAAGCCGGACCATGCCGATGGCCGCATTGGTCTCGTCGACCGTGCCATAGGCCTCGACCCGCAGATCATATTTGATGCGGCGTTCGCCGGTGCCCAAACCTGTAGTGCCGTCATCGCCCGTGCGGGTATAAATCCGGTTCAACTTGACCATTGCAACGCTCCACCATCCATACCGTTCTGGGTTATTGAACAAATCACCATCTTGGAATCGCCGATCACGGCGAAGCGTCCTTACTGGCTGCGAAGATACAAGGCTCCCATCACCAGCACGATGGTGACAAATTGGGCGATCACCCTGAGGCGCATCAGTTTTTGCGAGGTGTTGGGGCTACCGCCGCGCATCATATTGGCCAGACCGAACACCAAAATCACGGCCACACCAAGGGCGGCAAACGGCACAATCTGATCAAGAATCGACATGACCGGTACTCCTTTTTTCAACGCGCAGCCAAATATCCAGGGTCGTAGCAACGACCTTTGCTGCCCGCATCCTATAAACCTGTTCGCAGGCCCCGTGAATTGTATCTAGTGCGCAAGGACCATCCGTCAACGCATGCCGTTGTCTTTGAGCAGGCGTTGCAGATAGTCGATTTCGGCTTGCGGACGCGCCACTTCGCCCAAACGGCGGCGTAATTCGCCGATCAGGCTGCGCGCACGTTCTTCCGCGGCGGTGCGACTGCCGTCATCGTTCAATTTGGCGCGGTCCTGTGAATCGGGCGGCGGCTTGCTGCGGCCCAGCGGATCGCGATCACCATTGCCCTGTCCATCGGCCTGCTGCTGCCCCGACTGGCCGGAATCCGGCCCGTCGGCCATTTGATTCGGGTCTCCGTCGGGATCTCCCTCGCCCATGCCGCGCCCTTCCTGCTGCATCTGGCGCGAGAGTCCCTCGCCGCCTTTGCGCATGGCTTCGAGCGCGCGGCCCTGCGCATCCACCGCCTCGCCGTCCTTGCCCTGTCCCAGCGCACCCTCGGCCTCGCGCATCGCATCTTCTGCGTCGCCGAACTCTTTCTGGTCGGCTCCGCGCCGCCGCATCGAACGGCGCATTTCCTCCATCCGGTCGCGCAAGGCCTGCTGGTTGCGCTCGAGATCCTGCATTTTTTTCTGGCGGTCGCTGTTGGTTCCCTGCTGGCCCTCGCGGAAGGTTTTGTCACGCAAATCCTGCTGTTCGCGCGTCATCCGGTCCAGCTCGTCAAGCGCCTTGTCCATCTCCGATTGCTGCTGGGAGCGCGGACGCGCCGCCTGCATGTTGCGGGTGATGTTTTTGAGCTGTTCGAGCAGGCGCTCGGCCTCGGCCATATCGCCGCGCCGCATCGCCTCTTCCATCTTGTCCATCAGATTTTTGAGATCCTGCGGTTTGATCATCTGCATGGTTTTGGGATCAATCCGGCTCTGCTGGTCGGGATTGCGCTCGTTGAGCATCTTTTCCGCCAGCTCGCGCAAAGCGCGATCCATGGCGCGGCGCAATTCATCGGTCAGCCGCTTCAGCTCCTCGGGCGGGGCGCCGCGATCCATCGCCTCTTTCAGGGCATTCTGAGCCGCCTGCAAGGCCCGCTCGGCCTGACTGAGCCCGTCCTCCTCGATGGCCACCGCCATGTTCCACATCAGATCCGCCGTATCGAGCAGGTTCTGGATATACTGGCCGGACGAGATGTTTTTGCGCTCCAAGCCGCGCTCGATCCGCTCAAGCCCCATATACTGGCCCAGACGCGGGGTAAACAGCTCGGGCGCAATCATCAAAGCCAGCACCGCCTCGCGGATTTTAAGGGCCTGCGACGGATTGACGATCAAGGCCTTCCTTTGCTCGACCAGAGCACGGGCCAGCGGCTTGGTGAAGGGGCGTTGCGGCAGCGTCAACCGGATCGGCTCGCTTTCTCCGACCTGTCCGGCATCATCGCGCACCCTGATCCGCGCCTCGACCTCGATCCCGCCCCAAGCGTGGGTACCCATCCCCTGCTCTTCGATCGGCAGACGGGTCTTGCCATCGCCCTTGCGGCTGTCGGGCCCGAAAGACAGTGCGAATTGCGGCGGCGGCAACAGCGGCGGATGGGTTTCGAGCCGTTGATCCTCGCCAACCGCACCGATCACCTCGAGACTGCCCGAAGCAACCCCGTAATCATCTTCCCAATGATAGCTCAGGCCCAGCCCTTCCTTGCGGTCGGGCTTGGGCGGCTCGGTCAGCGTCACCATCGGCGGCAAGTCGGGAATGGCTGTGACCACAAAGGTCACATCGCGGCGGCCTTGCAGATGCAGGCTCAGGCGGGCATCACCCGTCAGGGTCAGGCGCAGATCTTTGGGAGCGGGATCGGCTGCCTCGGCGGCCAAACCGCCTTGCATCTCGGCCTTGACCAGAGTGCCATCGGAGCGGCGTACCACCAGTCTGGAGCCGACCGGCACTTTCAGCGCAACCGTGCTCTGGTGCTGCGCACCCTGCAAATCCAGCATGACAGGCGGCACTTGCGTATAAGCGGGCGTATCGATCCAGCCGTCTTCACGCACAGCAATTCCGGTTTCGGCTTGTCCCGGGGGCGATAACGCCGCCTTCAGGCGCATGGCGCTGTCATCCCCTCCGGCAAAAACGCCCATGGCCAGCAACAAGAAGCCGACATGGCGCAAGGCATAGGGATCAAACCGCGGCACATCCGCATGCGGCGTGGCCTGCACCAGCAATTGAATCTGGCGGGCCAGCCGCGCCTGATGGGCAAGCCAGAGCTGGGCCGTGGCCGCATCCGCTCCCTGATCGGCCTGCCGGTCGGCAAAGCTCGAGGCGGGACGGTTGCCAAGCCCCGACACCGCATCCAGACGCGCGGTGGCCTCGGCCTGTGTCGGCCAGCGCCAGATACGCAGATTCCATAAAGTGATGACGCAGGCCGCGCCCAACAGGCCGAACGGCAGATAATCCAGCGCAGGCGGCAAAAGGGTCCAGACACCGAGCCATGACAGGCCGACAAGTCCGGCCAGCATGGCGGCAAAGCCCAGGAATTGTGGCCAGAGCCGTTCGACGGCCAGCACCAGACGCGCCTGCCACACAAGCCGGTCGAACCGGAGACCGGCCTTGCGGATCAGATCTGGAGAGTGCCCGTCCTGTTGGTTTGCCATTCCACCTGTTGCCTTATGGCTGCACATGCACAAAGCCTAACACGCAAAACAAACGGCGTCAGCGGTGATTTTTGGGGCGTCACAGCCAAGCAGGCATCACATCGCGGGCAATCATCGTTTCATAGCTTTCACGTGCACGGATCACCGCAAAATCCTGATCTTTGACAAGCACTTCGGGCACCAGCGGACGGGTATTATAGGTGCAGGCCTGCACCGCTCCATAGGCCCCCGCACTCATGACAGCGATGAGATCGCCCGCTTTCAAGCCCGGCAAAGAACGGCCAAGCGCCAGATAATCGCCGCTTTCGCAGACAGGGCCCACCACATCGACGATCTCATGCGCAGCACCGACAGCAGCCTGACGGACCGGCCAGATATCGTGATAGGCCTCGTACAGGGTCGGACGGATCAGATCATTCATGGCAGCATCGACGATGACAAAGGTCTTGCCGTCGCCGTGTTTCACATAGATCACCTCGGACACCAGAATACCGGCATTGGCGACCAGCAAACGACCGGGCTCGAAAATCAGCTGGCAGCCCAGATCGCCCACATGCTTGCGCACCACGGCTGCATAATCGGCGGGCGAAGGAGGCGGCGCATTGTCGGCCTTGTAGGGTACCCCCAAACCGCCACCCAGATCGATATGGGCGATGGAATGGCCGTCGGAACGCAACTCCTGCGCAAAGCCGCGCAACAAGGCAAAGGCATCGTTGAACGGGGTCAGATCGGTGATCTGGCTGCCGATATGCATGTCGATCCCGTCCACCTTGATCCCCGGCAGGCTGGCGGCCAGTGCATAGGTCCGGCGGGCATGCGACAGCGGGATCCCGAATTTGTTCTCGGATTTTCCGGTGGAAATCTTGGCATGCGTCTTGGCATCGACATCGGGATTGACCCGCAAGGCGATTTTGGCCGTGCGGCCCATGCCTTGGGCGACTTTCGACAGACGGTGCAATTCCGGCTCGGATTCGACGTTGAAGGACAACACTTCGGCCTCGAGCGCGAGGGCCATTTCGCGCTCGGTTTTGCCGACACCCGAAAAGGTGATGCGCGCACCCGGTACGCCGACCGCCAGCGCGCGGCGCAACTCGCCCTCGGACACCACATCCATACCCGCCCCCAGACGGCTGAATGTTTTGAGCACCGCCTGATTGGAATTGGCCTTCATCGCATAGCAAACCAGTGCATCAAGACCGTGAAAGGCCTCGGAAAACACGCGGTAATGGCGTTCGAGCGTGGCGGTGGAATAGCAATAGAACGGCGTGCCGACCTCGCGCGCCAATGCGGCCAGATCAACGCCTTCGGCATGCAGCACGCCGTGATGATAATCAAAATGATGCATGACGGACCTTCACTCGGGATGGATCAGAGAATCGGATCGAGCAGGAAAGGCTTTTTCGGACGCGGAATCTTGCGCCCCTCTTTGCCGACCGACTCCTCTGCGGGTTTGGTCAGACCCGAGGGATCAACCTCGTCATCATTGACCTGCGGCACATTGGCTGGCGCAATCGCACCCGGCGGCGGCTCGAGAGGACCGCGACGGCCGCAACCGCCCAGCAAAGCCGTGACCACCAGAATGCCGATCAGAAATTGAGAGCGCAAAGTCATGTGCCAAATCCAAGATGTACGGAGCCCTAAATACACCCGCAACTTACGACCAATCCCCGACAAAACCAAATGCTTCCTGCAGCAAGGCTTAACGAAAGTCCGATCAGCGTGCCTCGCGGAGCAAACGGGCCAGCCAGCGCTTGGCCTGCTTGCGCACCAGTTCGGGCGCGGTGCCACCGTAACTCAAGCGGCTGCGCACCGATTTTTCGACACCGAGCACTGCAAACACAGCATCTGTGATGCGCGGTTCGACGGTCTGCAATTCCTGCAAAGTCAGCTTTTCCAGCCCGACTTTGCGGGCGGAGGCCAGCCCGACGATGCGGGCAGTGGCGTGATGGGCCTCGCGGAACGGCATTTTCAGCGTCCGCACCAGCCAGTCGGCCAGATCGGTCGCGGTGGCATAGCCCGAGCCTGCGGCTTTTTTCATCATCTTGGTGTCGGGGGTCAGATCGCGGATCATGCCGGTCATCGCCGCAAGCGACAATGACAGCGAGGACAGCGCATCGAACGTGCCTTCCTTGTCCTCCTGCATGTCCTTGGCATAGGTCATCGGCAGGCCTTTCATGACGATCAGCAAGCCGTTCATCGCGCCGATGATGCGACCCGCTTTGGCGCGCACCAATTCGGCCGCATCGGGATTGCGCTTTTGCGGCATGATCGAAGAGCCGGTCGAAAAGGCATCCGAGAGCCGCACAAAGCCGAATTGCGGGGTGGTCCAGATCACCAATTCCTCGGCCAGACGCGACAGATGCATGGCGCAGATCGAGGCCGAGGACAGCGCCTCCAGCGCGAAATCACGATCGGACACGCTATCGAGCGAATTGGCGGTCGGGCGATCGAAACCAAGGGTTTTGGCGGTGGCAAAACGGTCGATCGGAAAGGAGGTGCCCGCCAGTGCCGCTGCCCCCAACGGGCATTCGTTCAGCCGTTTGCGTGCATCCTGCACGCGGCCTCGGTCACGGCCCAGCATTTCGACATAGGCCAGGAGATGATGGCCGAAGGTAACTGGCTGAGCCGATTGCAAATGGGTGAACCCCGGCATCACCGCGCCTGAAAACTCCACCGCACGGTCCACCAGTGCCAGTTGCAGATCACGCATCTGCCCGTCAATGGCATCGAGCGTATCGCGCACCCATAATTTCATGTCGGTGGCGACCTGATCATTGCGCGAGCGGGCGGTGTGCAGACGGCCCGCCGCCGGACCGACGATCTCGGCCAGCCGTGATTCGATGTTCATATGCACATCTTCGAGCGAACGTTTGAACACGAATGTTCCGCCTTCGATCTCGCTTTCGACCTGCGCGAGCCCCTTGAGAATGGCTGCGCAATCCTCCTGCGTGATGATCTCTTGCTGGGCGAGCATGGCCACATGGGCACGCGAACCGGCAATATCCTGACGCCAAAGCTGCTGATCGAACTCGACGGATGCGTTGATTTCTTCCATAATGGCAGCCGGACCGCTTTCGAACCGGCCACCCCACATCGCATTGCTCATCTCTTTTGCCTTTCTCGCGTCCGCCCAGACTTTGACCGAACCTGACCATCCCCTTTGACCGAACCTGACCATCCCCGAAACGGAATATCATGCCCCGCGCGCGCTTCA
>CAIYZJ010000088.1 GCA_903930675.1 uncultured Hyphomicrobiales bacterium
AGCCGGTTGACGGCAGGCGGCACCGGTTTGGGGCAATGGATCGATCTGGTCGCCAGCCCGCTGCCGATGGCGCAATTGGGCGCGGGCTCGGTGCATCACATCGCCTTTCGCGCCGAAAATGACGAGGCGCAGGCCGATATGGCCGCAAAACTGCGCGCTTTGGGCATCCAGACCACCGAGCAGAAGGACCGCAACTATTTCCGCTCGGTCTATTGCCGCGAACCGTCGGGCATTATTGTCGAAATCGCCACCGACCAGCCCGGCTTCGATGTCGATGAACCGCTGGAACAGATCGGCAAAGAGTTGAAACTGCCGCCATGGCTGGAGCCGCACCGCGCCGAGATTGTCGCCGCTCTGCCGCCTTTGGCCTGAGCGTTTGACCGCCTCCGTCATCATTCCGGCCTATCGGGCGCAGGATTGCCTGTTGCGGGCGGTCCTGAGCCTGCGCGCCCAGACGATTGCCGATTGGCAGGCGGTGATTGTCAGCGATGACGGCTTTGATTATCGCGCTTTGCTGGAGCCGTCCGGCGTGGTGGATGCGCGGCTGCTGTTTGTCTCGACCGGACAGACCGGCTCGGGCTGCCACCATGCCCGCAATGTCGGGCTCGGGGCGATCACGGGCGAGGCTGTCAGCTGGCTTGATGCCGATGACGAATGGCTGCCGCAGCGGCTCGAAACCCTGCTGCCACTGGCGCGCCGCTATGGTGCGGCGGCCGATCTGCTGTTGTGCGTGGACGAGCAGACGGGTCAAGCGCTGCCCCACCCCGCGCTTGCGGACACGGGCCTGCAACAGCTCGATCTGGCGGGGTTTATGCAGCTCGATCAACCGCTTGTGCCGCTGTTGTTGCGCGCGCATGTGCAGGAGCGCATCACGGGCGCGGAAATGGCCGAGGATGTGCTGGCCAATATCCGGCTGATCGACCGCATCGGCACGCTGCCACTGGTTCGGCAACGGCTGTATCGCTATTACATCCGCACCTCGTCGCTGGCCCATGCGCAACAGGCCGAGGACCGCTTCGATCTCGCTTATGCCGATTACATGGCGCGTCTGGAGCACGGCGACGGCTTCGGCCTCGCCCCCGCCTCACGCTCCATTGCGTTTGAAGGCTTTGCCCGCAAAAGGGCCCTCAATCAAGCCTATGCCAAGGCAAGACGCGCAAATCCCGCGCTGACATTTCAGGATTTTGTCGGCGGGGTTTGAATGTCACAAGCAAAGCCGCAGTTGGCCGGAACAGGTCCGGCCATGACAGTTTAGGGGAATAGCACGCTCACGCTGCCCTTACAGCGGGATATTGTCGTGCTTTTTCCATGGCCGCTCGGCCTGTTTGTGGGCCAGCATGGCGAGGGCGCGGGCCAGACGGCGGCGGGTGGAATGGGGCATGATGACTTCGTCGATATAGCCGCGCTCCGCTGCCACGAAAGGCGAGAGGAAGCGTTGCTCGTATTCGGCTGTGCTGGCGGCAATCTTGTCGGGGTCGTTCATATCCTGACGGAAGATGATTTCCACCGCGCCCTTGGCCCCCATCACCGCAATTTGTGCGGTGGGCCAGGCATAATTGATGTCGGCCCCGATATGTTTGGAGGCCATCACGTCATAGGCCCCGCCAAACGCCTTGCGGGTAATCACGGTCACCAGCG
>CAIYZJ010000089.1 GCA_903930675.1 uncultured Hyphomicrobiales bacterium
GGCGTCGGTCCTATGATGTGCCGCCGCCGAATGGCGAGAGCCTGAAAGACACGGTGGCGCGGGTGCTGCCCTATTATTGTCAGGACATTCTGCCGCAGGTTTTGGCTGGCAAGCGTGTATTGGTTGCAGCCCACGGCAATTCTTTGCGGGCTTTGGTGATGGTGCTGGATCGCCTGTCGCCGCAAACCATTCCGTCGACGGAGCTGGAAACCGGAATTCCGCTGATTTACCGGCTCAATGCCGATTCAACGGTGGCCAGCAAAGTGGTCTCTCACGCCTGATCGGCCTCTTTGATGTAATCGGCCCATACAGCCTCTTTCATCGTGCCTACAAATTGTGTGTGGCGGGCCAGAGTCTCGGCATCGAGCCTGTTGGGCAAAGGCTCGGGTCGGGTCAGCGCCTTCTGGCGTGTGACGGGCTCCAGCGTGTTTTTGCTCTGCGCCACCGGTTCGGCTCCCAAACCGAGATCGGTCTGGCGTCCGCCGAGCAATTCCAGATAGACTTCGGCCAGAATTTCCGAATCGAGCAAGGCGCCGTGTTTGGTCCGGCGTGAATTGTCGATGCCATAACGCTGGCACAGTGCATCCAGACTGTTGGGCCCGAACGGATGACGCTTGCGCGCCATCACCAGCGTATCGATGATCCGCTCGGCTGCAATCGGCGGATGGCCCGATTGTGCCAATTCATGGTTGAGAAACATCATATCGAACGAGGCATTATGCGCGATCATCGTCGCATCGCCGATAAATTCGATAAAAGAAGCGGCAATCTCGGCAAAAAGCGGCTTATCCGACAAAAACGCTTCCGACAGGCCGTGCACCTTGAAGGCCCCTTCGGGCATGTCGCGTTGCGGATTGATATAGCAATGGAAGGTCTGGCCCGAGGGCAAATGGTTGATCAGCTCGACACAACCGATTTCGACCACGCGGTCCCCCGATTGCGGGCTTAATCCGGTTGTTTCCGTATCAAAAACAATTTCACGCATGGGGTGTTGGGTCTTTCCCGCTCAAGAGGGCCTGCGCGACAGTGCCTGTGGCATGACGATAGGTGTCTATCACCTGTTTAACCTGCTGTTCGGCAAATTCCAGCCCCTGTGACGTATCAATCAGACAATCGGCATGATCGCGTTTTTGCTGGTCGGGCCATTGTTTGGCAAGGATGGCGTTGAACTGCTCTTCGGTCATGGTGTTGCGGGCCATGACGCGCTGCTTTTGCACATCCGCCGGGGCCGTCACCACACAGATCGCATCAACCCGTTGCTGGCCGCCTGTTTCAAACAACAAGGGAATATCCAACACAATCAGTGGTGTATGTCGTTCAGCTTGGTCGCATATAAATTGTTGTTCGGCGCTGCGCACCAAAGGATGAATGATGGCTTCGAGATCTTTCAAGGCTTGCGGATGACCCAGCACCTGCGCGGCGAGTTTTTTGCGGTCAACCACACCATCCGCGACGGTGCCGGGAAACCGCTGCTCGATCAAAACCGCTGCGGGTCCGCGATACAGCGCATGCACGGTCGCATCGGCATCATAGACCGGCACCCCATGCTTTTGAAACATCGCGCTGGTGGTCGATTTGCCCATACCGATCGAGCCTGTCAGGCCAAGCACAAAGGTCATGCTGCGATCAACCCTTTCTGGTGCAACAGCTCAAGCAAGCGCTCAAATGGCATGCCCATGATGGTGCTGCGGCTTCCCTCGATGCGTTCAAACAAACGCGCCCCTTCGGCCTCGATATGATAGCAGCCGACACTGCCGAACACCTGTTCGCCGACCTCGTCGAGATAGGTCTTCAATTCACTGGTCGACCAGTGCTTCATAGAGAGAAAAGCCTCGTCTTGGATTTCGGCTTCGACCTGTCCGGCAAAGGCCAGACAGAGGGCGTTGGTCAAGCGGTGCCTGCGTCCGTTCAAGGCTTGTAACTGCGTCAAAGCGTCCGTTTTATTGCCGATTTGATGGAACATCTGCCCTTCGCAATCCAGCATCTGGTCCGAACCGATGACCCAGTGATCGGGATATTGATCAGAGACTGTCAAAGCTTTGGCACGCGCCAATATCATCGCCTGATCGGTAATCGGGCTTTGTTCGTGCCGCGCATTCAATGCGCGCTCGTCAACGGAGGCGGGACAGCTGACAAAATCCAGTCCGGCCTCGCGCAGCAGCCTTTGGCGGGCTTGGCTCTTGGAGGCCAGAATCAGGGGCTTGTCATGCCGCCATCCCATTATTGCGCCATCAACTGGTTTTGCCGCTCTTTATAGAGATCGATGATAGCGGCGGCGGTTTCTTCAATCGAGCGGCGGGTGACATCGATCACCGGCCAATTGTTCTGCTGGAACATCCGGCGTGATTGCGAGACTTCGGAACTTACGGCCTGCCGGTCGACATAAGGTGTATCATCGGAGGCATTGAGCGATAGCAGGCGGTTCTGCCGGATCTGGATAATCCGTTCGGGGCTGGCGATCAAACCGACCACCAAAGGCCTGCGCACCAGTTTCAAATCGGGGGGCGGGGGAATATCGGGCACCAGCGGCACATTGGCGGTTTTGATGCCGCGATTGGCCAGATACATGCTCGTCGGGGTTTTCGAAGTGCGGCTGATGCCGACCAGGATCACATCCGCGCTTTCCAGATCATGGGGCAATTGCCCGTCATCATGCAGCATGGTGTAATTCAGTGCGTCGATCCGTTTGAAATATTCGGCATTCAGCACATGCTGCGCGCCGGGCCGATGGTTGGACACAGTCCCCAGATAGGACTGGAACAATGCCATCACCGGATCGAGCACCGACAGGCAGGGACAACCATGTTCGCGGCAAACACGTTCGAGCTTTTCGGATAATTCGGGTTCGACCAGCGTATAAAGAACAATTCCAGGGCTTTCTTCCAACTCGTTCAGCACACGTTCCAATTGCTGCGCAGTCCGCACGAGCGGATAGACATGCTCGATCGCCGAGATGCCGGTATATTGCGAGGCCACCGCGCGCGACACGGCAATCAGCGTTTCACCGGTTGAATCCGAGACCAGATGCAGATGGAAATAGCTGCGTGTTGTCACTTGGCCCGATCCTTCTTCTATTCGCCAGCCTGTGGATCAGTGTGGATAGGGGGGTATAACCCGACCCTTTTTGCCCTGCACTTGTTTCACGTGAAACAAACCCCTTTGAATCATCCCCAACCCAAAACAGCAAGGGGTTGAATCAGCCCTTGTTATCAACAGATAGACCATGAAAATACTTTATCAATTACCCACAGGCCTAACAGTATGTTTTTACTCACAAAATCGAGAATTACACATTTCAGGAGTCGGATTTATCGACAGCTTATTAGCGGGAATGAATCTTTGTCTGATGTGGACGGTTTGTGTATCAATCAGAATCACTGGTTTGAGGTGGTCAAACAACAACATCAAAAGATTCTTTATATAAGAATCATTTAAGAGACCGATCAGGGGATAAGTCAGATGAAGCCAATTTTACAGGTTTTGGACGGTCAAACACTTAAAAGACCACCGATCTGGATCATGCGTCAGGCCGGACGTTATCTCCCTGAATATCGGGCTCTGAGAACCAAAGCCAAAAACTTTCTGGATTTTTGCTATCGACCGGAAATGGCCATTGAAGCCACGTTACAACCGATCCGCCGATACGGTTTCGATGCAGCGATCATTTTCTCCGATATTCTGGTCATTCCGGATGCTTTGGGTCAAAAAGTGTCTTTTCAGGAAGGAGAAGGTCCAAGGCTCGAGCCTGTGCTTGATATGGAAGCTCTGGGACGTCTCAAATCAGAAGTTGATCTGGAGCATCTGGCACCTGTGTTCGAGACCATTCGGGGTGTTAAAGGCAATCTGCCGCCAACAACGACTTTATTGGGCTTCTGTGGCGCTCCCTGGACTGTGGCGAGTTATATGATTGCCGGTAAGGGAACTCCTGAACTGGCTCCGTCCCGATTGAAAGCCTATGCCGATCCGGTCTTCTTCGCAAAACTGATCCAGCGGCTGGAAGATGCCTCTGTGGCTTATTTGCTCAGGCAATTCGAGGCCGGCATTGATGCCGCCCAGATTTTCGAAAGTTTTGCCGGGGCCTTGCCAGCCAATATGCTCAAAACCTATTCCTTTGATCCGATCCGGCGCATTATTGCGCGGGTTCGTGCCAAACGTCCGGATGCCCGTTTCATTGTGTTTTGTCGCGGTGCCGGCGCACGCCATGACCAGGTTGCCAAATCCACAGGGGCCAATGCGGTCGGGTTGGATTGGGCTGTCGATGAACAATGGGCTGCAACACATGTCCAAAGCCAGTCAGCTGTTCAAGGTCATCTTGATCCTTTGCTTGTCGTCAATGGCGGCGAGCTGATGGACCGCAGAACTGACGAAATTATCGAAGCTTTCTCGCACGGGCCGCATATTTTTAATCTCGGCCATGGTATTGTCCCTGAAACATCACCCGATCATGTCGAGCGGTTGCTGAAACGTGTAAGAGGCTGAACCGATGACCGAGACGCAGTATCTGATCGTCAAATCCATTCATATCATCGCCGTGATCAGTTGGATGGCCGGTATGCTCTATCTGCCGCGTTTGTTTGTCTATCACGCCGAGAACGAGGGCAATACGGCCCTGACAGATACATTCAAAGTGATGGAGCGGCGTTTGCTGCGTTTCATCATGACACCGGCGATGATTGTCAGCTGGATTTTCGGTCTTGCTCTGATGATCAGTGCGGCTTGGATCAAAGCCCCATGGATGCATGCCAAATTATTGCTCGTGTTGGTGCTCAGTGGTGTGCATGGCTGGCTGTCGGTTTGCGTGAAACGATTCGCTTCGGACCAGAACCGCAAGTCCGGTCGTTATTTCCGCTTTGTGAATGAAATTCCAACGGTTTTGATGATAATCATCGTTGTTTTGGTGGTGGTGAAGCCGTTTTAATGAAGCACTTGTCTCCGACAGTAAAAACAGCTATCGATAGGGTGTTCCCTTTAATCGTGAATGCGGTCTCGCTTGCTTCGTGCTGAGACCTCCCTTATGATCGTTTACGGAACAGAGAACCCGTAAGTCCCCCGGTTCTCTCATATGCTTTCAAATGTCTTTCCCCATGCCAGACCGGATCACGCATCCGATCTCAATCAGGCGATATCAATGCCAGAGATTAAACTCAAAGACCTTAAAGCCAAGGCACCGACCGAATTGCTCGCTTTTGCCGAAGAGCAGGAAGTCGAGGCAGCCAGCACGTTGCGCAAACAGGAATTGATGTTTGCGATTTTGAAACAGCTGGCCACCAATGACATCGACATTATCGGCGAAGGTGTGGTTGAAGTGCTCCCCGATGGTTTCGGGTTCCTGCGTTCCCCCGACTCCAATTATCTCGCGGGTCCGGATGATATTTATATTTCCCCCTCCCAGATCCGCAAATTCAGTCTGCGCACCGGTGATACGGTCGAAGGCGAAATCCGCAGCCCCAAAGAAGGCGAGCGTTATTTCGCCCTGCTCAAGGTCAACACGATTAATTTCGAGGACCCCGAGCAGACCAAGCACAAGGTCAATTTCGATAACCTGACCCCGCTTTATCCCAACGAGCGGTTGAAACTGGAAATCGAAGATCCGACCCGCAAGGATTTCTCGCCGCGCATTATCGACATCGTGTCGCCGATCGGCAAAGGCCAGCGTGCTTTGATTGTCGCGCCGCCGCGGACCGGTAAGACCGTTTTGCTGCAAAATATCGCGCAATCGATCACCTCCAATCATCCCGAATGCTATTTGATTGTGCTGTTGATCGACGAACGGCCGGAAGAAGTGACCGATATGCAGCGCTCTGTGCGCGGTGAAGTGGTCTCCTCGACCTTCGACGAACCCGCCTCGCGCCACGTGCAAGTGGCTGAAATGGTGATCGAAAAAGCCAAGCGTCTGGTCGAACATGGCCGCGATGTTGTGATCTTGCTTGATTCCATCACCCGCCTCGGTCGCGCCTATAACACCGTTGTGCCGTCCTCCGGCAAGGTTTTGACCGGTGGTGTCGATGCCAATGCGTTGCAACGGCCCAAACGCTTCTTCGGTGCAGCCCGCAATATCGAAGAAGGCGGTTCGCTGACCATCATTGCGACCGCGCTGATTGATACCGGCAGCCGCATGGACGAAGTGATCTTTGAAGAATTCAAAGGCACCGGCAATTCGGAAATCATTCTTGACCGTAAAGTCTCAGACAAGCGCGTCTTCCCGTCGATCGATATCACCCGTTCGGGCACCCGCAAGGAAGAGCTGCTGGTGGTTCCCGATACGCTCAAGAAGATGTATGTCTTGCGGCGTATCCTCAATCCGATGGGGACGGTGGATGCCATCGAATTCCTGCTCGATAAATTGCGCCAGACCAAGAGCAATGGTGAATTCTTCGATTCGATGAACACCTGATCCTGCTGGTTGCAGGAGTTATGAAAGGAAACGGATATGCCGCGCGACACCATTTTTGCGCCCGCATCCGGTTCCGGCAAAGCGGCGATTGCTATTGTCCGCATTAGCGGTCCACAGACTCGATTCGTTGTCGAAACGATTGCCGGATCGCTCCCCGGTCCCCGACAGGCCACATTGCGGATCATTACCGGCCCTGAGGGTCCGATTGATCGCGCGCTGCTTGTCTGGTTTCCGGCTCCCCATAGTTTTACCGGCGAGGATTGTGCCGAATTCCATCTGCACGGCTCGCTTGCGGTCGTTCGCTCTTTGCTGTCCTGTCTGTCGACTTTCACGGATTGTCGATTGGCCCAACCGGGAGAATTTGCCCGTCGTGCCTTCGAACATGGCAAAATGGACCTGTCAGAGGTCGAAGGCTTGGCCGATCTGATTGATTCGGAAACGGAACGGCAACGCAAGCAGGCTTTGCGGCAGATGGAAGGCGGTTTGTCCCTGCGGGTGGCCGAATGGCGGCAGGCCCTGTTGTCCGCCATGGCTTTGGTGGAAAGCGATATCGATTTTTCAGACGAGGGGGATATCGAGCCTGCAACATCGCGCCATGCCCAACGTTTCATCGAACAATTGATATCCGATATCAATCACGTTCTTGCCAGTGCCCGACAGGGACAACGGTTGCGCGAGGGTATTGTGGTGATTGTCGCCGGTCCACCCAATGCCGGTAAATCCACTTTGGTGAATGCGCTGGCCCATCGGGATATTGCCATTGTTTCGCCGATTGCCGGAACCACCCGGGATCTGATCGAGGTTCCGCTTGATCTCGAAGGTCTGCCTGTCACTTTGATTGATACGGCCGGTTTGCGTGAAAGCACCGACGATATCGAAAATCAGGGGATTGCGCGGGCCCGCCGGCGGGTGGCCCAAGCCGATTTGGGTTTGTGGTTGATGCCGCCGGATTATGACGGCCAACCCCCGTCCGGACCTGATTGGATTCGCATCCGAACCAAAGCCGATGTGTCACAGATCACGGGCGACGGACTGCCGATTTCTGTGCTGACGGGTGCCGGAATGGATCAATTGCGCGCCCGCTTGAAAAATGAAATCGAACAGCGTTTGGGTTCCGGTGATGCGCTCATTACCCGAGAGCGTCAAAATCAGGCCTTGACGCGGGCTTTGCTTTCTTTAAGTCAGGCTTTGCAAGGCCTGAAGAGTGGCGGAGCAACGGAATTGATAGCCGAAGATTTGCGGCTTGCGGCGCGGCATTTTGGTGAAATCATCGGTGTTGTCGGTGTTGAAGCCATGCTGGATACGCTGTTTGCCCAGTTCTGCATCGGCAAATAATCGGGATCGGAGCCTCGATGTTTCACGTGAAACATTTTGGATGCCGAGCCGATCTATTGATTCCTGAGATTGAATGGTCCGAGAGTGAGCGAGCTGGATACAATGTCCGATTTTTATGATGTGATTGTCATCGGTGGCGGACATGCCGGAACGGAGGCGGCCGCTGCTGCCGCACGTATGGGCGCTTCGACCGTGCTGATAACCCACAAACTCGAGACCATCGGTGCGATGTCGTGCAATCCGGCGATTGGAGGTCTTGGCAAGGGTCATCTGGTCCGCGAGATCGATGCGCTCGATGGCGTGATGGGTTTGGCGGCTGATCGTGGCGGCATCCAGTTTCGGGTGTTGAACAAGCGCAAAGGGCCTGCCGTGCGCGGTCCCCGCGCACAAGCCGACCGCAAACTCTATGCCGCGGCAGTCCAGCAGCTATTGTCAGAAACAGAAAATCTGACCCTGCGAGCCGCAGAAGTTGCGGGTTTGATTGTTGACGGGGATCGGCTGACCGGCGTGACGCTGGCCGATGGCACCGAGATCAAAGCCGGGGCTGTTGTCATGACAACCGGGACCTTTCTGAACGGTTTGATCCATCGCGGTGACGAACGGGAAGAAGCCGGACGGGTCGGTGATCCGCCTTCCAAAAGTCTGGCGCAAAGCCTGCGCTCCCTTGGTTTTACAATGGGCCGATTGAAAACCGGCACACCTGCACGGCTTGATGGCCGGTCGATTGACTGGAGCCAACTGGAACGGCAAGAGGGCGACGACATTCCCGAGCCGTTTTCGGCTTTGACAGAGTCGATCACCACGCCACAAATTGCGTGCGGGATCACCTATACGACGGCTGAAACGCACCGTATCATCCGTGACAATCTGCATCGCTCAGCCATGTATAGCGGCCAGATCGAGGGGCGCGGCCCGCGCTATTGTCCTTCCGTCGAGGACAAGATTGTGCGTTTTGCCGACCGTGACCGCCACCAGATTTTTCTGGAGCCCGAAGGTCTGGATGACCCGACCGTCTATCCCAACGGCCTGTCGACCTCGCTGCCTGCCGATGTGCAGGAGGCTTTTCTGCGGTCTATCCCCGGTCTCGAACAGGTGGTCATCATCCGGCCCGGCTACGCGATTGAATATGATTATATCGATCCGCGTGAATTGGCCGCAACGCTTGAAACCAAATCGCGCGTCGGATTGTTTCTTGCTGGCCAGATCAATGGCACCACCGGTTATGAGGAGGCCGCCGCCCAAGGCCTTCTGGCCGGTATCAATGCGGCCCGCCGGTCCCGCGGACAGGAGGGCATGATCATCGATCGCGCCCGCGCCTATCTCGGCGTGATGGTCGACGATCTGGTGACCCATGGCGTGACCGAGCCATACCGCATGTTCACCTCGCGCTCCGAATATCGGCTTAGCCTGCGCAGTGACAATGCCGGCGAGCGTTTGACCGATTGGGGATTGTCGGTTGGTTGTGTGCGTCCGCTACGGGCAGCCCACCATCGTCAGGTGCAGTCTGAATTGCTTGAAGCGCGTGGTTTGGTCGACGGTTTGAACGTGACACCCAATGAGGCGCGGGCCAAGGGGTTGAATGTCAACCTCGACGGCATTCGCCGCTCGGCTTTCGATCTGCTCGCCCATCCCGATATCGAATGGGCTCAACTGTCCTTGATCTGGCCGGAACTGTCAAAGATCAAACCGGCAATAATCGACCGGATCAGCTCGGATGCACGCTATTCTGTTTATCTCGATCGCCAGAATCGTGATATCGAAACCTTCCGAGCCGATGAAAATCTGCTGTTGCCCGAGGGGTTTGATTTTAACGGTCTGCCAGGTCTCTCCACTGAATTGCAGGTCAAATTGGTCAGCGTTAAGCCGTTGACGGTCGGCCATGCGGCACGGATCGAGGGGATGACGCCGGCGGCGCTGACACTGCTGGCCGCGCATGCCAAACGTCAACGTGATCGGGATCATGCTGCCTGATGTCTGCTTCCGCCGATAAATTGCAAGCCTTGGCTCTCTGCCCTGTTTCACGTGAAACAGAACAGCGTCTGGATCAGCTGGTTGATTTGCTGCGACGCTGGCAAACAATCAAGAATCTGGTCGGCCCGCGCACGCTGGACGAGGTCTGGATGCGTCATATCGCCGATTCCCTGCAATTGGCCTCTTTGCGCCCCGATATCCGCCGTTGGGCCGATTTCGGATCAGGCGCCGGATTTCCCGGTTTGGTGGTGGCCAGCACATGGATCGATCAGGACCGCGAGATGCATCTGGTCGAGAGCAACGGGCGCAAGGCCGCGTTTTTACGCGAGGCTGCCCGTGCGCTTGGCCTTTCGGTGATCGTTCATGATTGTCGCGTTGACGAGGCCATGCCGGTGCTTTTGACGCGGGATATCGAACTGGTCTCGGCGCGGGCGCTGTCCAGTCTGGATCAACTGATCGAAATGGCCGAACCCCTGTTGAAAAAAGGGGCGGAAGGACTGTTTCTAAAGGGACAAGATGTAGATAATGAATTGACCAAAGCCACTAAATGTTGGATATTCAGGGCGTCTCTACTGCCAAGCAAGACTGATCTTGCAGGCCGCATTGTCAGCCTGACACAGGTTGCCAGAGTTGAGAGCGAGCAGGAGCTCTGATCGAAATGACCACACTTGCCAATTGCCTTCGCCCTGTCGGATCGGCCCCACGGGTTCTTGTTGTCGCCAACCAAAAGGGCGGCGTTGGTAAAACCACCACGGCGATCAATCTGGGAACCGCGCTGGCCGCCATTGGCGAAGACGTGTTGATTGTGGATCTTGATCCGCAAGGCAATGCCTCCACCGGCCTCGGTGTGGCGCGCAAGGACCGTCGTGTCTCCACCTATGACGTGCTGGTGGGCACTGCCAGCCTTGATCAGGCGATATTGCCGACCGATGTGCCCCGTTTGATGGTTGCGCCCTCTACACTCGATCTGTTGGGTGTTGAAATGGAGATTTCCTCGGAGAAAGACCGCGCCCACCGGTTGCGCCGCGCTGTGCTGGTGCTGCATGAAACGCGGATTGCCGCCGGTCTGCCGCCCTATTCCTATATTCTGGTCGATTGCCCGCCGTCGTTCAACCTGTTGACCATCAATGCGATGGTGGCGGCCGATGCCGTTTTGGTGCCCCTCCAATGCGAGTTTTTCGCTCTTGAAGGGTTGAGCCAGCTGTTGAAAACGGTTGAACAGGTCCGTTCCTCGCTTAATCCGCGCCTGACCATTCAAGGCATTGTGTTGACCATGTTCGACCCGCGCAACAATCTGTCGGGTCAGGTGGTCAAGGATGTGCGCGATTTCATGGGTGACAAGGTCTATGACACGGTTATTCCGCGCAATGTCAGGGTCTCCGAGGCTCCGTCTTACGGAAAGCCCGTTCTCCTCTATGATTTGAAATGCACGGGGTCACAGGCCTATTTGAAACTGGCCTCCGAAGTGATCCGTCGTGAAAGACAGGCCGCTGTCGCGGCTTGATGATATCGGAAGGAATTGTCTCAATGGCCGAAGAAACCCGATCACGTTTGGGCCGTGGTCTCGCTGCCCTTATGGGTGATGTCGGTAGCGAAACGAACGAGGCCAATTCTGGCCGGACAGGAACCCGCAAGGTTCCGACCGAGTTTCTCCGCCCCAATGCGCGCAATCCCCGCAAGACCTTTGCCGAGGTCGATCTCGAGGAACTGGCCAACTCGATCCGTGAAAAAGGCATTATCCAGCCGATTGTCGTGCGCGAGCAGGCAGGCTTGGCCGATGTGTTTGAAATCATCGCCGGTGAACGCCGCTGGCGGGCCGCACAACGGGCCGGACTGCACGAAGTGCCGATCATTGTCGTCGAAGCCAGCGACCGCGATGCGCTTGAAATGGCGATTATCGAGAATGTCCAGCGCGCCGACCTCAATCCGATCGAAGAAGCCGCCGGTTACGAGCGTCTGATGGCGGAATTTGACTATGCACAGGCCGATCTGGGCAAGATGATCGGCAAAAGCCGCTCGCATATCGCCAATACGCTGCGTTTGATGAAATTGCCTGACAGCGTCAAGGAATTGCTGCGCTCGGGCCAGCTGTCCGCCGGTCATGGCCGTGCTTTGCTGGCTGTCACCAATCCCGAAATGGTCGCCAAATTGGCGGTTGAACGCGGATCAAGCGTGCGCGACCTCGAAAAACTGTCGCGTCAACCCGAAAGCGAGCAGGGCGAAGCGCACAATCCGCGCCAGTCCCCGCAAAAAGATGCCGATACGCGGGCTATCGAAAAGATTCTGGAAGACCAGCTCGGTATGACAGTGAGCATTTCGCACAGCGGACAGGGCGGCGAGTTGAAAATCCGCTATAAGACGCTCGATCAGCTTGAAGATCTCTGCCAGAGACTGCGCCGCTAAAGATCAGCCGCGCCGTCTGGCGGCCAGCGACAGTTGCAGGCAGCAACGGGACACGATGCTTTCTCCCAGAGCCGAGCTTTTGCGTGCCATTGTCTGCGCCTCGAACAGATGTGCGATGGCGGTATCGAGTGCTTCGCGCTTCCAGTGCCGGACTTGCTGCTCGAAAGCGTTTTTGCGCTTGAAATGCAGGCGCGAGGCCTGGCTGATCGTGGCCATATCCTTGCCCTGATCGAGCAAAGCGCGTGATTGCTGCAATTGCATGGCATGGCGCAACAAAGAGCCGACGATCACGCCGGCATCCATATGTTCGGCCAGACAACGGCGCAGCATTTCATCGGCATTGCCGCTTGCACCGACAAACACTGCATCAATCAGCTGGTCGAGATTGACCGTGCCGGTATCGGCCATCATGGCATCGACATCGGCCAGCGTAATGCGCGGGCGGCCGCTGACATAAAGCGCCAATTTGTCGATTTCGTTGCGCGACATCAGACGGTCGGCACCCAGACGTTCGATCAAAACCTCTTTGGCATCGCGGTCGATTTGCAATCCGTATTGTTTCAGGCCCTGATCGACCAGATCGGAAAGGCTGCGGCCTTCGTCGCCGAAACAGGGCAAAGCAGCAGCTGTGGAGGCTTTTTCGATCAGGCTGCGCAGGGGACTTTTCGGCGTCAACTCGCCCGCTTCCAGCACAATCAGCACATCGCGCGGTGGCACTGAGCATAATTGGCCAATGGCCTCTGCGAGAGGATTGTTGCCCATTCTGACCCAGATGCTGCGTTTGCCGCCAAACATCGGCACAGTATGGGCTTCGTCGACCAGCCGCATCGGATCGCTGGCCAGCTGGTCCCCGTCCATGCGGATCAGCTGGAACGGATCATCGGGGTTTTCAACCGCGGAACGGGCCAGCAAACGTGCCCGCTCGGATACAAGACCCTGATCAGGCCCGTAAATCAGAACAAGCGGATAACGCGGATCTGGCCGTCTGAGAAATGCCTCGACTTCACCCGCTTTGAGCGCCGTCATCGGATCATTTTTGGTTCAGCAACAAAGTCGCGACGCGGGTGCGTATATCTTCGGCCATGGCCTGTGACACGCGGATTTCAGCGTCGCGGCGGGCGCGGGCTGCAGAAAAGCGTTGCGACATCCGGTCGTAGGTGGCCGATGAATTGACCACACCACGGCCGATCTCGGCACCGGTATCGATACGCGCCAGCACAAATGTCACAGACGTGAGCACAGATCCGACATCCGCACGGCCCGATGACGAGTCGATCACCGGAGTGGTCAGCGAATTGGTGGCTTTCATGGTCAATTTATAGCGGGGCTTGGTTGGCAGCGTGCCGCCGTTCAATTCGAACAGCACATTCTGGACCAGAAAATGGCCCAATGTATCGGACATCGGCTCGACATCCACCAAAGCCAGTTCTTTGGCAATGGTCGTGTTGTCCTTGCCGAACTCGCCGTTGAGCGGACGGAAACAGCCAGCAAGCGCAAGCGCCATCAGACCGGCAGCAATGAATTTGGAAACAGGTTTAGACGACCACATTGACGATCCTTTGCGGAACAACGATGATCTTCTTCGGAACCTGATTGTCCAATGCCTTTTGCACCGCGTCGAGAGCTAAAACAGCCATCTCAACGGTTTTTTGATCAGCATCACGGGCAATCGTCAGATCAGCGCGTTTCTTGCCGTTGATTTGAACTGGATAGGTGAATTCATTCTCGATAATCAGGCTGCGGTCGGCCACAGGCCATGCCGCTTCCGCAACGAGACCCTGACCGCCCAGAACGGACCAGCACTCCTCGGCCAGATGCGGCATCATCGGGGCGACAATCTGGATCAGGATCAAGCCTGCCTCGCGCAAGGCGGTGACCAGATCCTGCGAGGCCGGACCTTCGCAGTCCGCCATTGCCGATTGCAGGGCATTGGAGAGTTCATAGACATGCGCCACGCAGCGGTTGAAGCGCAGGCGTTCGACATCATCCTCGGTGCGGGCCAGCGCGCGGTGGGCCGCTTTGCGGATCGACAGGGCCGATTGCTCGGCATGTGTGGCCGTATGGCCGTCTTCCAGCGTGGCAATGTCGCACACCACACGCCACAAACGCTGGACAAAACGGGCCGCGCCTTGCACGCCTTCTTCGGTCCAGATCACGTCGCGCTCGGGCGGCGAATCCGACAGCATGAACCAGCGGGCGGTATCGGCACCGAATGTGCCGATAATATCATCCGGATCCACGGTATTGCGCTTGGATTTCGACATTTTCTCGATCGCGCCGATACTCACAGGCGTTTTGTCACTCAAACGGCTGGCCTGACGCTGGTTGCCGTCACTGGTGATCGCGATCTCGGCAGGTGAAATCCACTGCCCGTCGACATCGCGATAGGTTTCATGGACCACCATGCCTTGCGTGAACAGACCCGCGAACGGTTCGTCGATCCCCGCATGGCCGGTTTTGTGCATGGCGCGGGTGAAAAACCGCGAATAGAGCAGATGGAGGATCGCATGCTCGATGCCGCCGATATATTGATCGACCGGCAACCAGTGATCGACGGTGGCAGGCACGGTCGGATCGGTCTCGTTCCACGGATTGGTGAAGCGGGCGAAATACCATGAGGAATCGACAAAAGTGTCCATCGTGTCGGTTTCGCGCCGCGCAGGCTTGCCGCATTGCGGACAACCGACATGCTTCCAGGTCGGATGGCGATCAAGCGGATTGCCCGGCACATCGAAGGTGACATCATCGGGAAGCACGACTGGCAGGTCATGTTTGGGAACCGCAACAGTGCCGCATTCCTCACAGTGAATGACCGGAATCGGGCAGCCCCAATAGCGCTGGCGGGAAATACCCCAGTCGCGCAGACGGAAATTGACCTTGCGCTTGCCGACAGGCTCGCCGTCCAGCATCGTGGCTTCAAGCCGCTTGGCGACCTCTTCGCGGGCTTGGGCGGGGGTCATGCCGTCAAGGAAGCGCGAATTGATCATCACGCCGTCGCCGTCATAAGCGAGATCGGTCACGGTGAAGGTCGAAGCATCGCTGCCGGCGGGGCAGACCACCGGCGTCACGCCCAAACCATAGGCATTGACGAAATCCAGATCGCGCTGGTCATGGGCCGGACAACCGAAAATCGCGCCTGTGCCGTAATCCATCAGAATGAAATTGGCGACATAGACCGGCAATTCCCATGACGGATCAAACGGATGTGCCGCGCGGATGCCGGTATCGAACCCTTTTTTATCGGCTTTGGCGATGGCTTCCTGCGCGGTGCCGATGCGCTTGCAGTCCTCGATGAAGGCAGCCAGCCCGGGATTGTTGGCAGCCGCGGCGCGGGCCAGTGGGTGATCGGGCGCAAGGGCAAGGAATTGCGCGCCGAACAGGGTGTCGGGGCGTGTGGTGTAGATGTCCAGCGCGGTGTCGCTGTTGGGTGTCGTTGCGGGATTCAGCGCGAAGCGCACGGAAAGGCCTTCTGAACGGCCGATCCAGTTTTGCTGCATGGTGCGGACTTTTTCAGGCCAGCGATCCAGCCCGTCCAGCGCATCGAGCAATTCCTGCGCATAATCGGAGATTTTGAAGAACCATTGCGTCAATTCGCGCTGTTCGACCGGTGCTCCCGAACGCCAGCCGCGACCGTCGATCACCTGTTCATTGGCCAGCACGGTCTGGTCGACCGGATCCCAATTCACTTTGGCGGTCTTGCGGTCGATCAGACCCGCTTTCAGAAAATCCAGAAACATATGTTGTTGGTGGCGGTAATAGCGCGGATCACAGGTCGCCAATTCGCGCTTCCAATCCAGCGACAGGCCCATGGATTTGAGCTGGTCGCGCATGGTGGCGATATTGGCATAGGTCCAGGCGGCAGGATGGGTCTTGTTGGCCATGGCGGCATTTTCGGCAGGCATGCCGAACGCATCCCAGCCCATCGGATGCAAGACGTTGAAACCGCGGGCCCGCTTGTAGCGCGCCACGACATCACCCATCGCATAATTGCGTACATGGCCCATATGGATGCGGCCGGACGGATATGGAAACATTTCAAGGACATAATATTTCGGACGCGGATCATCATTTTGCGTTTCAAAAAGTGATTTCTGGTCCCAGATGCGCTGCCATTTAGGTTCGGCTTCACGCGCGTTGTAACGCTCGGCAATCATGACTTTGCTAACACCGTCTCGAATCAGTCAAAGGACACGTGGTTGCTCACCACGCAAGGTGGTCTGACTAAGGACACGAATGGGCTTTGCGGTCAATATTTGCCGCTTAATATTTGTTGGCTTAAGACTACGGGCAGAGTGACCGGATCAACGCGAAAGGCCAACCAGTGACCGACCAGCAGGCTATCGTCCAACGCTATCACGGGGTGCAGTCCCATATCGCCATGGCGGCGCATGATGCCGACCGTGACCCCGAAGATGTCTGTCTGGTTGCGGTTTCCAAAACCTTCGATGCGCCCGACATTCTGCCTTTGCTGGAAGCCGGACACCGGGTGTTCGGGGAAAACAGGGTGCAGGAATCGCAGAAAAAATGGCCCGGACTGAAGGCCCGCTTTCCCGATGTCGAATTGCATCTGATCGGACCGCTGCAAAGCAACAAATCGCGCGAGGCGCTGGCTCTGTTCGATGTGATCGAAACGCTGGACCGTGAAAGCGTGATCCGTGCCATTGCCAAAGATTGGCCATTGCTGGAGAAAAAGCCGCGCCTGCTGGTGCAGGTCAATACCGGAGCCGAACCGCAAAAAGCCGGAGTGCTGCCACAAGATCTTGCCGCGATTCTGGCTCTTGCCAGCGAGTTGCGGCTGCAGATCAGCGGTTTGATGTGCATCCCGCCGGTCGATGAACCGCCCTCGCCGCATTTTGCAATTCTGGCCCGTTTGGCCAAAACCCATGGGCTGACCCATCTGTCGATGGGGATGAGCGCGGATTATGCCGAGGCGATCCAGTTGGGTGCCGGTTATGTGCGTGTGGGCAGTGCCATTTTCGGGCACCGCTGAGGCTCAGCACATTTTGAAACAGCGGATGCGGTCAATGACCGCCAAGAGCAACCGTATATCCTTGCGCGAGAGCGCAATACAGCCTTCGGTCGGTTGATAACCGGCGCGCGCCAGATGGATAAAAATCGCGCTGCCGTATGAGAGGCGGCGCGGACAATGGTTCCAGTCGGTTTCGATCACAAGATCGTAGAGATGGTCATCCCGCCACATCTTTTCATGGCTGGCTGCAAAGGGGAGTGTGACGCGCCGGTTATAGGCAAATGAGTGTGGCGCATCGCACCAGCCGTCAGTGGTTTTGATCCTTTGTTGCGGCAATCGCCTGCCTGTCGGCCTTAAATTCTGGTCTGGCCGATAGAAAATGCGGATCGGGACGAGACGGGCGCGGGGTGTGGCGCCGTCCCCTTCGCGCTTGCGCTGCGTCACGCCGGAGCGACCCAGCGCGCAAGGCAGCCGCAGGGTACCGATTGCAATGATCCCGCGGCGCGGATCCGAAGGGCGCGGCCTGACAAAGGCGGTGATTGGATTATTTGCCTTGGAGAATGTCATCAATTACCCATATCGTGTCATCATGCGCTGTGATCAGACCGGAAGGAAGCACTCTCATGCAAGGGGATCATCACGGGGATCATCATATCGTCATTGTGGATGGTCTGACAGTCCGTCACCAGCATCTTGTCGGAGCGCTCAAAAGTGCCAGAGGCATGAGCGTGCAATGCCGCCCGTTCGCGGAGCTGATCCAGAACAAGCCTGATCCCGATGAAGATAGTTTGCCGGTCGATGTAATCATTCTGCTGGCCGATGGCGATACCCCCCATCAGGAGATGACAGCCAGGATCCGCGCCGCCGGATTGACCCAGCCTTTGCTGGTGTTGAGCGATGAGAATGCGGCAAGCGATGACGAGACCGACGAAATGATCCGCCTGCCGGTGCAGATCGGTTTTCTGCTCGGTCGCATCAGAGCGCATATCAGCATGTATGAATCGAGCGAAGACGCGACGCTGACGCTGGGGGCCTATGTGCTGCGCCCGGGTTTGCGGCAATTGATCCTGCCTGATGGTTCTGCGGTGAGGTTGACGGAAAAAGAAATCAATATTTTGCGTTTTCTGCATCGCGCCAACGGGCAGCCGGTATCTCGCGAAGTGCTGCTGGCCGAAATTTGGGGGTATAATTCGCAGATATCCACCCATACTTTGGAAACACATATTTACCGCCTGCGGCAAAAGAGTGAGGGTGGAACAGAGAATAGTACGTTGGAAACACCTTTGCTGGTCACCGATGCGGGTGGCTATCGACTGGTGGTTTGAAAATATTGGTTCACTGTTTATGGCCCTGCAAGACGACGTCAATTTGTTTTACAAGCAGCCTGCCTTGCGGGTGTTTCATGACGAGGCTTTGCGGCTTCTTGCCTTCTCGTCCGAGGAAGTGATGGCACAGGCCGGAGAAGTGCTGTTCCGCAAGGGTGACAAGGCCAGCGGCGCCTATCTGATCCGGCACGGGCAGCTCTCGCTGGTTACCACTGACACCACCGAGACACAGGAATTGTTTTCGGGCGATCTGGTCGATGAATCGGCTTTGCTGGCCGAGGTGCGCTATCGTGCCACCGGCATCGCGCGGGCGCCGACCTCGCTGATCTTTATTCCGCGTTTGGCGGTGCAGCGGGTGTTGCAGGAATATCCCGATCTGGTGCTGTCGTGGGAAAACGACATCCTCAAACGGCTTCACGATGTCAAAGCCACGCTTGAAAAAGTGATGAAAATCCTGCCGCCGTCCGAGCAGAAAACCGACCTGTCAGCCGGACAGACCGAGGGGCTCTGAGCCCTGTCAGAAGTGGATGCGGATCAGCACCGGCACGTGGTCTGACGGGCGTTCCCAGCCACGGGCCTCGCGGAAAATTTCCAGATCATGCAAGCCGTCCGACAGATCGGGCGAGACCCAGATATGGTCGAGCCTGCGGCCGCGGTCGGCGGCATCCCAGTCGGCTGCGCGATAGCTCCACCATGTATAGACCTTTTCAGGCTCGGGCTTTTGTGCGCGGATGGCATCGACCCAGCCGCCGTCCTCGATCACTTTGGTCATCAGATTGGTTTCAACCGGCGTGTGGGACACGATTTTGAGCATTTGCTTGTGGCTCCACACATCGTTTTCAAGCGGAGCCACATTGAGATCACCGACCAGCACGGCCTTTTTGGCAGCGGGTTGTTGGGTCTGGCCCCATTGACGCATTTCTTCGAGAAAGCCGAGTTTGTGGGCGAATTTGGTGTTTTCTTCGGGATCGGGAATATCTCCGCCCGCCGGAACGTAGAAATTATGGATGGTCAGGCCACCGCCTTCATCGCCCAGTTCCGCCGCAATATGGCGGGCATCGGGATTGTCGCAGAAAAAAAGGTTATGGGTGGAGCGGATCGGCACACGCGAGACAATGGCGACGCCGTGATAGCCCTTCTGGCCGTTGATGACGACATGCTCGTAACCGAATTTGCGGAAATCCGACAAGGGAAACTGGCCGTCATGGCACTTGGTTTCCTGCAGACACAAGACATCGGGTTGCTGTTCTTCGAGAAAACGGCCAACCAGCCCGATCCGCAAACGGACAGAATTGATGTTCCAAGTCGCAATGGTGATGGCCATGGCAGAGCTGTCCTTCGGGCAGGGTTTCACGTGCAACAATCCTTAGCGGACGCGATGGTATCGCCCAAGGGTGCAAACGGCCTATCCAGAGACTTATTTATAGGTCTGGAAATCAATCACGAACAATTTGGGATCGGGCCGGTCTTTGGTGTTGATCTCGTTGAGCACAACACTGATTTCGACGCCTTGCGGATCGACGACAATCCATTGTTTCAGCAACAAAGTCGGTTGCTCGAAAAACAAAGTGACTTTGGACGTGCCGGCAAAGGTCGAATGATCTTCCACCGCCACGATCACCCTGTCCGGATCGACCCGGACACCTGTAACTTTGAGATCGCGGGCAAGATCGATTTGCTCGCGGGTCAGAAATTTCAGCGGGGTCTGGCCGATCGGATAGATATCCTGCGTCGCCATTTTGGTGTCGCGCACGGCCACCGATGAGCCGTCCGCGATGATCTCGGTCGGCACCGGCGGATCGTAATCGAACCGCAGCTTGCCCGGTTTCATCACATAGACCTGCCCCTCGCTCTGGCGATTGCCGACAAGCTGGGTGAAATAGGCGCTGAAATAGGGGCTGGCATTGAGTGCCGCATTGACGCGTTTGAGCACTTCGGGTGCAGGAGTATTGAGCGGCAGCGGTTTTGGGACTTCCGCTTTGGTGATGGTCACCGAGGAAGGCGTGGCCGGTACAGGAGACGTTGCGGGTGCAGCGGGGGCCGCTATGGCCGGAGGCGCGGGTTTTGTTGACACAGAAGGTCCGAATTCTGCGGGCCGCAGCGGCGGACGCGGGGCTGTCTGTGACCAGGCAGGCGCCATCGTGGCCGCAAGGCCGAACAGGGCAACCAAAGCAGTTGCCGCACGCATCATGCTCCGGGTCCGGTCAGTCGTCACTGTCACGATGCCCCGATTCAAGCAGAATCTCCCGTTTGCCCGCATGGTTGGGGGCACCGACAATGCCCTCGTTTTCCATCCGCTCGATCAGCGAGGCGGCGCGGTTATAGCCGATCTGCAAACGGCGCTGGATATAGGATGTCGAGGCTTTGCGGTCCCGCAACACAATGGCGACCGCCTGATCATAGAGATCGGTTCCCGCGCTGCCGAATGATCCCTGATCGAACACCGCTTGGTCCTGTTCGCCCGAGCCGTCATCCTCGGTAACGGTTTCGAGATATTGCGGCTGGCCCTGCGATTTCAGATGCGCGACCACGCGTTCGACTTCGGCATCCGAGACAAAGGGTCCGTGCACGCGGCTGATCCGCCCGCCGCCCATCATATACAGCATGTCACCCTGACCGAGCAGCTGTTCGGCGCCCTGCTCGCCCAGAATGGTGCGGCTGTCGATTTTCGATGTGACCTGAAACGAGATACGGGTCGGGAAATTGGCCTTGATCGTGCCGGTGATGACATCGACCGAGGGGCGTTGCGTCGCCAGAATCACATGGATGCCTGCCGCACGCGCCATTTGCGCCAGCCGCTGCACTGCGCCTTCGATGTCCTTGCCCGCCACCATCATCAGATCGGCCATTTCGTCGACAACGATCACGATATAGGGCAGCGCATCAAGCGACATGGCCTCGGTTTCATAGACGGCTTGTCCGGTCTCACGGTCAAAGCCGGTTTGCACCGTGCGGCTGATTTCCTCGCCCTTGGCGCGGGCTTCGGCGACACGCGCGTTGAAGCCGTCGATGTTGCGCACGCCGAGCTTCGACATTTTCTTGTAGCGTTCCTCCATCTCGCGCACCGCCCATTTGAGCGCGAGAATGGCCTTTTTCGGATCGGTCACCACGGGGGTCAGCAGATGCGGAATGCCGTCATAGACCGACAGTTCCAGCATTTTCGGATCGACCATGATCAACCGGCATTCTTCCGGCTTCAGGCGGTAGAGCAGCGACAGGATCATGGTATTGATCGCCACCGATTTGCCCGAACCGGTAGTGCCCGCCACCAACAGATGCGGCATGCGGGTCAATTCGGCAATCACCGGATCGCCGCCGATGGTTTTGCCCAGACACAGCGCCAGTTTCATCTCGGTATTGGCAAAGGCCTCGCTGGCCAGCATTTCGCGCAAAAACACCGTTTCGCGCCGCTGGTTGGGCAATTCGATGCCGATGGCATTGCGACCCGGGACCACAGCGACACGTGCCGAAATCGCGCTCATCGAGCGGGCAATGTCATCGGCCAAACCAACCACGCGGGAGGATTTGATGCCCGGTGCGGGTTCAAGTTCGTAAAGGGTGACAACAGGGCCGGGGCGGACATTGACGATTTCGCCGCGCACGCCGAAATCATCCAGCACGCCTTCGAGCAAACGGGCATTCTGTTCCAGTGCTTCTGGCGGAACCAGCGGGCCGACCTGCTTTTTGGGTTCGGCCAGCAGCGACAGCGAGGGATGCGCATAGCCGTCATCATCGGTTTCAAACAGCTGTGCCGATGATTTGCCACTCGTTCGTGCCCGTTTTGGTTTGGCAACGGCAACAGGCTCGTCATCGGCTTCGGGAAATTCAAAATGCTTCTGGCGGGCGGTCTGGATCACCGGCGGCAGAGAGGTCTCGCCGCTATGCCCATCAAAACCCGGTTCGATCCGGCCATGCTGGACGCGGTCATAGACCATGTCATTCTCGGCTTTGGGGCGAAACAGCCGCGCAAACCACGCTTTCAGGCTCAAGAACCAGTGAATGACCGCCCCGAAGGAGGCGGAGGAGAAAAACGGTTCCGGTTCGCTCTCGTCCTCTTTCAGGTCATCCAGCATGATCTGGCGTTTTTGTGCGGCCTCATGCTGGCTTTTCTCGTAATCCCCCAGCCCGATCCCCGCCACAAGCAGCAAGGACAGCAATGCGATCAGACCGGATGTGAAACCGACCACCGGTTTTGCCGGCAATTCGAGCGGGATCAAAGGGCTCAGCCAGTCCAGAATCACATCGCCGATAAATCCGCCTAGTCCTGTCGGCAAAGGCCAACGGCCGGTGGTCGGGAAAACCGCTGCCATGGCGGACAGGCTCACGATACCGAGCACCAACAGCAACAAGCGGGATTTGGGCCGCAAGACCTCGCCGCTCGCCATCATTTTCAGGCTGGCATAGCCGACCGGAATCAGGATGGCACCGGCGCTCAGGCCGAACAGCTGGATCAGCAAATCGGCGGTAATCGCCCCCGGCCAGCCCAGAAAATTGCGCACGGGCGCACTGGTGGCGTGATTGAGGCTCGGATCGGTCACCGACCAGGTCAACAAAGCGGTGGCGCCTGCCGCGGTCAGCAGCAGCAGACACAGCCCGGTGATCTCGACCGCCCGACGGGCCACAAAGTCCCGGATATGGTCGATAAACCGGTCCTGATTGGCCTCTCTCGATCTGATCATGCGCATCAAGAGCCCTGATGGAAAAAGGCCGAAACTATTCCGGCCGGACGGTTTGATCCTAGCCGCGGCAAAGTTAAAATCTTGTTAAGGAATAGACTGCACTTGCGGACAAAAAAAGGCGGCTGAAACAGCCGCCTTGGAGTGAGGGGTATTTGGTATTCAGGGAGAGGAAGGAACGGGCCGTGGTCCGTTCCGCTTGTTGATCGCCAACAGGGATCAATAGTTGTAGGCACGTTCGTCATGCTCGGTGATGTCGAGGCCTTCGCGCTCGGCTTCGGGCGACACACGCAGGCCAACCAGCATATCGGTGATCTTGTAGAGGATCGCCGAACCGACGCCCGACCAGACGAGGGTCAGAGCAACCGCTTTCAACTGGGCCAGCATCACGGTAGCCATGTCGTAATCGGCAACCGAGAGTTCGCCCGGCTTCATCGCATAGTCGGCAATACCGACGCCGCCCAGAGCGGGATTGACCAGAATACCGGTGGCGAGTGCTCCGATGATGCCGCCGACGCAGTGGACGCCGAACACATCGAGTGAGTCGTCATATTTGAGGGTATTCTTGACGGTCGAGACGAAGAAGTAGCAGACCGGGCTGACCAGAAGGCCGAGAACGATCGCACCCATCGGGCCAGCGAAACCCGACGCCGGTGTGACAGCCACAAGACCGGCTACCGCACCCGAGACCATGCCGAGCAAAGTCGGCTTGCCTTTGGCCATCCATTCGGTGAACAGCCATGACAGGGTGGCTGCAGCAGTCGCTACGAAGGTGTTGACCATCGCCAGAACCGCACCGCCGCCTGCTTCGAGGTTGGAGCCGGCATTGAAGCCGAACCAGCCGACCCAGAGCAGGGACGCGCCGACCATGGTCATGGTCAGGGAGTGGGGAGCCATCAGCTCTCTGCCATAACCGACGCGCTTGCCGATCATGATTGCGCCCACCAGACCGGCAATACCGGCATTGATGTGGACCACGGTCCCACCTGCGAAGTCGAGCGCACCCCACTGGAAGGCGAGACCGGCATCGGCCATCACGGCATCCAGCTTGGTCTGGGCAGCAGCCTTGGCGGCATCATCGGTCGCAGCAGCCAGCAACTTTGCAGCATCGGCAATCGCATCCGGACCGGCCCAATACCAGACCATGTGGGCAATCGGGAAGTAGATGAAGGTCACCCACAGGGTCACGAACACCAGCACGGCCGAAAAACGGATCCGCTCGGCAAAGGCACCGACGATCAGCGCAGGCGTGATGCAGGCAAAGGTCATCTGGAAGACGACATAGACCAACTCGGGAATGACAACGCCGTTGGAGAAGGTGGCGACAACCGAGTCAACGGTGACACCCTTCAGGAACAGCTTGTCGAGACCGCCGACATAATCGCCGATCGCGCTCGGCGTGAAGGCCAGAGAATAGCCGAACACCACCCAGAGAATGGCGACCAGAGCCACAATCGCAAACACCTGACTCAACACCGACAACATGTTTTTGGTGCGCACGAGGCCACCGTAAAACAGGGCCAGACCCGGAATGGTCATCAACAGAACCAGCACGGTGGAAATCAGCATCCACGCCGTGTCACCCTTGTTGGGAACCGGAGCAGCGGGCGCATCAGCAGCAAGAACGGCAACGCTGGTCAGCGCTGTGCCCAGACCGGCGAGCCCGAGAGAGAGCATAGAACGAAGTTTCATAGGAAAATTCCTTGTCAACAGAGGGCCGCTCAAAGCGCGTCCTGATCGCGTTCGCCGGTGCGAATGCGAACGGCTTGCTCGATGCTTGAAACAAAAATCTTGCCGTCGCCGATTTGTCCGGTTTTGGCCGCTTCGGAGATCGCATCAATCACTTGCGGAACCAGATCGGAGTTGATCGCCACTTCGATTTTCAGTTTGGGCAGAAAACTGACGGCATATTCGGCACCACGATAGATTTCGGTGTGGCCTTTCTGGCGGCCATATCCTTTGACTTCAGTGACAGTAAGGCCGTGCACGCCGATTGTGGTCAGCGCATCGCGGACCTCCTCGAGCTTGAACGGCTTGATGATCGCCATAACGATTTTCATGGAGCCTGTTCCTCGGTTTATTCTCAACGGAAGCGACGTGCTTCTGTTGTTCCGAGTCTTGTCTAATCAAGGGTCGTGCCAAGCCAAAAAATTCAATATAATCAATAAGAAAACCAGCGGGGTCTTTTCTCTGTGATCAAAACCGCGCCAGTGTGATTAAAAATGATGCAACCCATGCAGCTTCTGGGTCAGGGGCTTTCATCCACTCATTCCGCGCGCTCGCGGATGAGGCCTTCCTGTGCAACGGAAGCCACCAGACGCCCGTCTTGCGTAAAAATAGAGCCGCGTGCAAAGCCGCGATGACCACCGGTAAAGGGGGTATCCTGCGAATAGAGCAACCATTCATCGGCGCGGAACGGCTCGTGCAGCCACAAAGCGTGATCGAGGCTGGCGGCCTGAATGGTTTTCTCGAACACGGTCCGACCGTGCGGCACCAATGTGGTATCCAGCAAGGTCATATCCGAGGCATAGGCCAGCACGCATTGATGGATGGCGGGATCATCGGGCAGCGGGGCTGTCGCCCTGATCCAGACATTGAAACGTGGTTCCATCGGTTTGTGCGACATGTAGCGTTCGAATTCCACCGGACGTATCTCGATGGGTCGTTCGCGCTCGAAATATTGCCGCACCGGATCGGGCATGCGCGGCAGCACGCGGTCCTTGATGTCCTGTTCGTTCGGCAACTGGTCGGGATGCGGCACATCCGGCATGGCAATGCGGTGCGACAATCCGGTTTCCGGTACTTGAAAAGATGCCAGCAGCATGAAAATGACGCGACCGTGCTGGATCGCCTTGACGCTGCGCGTGGTGAAACTGCGTCCGTCCCTGATCCGCTCGACCTCGTAAATGATCGGGATTTTCGGATCACCCGGGAGCACGAAATAGCCATGCAGTGAATGGGGCGGGCGGCCCTCGACCGTGCGGCAGGCCGCCACCAGCGCCTGTCCGATCACCTGCCCGCCGAACACCCGCTGCCAGCCGACTTGCGGGCTGCGGCCGCGATAGAGATTGGTTTCAAGCTGTTCGAGATCGAGAATGGTCAGCAGCTCATCAACGGCTTTGGTCATCATATCCCCGGAAGTTGAAGCCCGAATGGGGTGCGGCTTCGACAGTTTCGATCAAATCCAAGATTTTCGATCAAATCCAAGAATCGCACAAGAATGTGTCCCGGGCCACTTCTGTTTTGGTATTCGGCCGCAAGCAGTGATAAAGACGGGTGCGACCAGATCGTAACCCTGTCCAGCGGAAATCCTGCCATGGCCTCTCCATCCCCCAAGCAACAATCGGGTTATGATGCCGTCATCGTCGGGGCTGGTCTGGCGGGTCTGACCATGGCTGTGGCCCTCAGGCAAGCCCATGGCGGCCATCTGAACATCGCGCTGGTCGATGCGCGGCTTGGTCAGGCTTTCAAGCCCAGCGGCCGCGCCTATGCGCTGGCGGCAGGCGTATGCCAGATGCTCGACGCGCTCGATATCTGGTCCGATCTCAATGGCCATGTCCAGCCGATCACCAAAATGGTGATCACCGACAGCCGTCTCAACGAGCCGGTGCGGCCGATCTTTCTGACCTTTGATTCACCGCAGACCCAAGGCGTCACGCAAGGCTCCTATGCCACGATGGTGGAGCAAGACGCACTGTGGCAGGCTTTGGAACGCAAGGCACGGGCTGTCGGCGTCACGATGCTGCCGGCGGAGGTGGTCGACCATCAATCTGATCCCCATCGGGTTGTGGTGACGCTCGACAATGGCGCGGTGTTGCAGGCCAAATTGCTGATTGCCTGCGATGGCGCGCAATCGATGATCCGCAAACGCGCGGGCATCGCCATGATCAGCCGCGATTATGACCAGTCCGGCATTGTCATGACCTTGCAGCACGAGCGTCCGCATGACGGCGTCGCCGAGGAGCATTTTCTGCCGTCCGGCCCTTTTGCGACCCTGCCGCTGACCGGCAACCGCTGTTCGATTGTCTGGACCGAGCGGACCGGCCGCGTCAAAACCTATCTGTCGATGGCGAACGAGGAATTGATCGAGGAGATCGAGCAGCGTTTCGGGCTGAAGCGTGGCCGGTTGACCATTCTGGATCGTCCGAAAGCCTTTCCGTTGCGGATCGGCATGGCCCGCCGTTTCATCGGGCCGCGTCTGGCACTGGTCGGCGATGCGGCGCATCTGATCCATCCGATTGCCGGACAGGGGCTCAATCTCGGCCTGCGCGATGTTGCCGCGCTGGCGGAACTGGTCAGCGATGCGGTCGGGTTGGGGCTTGATTGCGGTGCGGCCACCGTGCTGGAAGATTATGAACAGGCCCGCCGTTTCGATACCGTGTTGATGGGCGGACTGACCGATGCGCTCAACCGGCTGTTTTCCAACGACATCACACCGTTGCGCTTGTTGCGCAGTCTCGGTCTGGGGCTGGTCGACCGGATGCCGCGCCTCAAAAACCGGTTGATCAGCGAGGCTTCGGCGGTCAACCGGCACATGCCGAAATTGCTGCGCGGCGAGCCGCTTTAGCTTTTCAAAGCGGCGGACAGTCTTTTCAACAATTTGTCCTCGAGCCCCATTTGCTGCAGATGCTCATGGGTGGCGATGACATAATCGGGATTGGCCCCCGACTGGCCGACACCGGAGCGGATCAGGTCCAGCAGGCGCGGTTCGGACAATTTCCCTGCATACTGGATGTGGTTGCGGTCGATTGTGAAGGCCACGGCCTGCACTTTGCGGCCGTCTTTCAGACGCACGGGATGGTTGCTTTCGACATAGACCATGGTGGCCTGTTCGCGCGCCCGCAGATAATCCATCACTGTGTCGTGATCACGACCGGCCACGCGAAAGGCCATGCCGTGGCAGGAGCCGCCATAATCCAGTCCCAACACCAGACCGGGCCGCTCGGGCGTGCCGCGATGGACATGCGAATAGACACAGAGCGAGCGGTGATAGCCATGCAAAGTGGCCACCTGCTGCTCGATAAACTCGAAGCCCGGCCGCCACATCAGGGACCCATAACCGAAAACCCATAAATCCTGATCACGCTCTTGCATTTTTTGTCCATGACCGACTGCAAATCACTGTTTCGAACTGTTATAGAAAGCTTCCGGTCAACAGACAAAGGAAACTCGGCAGATGTCAGATTTAACACCACATGATCCTGCTTTGGCTCCTTTGCCTGCCAAAAAGAGTTTCCACATGGGGCTGGTGGTGATCCCGCTGGCCTTGGTGGGTTTGCTGGCGGCAGGCTGGTCGGCGTTCTGGTACCAGCAAGTCAATAAATTCGAAGCCAGACTCGATGAATTGATCGAGCGCGAGGCCTCCCTTGGCAAGCAATGGACCTGTGCGCAGCGCAAGATCGGCGGCTTTCCTTTCCGGCTTGAAGCGACTTGCGGTGCAACCTCGCTGGTGTTGAAAGATGCGGGGTTAAGTCTGGGAATCGGGACCGTTCGCGCTGTCGCCCAAGCCTATGACCCTTCTTTGATGATCATCGAGGCCGACGGTCCGATGCAGATCACCAATCAAGCGTCCGAGACATGGACAACCAAATGGGAGTTGGCGCGCAGCTCGGTGCGGCTTGATTTGAAAAATCTCAAAGATCTGCCGGAACGTTCCTCGCTTGAAATCAAGTCGATATCGGTTTTCGCACCCAACAATCCGAAAGTGTCGACCACGATCGAATCCATCGATGTGCAAGCGCGGCGCAATCCTGAAAAATTTGCAACAGAACGCGCCTATGATCTGGCCTTCACGGTCACCAATCTGGTTGATTTCATGCTGGCCGAAATCACAAAGACCAATGATCCTCTGACGCTGTCCTATGATTTGACGATCACGCGCAATCCCGAACCGTCCAAAAAACCTTTGCCGGAACAATTGGAACTGTGGCGCAGTCAGGGGGGATTGGTCACCTTGCGCCAGATGATGGTCAATCGCGGCCCGTTCAATCTGGTGATGAGCGGTGAAATGGGGCTTGATGCCCAGCACCGCCCCGATTTCCGACTGGATACCAAGGTCAAGGGATTGGATGAATTGCTCAAGGCCAGCGGGCAAAAGGCCGATATTCTGAACCTGCTGGGCGGCAAGCGCGCGGCATCGGGAGAAATGACCTTCAACCTGCGTACCCAATCGGGTCAGGCTTTTCTCGGCCCGCTGCCTCTGGGCAAAATGCCGCCGCTTTACTGACCCTGTTCGGGGGTGCGGCGGCCGAAATCGGGTGCCGCCGTTTCCTGCCCCAGATCAATGATCCCGCGGCGGATCGCCCGCGTGCGGGTGAAAGTGTCGAACAGCGTATCGCCATCGCCCCAGCGTATCGCCCGCTGCAACAGGGCCAGATCCTCGGTGAAGCGGCCGAGCATTTCCAGAACCGCCTCGCGGTTGTTCAGGAACACATCGCGCCACATGGTCGGATCGGAGGCGGCAATGCGGGTGAAATCGCGGAAACCCCCCGCCGAGAATTTGATCACTTCCGATTGCGTGACCGTTTCCAGATCGGCAGCGGTGCCGACGATGTTATAGGCGATCAGATGCGGCAAATGGCTGGTGACAGCCAGAACCAGATCGTGATGCTGCGGTGACATCAGCTCGACATTGGCCCCCAAAGCGTCCCAGAACAGGCTGAGCCGGTTGACGGCCCCGCTATCGGCCTCGTCTGGCGGCGTCAGGATGCACCAGCGGTTTTTGAACAGGCTGGAAAAACCGGCATCCGGCCCCGAATATTCGGTTCCTGCGACCGGATGGGCGGGGATGAAATGGACATGACCGGGCAGATGCGGCGACACCGCCTGCACCACTGCCGCTTTGACCGAGCCGACATCCGACAGGATCGCGCCTTGCGCCAGATGCGGCCCGATCAGTTCGGCCACCACGCTGCAAGCCCCGACGGGCACGCAGAGGATCACCAGATCGGCCTTTTCGATGCCGGCCACAGCATCGGTTGTCGAGACATCGGCCAGACCCAGTTCCTTGACCCGTTCGATCACGGCGGGGTCGCGGTCAATCGCGGTGATGGTCGCGGCAATGTTCTTGCGGCGGATGCCGCGGGCCAGCGAGGAGCCGATCAGGCCGAGACCGACCAGCGCGATATGGTCAAACAGAGGGGTCGCCAGCGGCGTTCCGAGCTGATCAGGCACGAGACATGAATTCCTTGAGTGAGGCAATGAAATGCAGGTTGGCTTCTTCGGTGCCGATGGTCAGGCGCAGGCAGTCACCCAGCCCGTAGGCTCCCACGGCACGCAGGATCAAGCCGCGCTCCGACAAAAACGCATCGGCTTCGGCCGCCGTATGGCCCTTGGTTTTTGGGAAATGGATCAGCAGGAAATTACCGACACTCGGAGTCACTTTCAGGCCGGTGGCCTCGATCTCCCTTGTCAGCAACGGCAACCAGTGATCGTTATGGTCCATCGCTTTGCCCAGATGCGCATCGTCATGCAGGGCGGCGATACCGGCCGCGAGCGCGGCACCATTGACGTTGAACGGACCCCTGATCCGGTTCAGCGCATCGGCGACAGCGGCAGGCGCATAGCACCAGCCCAGACGCAGCAAGGCCAGACCGTAGATTTTCGAGAAGGTGCGCGTCATCACCACATTCTCGCTGGTCGAGACCAGTTCGATGCCTGCGGCATAGTCATTGCGCCGGACATATTCGGCATAGGCGGCATCCAGCACCAGCAGCACATGTTTGGGCAGGCCCGCATGCAAACGCTTGACCTCGTCGAAGGACAGATAGGTGCCGGTCGGGTTGTTGGGATTGGCCAGAAACACGATTTTGGTTTTGGCTGTCACCTTGGCCAGAATGGCATCGACATCGGCGGTCAGTTCGGTTTCGGGCGCGACAACCGGCACGCCACCGGCGGCCAGCAGGGCGATTTTATAGACCAGAAAACCATGGGTGGTGAAAATGCCCTCGTCGCCGGGGCCGACATAGGCCGAGGTCAGCAGCGACAGGATTTCGTCCGAACCCGAACCGCAAATGATCCGGCCCGCATCGAGCCCGTATTTTTGCGCAATGGTCTCGCGCAGCGCGGTCGAGCCGCCATCGGGATAGAGTTCGAGATGGTCGGCGGCATTTTTATAGGCGGCCATCGCCTCGGGCGATGCACCCAGCGGGGTCTCGTTGGAGGAGAGTTTGTAGAGCTTGCCCGCCGATTTCGAGCCACTTTTGCCCGGAACATAGGGATCGATGCTCATGACACCGGCACGGGGTTGGGGACGATCAGGCAAAGCACTCATCAGATAATTCCGTATGGTTGGAAACGCGACAATCCGGCTGTCTAGTCTTGTGGCAGTTTGAAGCGGGCAGCGTGGCTGCCGATCTCGGTCCAGTCGAACCGGCCGACGCCCAGACCCGCCATAGCACCCGTCAGCGTTTCGGTCGAGACCGAACCGGGTGCTGCGACCAGCAAAGTCAGGCCGTTTTCATCACCGGCCGAGGCCTCGATATGGGCATCATGCACTTCCAAAGCCTTGCCGAGACCTTCGCGCCAGCGTTCGATACCCAGCGCATAAAGCACGACTTCGCGGACGGTGGCATCGGCAATCGGCTTGGATACGACATAGATCGGTGTGCCGGCGGGATGGTCGGGCCGCTCGACAAAGGGCAGACGGGCGATGATTTTGGGGCTGTCGGGGCCGGACAGCGGGATCCACCACGAGCCGCCGGAGCGACCCGGATCAGCCGGAAAAATTCCGAGATCACCGGCCGAGGCCGCCACCGCATCGATCACTTCCTGCGCATTGCGGTGGGTGCGATAGGGCACCGTGAAACCGAAATGGAAGCGGGCGGTGTCGCGCATTTTCTCGTCGCCGATCGAGCAATCGGCATGCACGGTATAGGGAGCCTGCACATAGGTGAAGGTCGATACAATCACCCGCCAGATGCTTTCGACCGTATCGAACGGCAACAGGCCGTGATGGCGTTCGGCCAGACGGCGCATCTGGTCGGCTTCGCGGCCCGGACGGAAGGCCGAGCCGGAGGCTTGGGTCTTTTTGACGCCGATCAGCGTTTCGATGATCTCGCTGCGTTCCATCAACAGGCGGTGCATGGTCTCGTCGATGCGGTCGATCTCGCGCCGCAAGTCGGCCAAAGTCGGCTGTGCTGTTGCAGGCGTGTTTTTTTCGGTCTGATCAGGCATGGTCATCATCATGATTGGGCTGCGTGAACTCCATCTTTGTCATAGACGCGGACGGGAGGAAACGAAAAAGGCTGGCCGGACAGCCAAAATGGTCATTTTAAACGCCATGGGCATACAAACCATATCGGCCCCGTGACAACAACGGATGAATCCCCCTTGCGAGACGGGTGACAAAACGATAGTGAGAAAACGTTCGGAAAGACGAACGGTTGAACCTGAGAGCGGAACGATGCCGCGGTCAAAAACCACTCCGGCCGTCTCGCAAAACGAGGCGGATCATCCCACCAGTCCGGTGCAGCATTTTGCCGCACACGAGAGCCTGTTGCTGGATTCCGGCGCCTCGCTCGGCCCGTGGCAGATTGCCTATCAAACCTACGGCACGCTGAACACGGATAAAAGCAATGCGATTTTGATCTGCCATGCCTTGACCGGTGACCAGCATGTGGCCAGCGACAATCCGGTGACCGGCAAGCCCGGTTGGTGGACCAGCATGGTCGGACCGGGCAAGTCCTATGATACCGACCGTTTTTTCATCATCTGCGCCAATGTGCTGGGTGGTTGCATGGGCACATCCGGCCCCGCCAATCACGAGGCGGAAACGGGCAAGGCCTATGCGGTCGATTTTCCGGTGGTGACCATCCGCGACATGGTGCGCGCACAGGCGCGTCTGGTGGACCGTCTGGGCATCGAGACGCTGTTTTGCGTGGCAGGCGGCTCGATGGGCGGCATGCAGGTGCTGCAATGGGCCGCGACTTTCCCCGACCGTGTGTTTGCCGCTATGCCGCTGGCGACAGGGGCCAAGCATTCGGCCCAGAATATCGCCTTTCACGAGGTTGGCCGTCAGGCCGTGATGGCCGATCCCGATTGGCGCGCCGGTCGTTATCTGGCCGAGGGCACACGGCCCGAAAAGGGGTTGGCGGTGGCGCGCATGGCCGCCCATATCACCTATCTGTCCGAACCGGCTCTGCACCGCAAATTCGGGCGCAAATTGCAGGATCGTGCCGCGCCGACCTTTTCCTTCGATGCCGATTTCGAGATCGAAAGCTATCTGCGCTATCAGGGCCGCAGCTTTGTCGAGCGGTTCGATGCCAATTCCTATCTCTATCTGACCCGCGCCATGGATTATTTCGATCTGGCCGACGATTTCGGCGGCTCGCTGGCCGCTGCTTTCAAAGGGACCAAAACCCGTTTCTGTGTGGCGTCGTTTACATCCGACTGGCTGTTTCCGACCAGCGATTCCCGCGCCATTGTCCATGCGCTCAATGCCGCCGGAGCCTCGGTGTCTTTTGTCGAAATCGAGACCGACAAGGGCCATGATGCCTTTTTGCTCGATGAGCCCGTGCTGTTTGCCACCAGCCGCGGCTTTATCGACGCGGCCGCGCGTGCGCGTGGCCTGAAGGAGCAGGGCTGATGACCGTGCAGCTCAATCACACCGCCGCGGCCGCCCGTGTCGATCTGCTGCTGGTCGCCGAGATGATCGAGCGCGGCGCCCGCGTGCTCGATGTCGGTTGCGGAGACGGCACCTTGCTGGATTTGCTGATCAAGACCCGCGATGTCGACGGTCGCGGTATCGAATTGTCGCAAGCGGGTGTCAATGGCTGCGTCACCAAGGGCCTGTCGGTGGTGCAAGGCGATGCCGATACCGATCTGGCGGATTATCCCGATGACGGCTTTGATTATGTCATCCTGTCGCAGACCCTGCAGGCCACCCGCCGTCCGCGCGAGGTCATCGAACATCTGTTGCGGATCGGCCGGCGGGCGATTGTGTCCTTCCCCAATTTCGGCCATTGGCGGATCCGTTCGCAAGTCGCCTTTCAGGGCCGGATGCCGGTGACCAAAAACCTGTCTTATGCGTGGTATGACACGCCCAATATCCATTTCTGCACGATTGCCGATTTTGTCTCGCTGACCGACGAGATGGATGCCACCATCGAAAAAGCCGTGGCACTGGACCGCAACGGCCAGCCGATGCGGATGACTCTGCCATGGGCGGTATGGAACCTGTTCGGCGAACAGGCGGTCTTTATGCTTAGACGTGGTTCGTGATAGGCTGACCGTCACAGCTCAACGATCGACAAAGGCTCTCATATGTTCAAACGCGCGCTTGAAACCGTCCTGTTTGCGTCCCGCTGGCTGTTGGTGCCGTTTTATCTGGCTTTGACGGGCAGCCTGCTGTTCCTGTTGTTCAAAGGCGGGCAGGAGGTGATCCATTATGTTGTCGCCCTGCCGCAAATGTCTGAAACCGACGTCATTCTGGCGGTCTTATCCTTGATTGATCTGACCTTTACCGGCTCTCTGGTGGTGATTGTGATTTTTTCCGGCTACGAAAATTTCGTAGCCCCGATCAAAGCAGGTGATGCGGTAGACTGGCCGGAATGGATGAGCCAAATCGACTTTACCGGACTGAAATTGAAACTGCTGTCGTCGATTGTCGTTTTGTCCGGGATCCAGTTGTTGAAGGCCATGCTGAATTTGAAAACGCTGAGTGACCGCGAACTGATCTGGTATGTGGTCGTGCATATGGTGTTTGTGGTGTCGGGCGTGTTGCTGGCCTGGACCGATAAATTATCGGGCGAAGCCAAGTCCTCCCATTGAAACAATCAAAAATGCCCGCATCCGCGGGCATTTTTAATCAGTCTTCCATTTTCAAGGCGGCGATGAAGGCCTCTTGCGGAATTTCCACACGGCCGAATTGCCGCATCCGTTTTTTGCCCTCTTTCTGCTTGTCCAGCAGCTTGCGCTTGCGGCTGATATCGCCGCCATAACATTTGGCGGTCACATCCTTGCGTAAAGCGCTGATGGTTTCACGCGCGATGATCTTGCCGCCCAAAGCCGCCTGGATCGGGATCTGGAACAGATGCTGCGGGATCAGTTCTTTGAGCTTTTCGCACATTGCACGGCCGCGATATTCGGCACGCGTCCGGTGCACCAGCATCGACAGCGCGTCGACCGGCTCGGCATTGACCAGCAGCGACATTTTTACCAGATCGCCTTCGCGGTAATCGGTGATGTTGTAATCGAAGCTGGCATAGCCTTTGGAGATGGATTTCAAGCGGTCATAGAAATCGAACACGACTTCGTTGAGCGGCAGGTCGTAAACCACCATGGCGCGCTTGCCGACATAATTCAGGTCGATCTGCGAGCCGCGCCGGTCCTGACAGAGTTTGAGAACCGAGCCGAGATATTCGTCGGGCGTCAGGATGGTTGCGCGGATCCATGGTTCCTGTACCGCTTCGATTTTCATCACATCCGGCATGTCGGCGGGATTGTGCAATTCGATTTCTGAGCCGTCGCGCATTTTCAGCTTGTAGATCACCGAAGGCGCGGTGGCGATCAGATCGAGATTGAATTCGCGTTCCAGCCGCTCCTGAATGATTTCGAGATGCAGCAGGCCCAAAAATCCGCAACGGAAGCCGAAGCCGAGAGCGGCCGAACTTTCCATTTCATAGGAGAAACTGGCGTCATTGAGCCGCAAACGGCCCATGGCGGCGCGCAAATCCTCGAATTGGGCGGCGTCGACCGGAAACAATCCGCAAAACACCACGGGCTGGGCGGGTTTGAAGCCGGGCAGCGGTGTGGTGGTCTTGCGCTTGCTTTCGGTGATGGTATCGCCGACGCGGGTATCGGCCACCTGTTTGATCTGGGCTGTGATAAAACCGACCTCGCCCGGACCGAGAATTTCGACATCGGTCATTTTGGGCTTGAAGACGCCGATTTTATCGACGACATAACGGGCATCGGTGCCGATCATCGTGATATCGGAACCTTTTTTCAAGGACCCGTCGATCACGCGCACCAGAACGACCACGCCGAGATAGGCGTCATACCAGCTATCGACCAGCAAAGCTTTGAGCGGGGCTGTCTCATCGCCCGAAGGGGGTGGCAGGCGGGTGACGATGGCTTCCAGCACGCCTTCGATATTCAGGCCGGTTTTGGCCGAAATCAGAACGGCCTGCGAGGCATCCAGGCCGATCACTTCCTCGATCTGTTCCTTGACCCGCTCGGGTTCGGCGGCGGGCAGATCGGCCTTGTTTAGCACCGGCACGATCTCGTGATTGGCGTCCAGCGCGTGATAGACATTGGCCAGCGTCTGCGCTTCCACGCCTTGAGAGGCATCGACGACCAGCAGCGAGCCTTCGCAAGCGGCGAGCGAGCGACTGACCTCATAGGCAAAGTCGACATGGCCGGGCGTGTCCATCAGGTTCAGGATATAGGTCTTGCCATCCTGCGCGGTATAATCGAGCCGGACGGTCTGCGCCTTGATGGTGATCCCGCGTTCGCGCTCGATATCCATCGAATCCAGCACCTGCTCGACCATTTCGCGTTTGGTCAGCCCGCCGGTGAATTGAATCAGCCGGTCGGCCAGCGTGGATTTGCCGTGGTCGATATGCGCCACGATCGAGAAGTTGCGGATATTGTCGAATGTATGTGTCGTCATGCTGTCGGCATATCAGTCAGAGGGTTATTTTCCAACAACCTTTTTTCTGCAAACTTTTTTCTGTAAATTTTTTCATGCCCCTATCAGTTGCTGGACAGGCTGGCGCGGGTCTGGGCCAGAAACGAGCGCAGCGCGGCGGGTTTGAGCGGCTTGTTCATCACATGGATCTGTTTGCCCCCCGCCTCGTCGCGCACGCCCGGACTGCGGTCGGCTGTCAGCAGCACAGCCGGAATATTCTGCCCGAGCTTCCAGCGCAAAGCGACCACCGCTTCAATGCCGGTGCCACGGTCGAGATGGTAATCGGCAATGATGATGTCGGGCTTTTTGAACGGCGCATCGGCGGCGGGTTTGAGGCTGTCAAACGCCTCGGTCAGGCTGGCGGCGGTGATGACCTGACAGCCCCAGCCGCTCAGCAACATGCGCATGCCGTCGAGAATGGCCGGTTCATTGTCGATGCACAGCAGGACCATGTCTTTGAGGGGGGCTGCGGCGGGCTCGCTTGCCGGTGCGGCTTGCGAGGCGGCGGGCACCTTGCTTGATCCCATCGGCATGTCGACCGCGAACATCGAGCCGCGTCCGGCGGTCGAGCGCACGGTAATTTTATGGTTGAGCACCCGCGCGATGCGCTCGACGATCGACAGGCCCAGCCCCAGCCCCGTCTGCTCATCGTCGCCATGCAGGCGCTGGAATTCCTGGAAGATCACGTCACGCTTGTCTGCCGGAATGCCGGGACCCGTGTCATGCACTTCGATCCGCAGTTTCGATCCCCGCCGGCGGCAGCCCATGAGCACTTCGCCCTGACGCGTATACTTGATGGCATTGGCCACCAGGTTCTGCAGCACCCGGCGCAAGAGCTTGCGGTCGGTCTCGACGGTGAGCCCGCAGGGCATCACCTTGAGGCGCAGATTCTTCCGCGCGGCGGCCGGCGTAAACTCGAGCGCCAGGGCCTGCAGCATCTCGTCGATACGGAAGGGCGCCACATCCGGCTTCATGGCGCCGGCATCGAGGCGCGAGATATCCAGCAGCGCGGATAGAATGTCTTCCACCGCTTCGAGCGAGGCATCGACATTGCGGGCCAGATCGGATTCCTCCGTCCGCCGCGTGCGCTCCACCAGGCTGGCCGCGAAGAGCCGGGCCGCATTGAGCGGCTGCAGGATGTCATGGCTTGCCGCGGCCAGGAACTGGGTCTTCGA
>CAIYZJ010000090.1 GCA_903930675.1 uncultured Hyphomicrobiales bacterium
CGGAATCCCGATGCCGGTGTCATAGACCTCGGCGACCACGGTTTTTCCGCGCCGGCGGCAGCCGACCAGAATGGTGCCGGCAGGGGTTTTGCCTTCGGGCGTATATTTGATGGCGTTGGAGACCAGATTTTGCAGCAGGCGGCGCAACAGCCGCCGGTCCGAACGGATGGTCAGGCCGGAGGGCACAAAGCGCAGTTTCAAGCCCTTGGAGCGTGCCAGCGGCTCGAATTCCATCGACAGCGGTCCCAGAATGTCATCAATCCGGAAGGTCGAGAATTCCGGCTTCATTGCCCCCGCATCCAGCCGAGAAATATCGAGCAGGGCTCCCAGAATATCTTCGACCGCTTCAAGTGCGGCATCGATATTTTCGGCCAGTTTGGGATTGGCAAAGGCGCGGTCGCGCTCGACCAGAGTGGTGGTATAAAGGCGCGCGGCATTCAGCGGTTGCAAAATATCGTGGCTGGCTGCGGCCAGAAAGCGGGTTTTGGACGTATTGGCCTCGTCGGCTTCCGCCTTGGCGCGCACCAGTTCGGAATTGAGCCGTGTCAGCTCCTCGGTGCGTTCCGTGACGCGGCGTTCGAGGTTTTCATTGGCCAGTTCCAGCGCTTCCTCTGATTCCACTGTCTCGGTGATGTCGGTATAGGTGGTGACAATGCCGCCATCGGGCATGTGGGCGGTGCGGATTTCGACCACTTTTCCTGTCGGAAACAGCCGGACACGCACCGGTTCGGAATCGCCGACAAAACTTTCCAGCCGCGCCGCGATATAATCATCGGGCGTGCCGTCGCCGTAAAGGCCGCGTGTCGCGTTGTGGCGGATGATTTCATCGAGCCCGACACCCGAATAGCATTGCTCGTCGTTCAATTCGAACAGGCTCTGGAATTCGCGGTTCCAGCACATCAGATGCAGATTGCGGTCAAACACCGTAATGCCCTGACGCGCATGGTCGAGCGCGTGTTGCAACAGGTCGCGGTTATACTGGATGGCGGCCGATGCATCATCGAGCAAGCGCAAGGCGGTCTTTTTATTGACCTCGCGCCGCCGCATCAGCAAGGACAGCACCAAGCGCGACGAGGATGCCCCGATGGCCGAGGACAGCTGGTGTTCGGCAAAGCGCATCAGGTGGATATCGGCTTCCTGTCCGGCATTGAAGGTTTGTCCGCGGCGGACAAGAAAATTCTGGAAGCTCTCGCTGGTCCGCTCCTGTCCCAGATAGCGCGACACGGTGGCGTGCAATTCGCCCATGGTGACCGACACCCGCCACAGTCTGAAAGCCTGCGCCATGGCTGGCCGTTCGCTCGAGATGAACAGATTGGCCTGCAACCGCTCCATCGGCGTGGTGGGCCGTTTGAGAGAGAACACAACATAGGCCAGCGTATTGAGGGTCAGGCTGAACAGGGTGCCGGTGACCAGACGGTCGGGGTTGGAGCCGAAAATCTCCATTCCGATCATAAAATCCTGCAAAGCATGGTTGAATTCGGCCAGATAAAAGCTCTCGCGGGTCAAAATGCTCGGCAAAAACAGGGTCAGCATCCAGGCCAGCAGGCCAAGTCCCAGCCCTGCGCAAGCTCCCGAAGCCGTGCCGTGCCGCCAGATCATACCACCGAGAAAGACCGGTCCGATCTGTGCAATGGCAGCGAACGAGATCATGCCGATCGAGGCCAAGCCCGTATCATTGGCATAGCGGTAGTACAGATGACCCATCAGCATGATGGTGACAATTGCCACGCGGCGGATCACAAGCACGACTGTGCCCATATCGTAACGGGCCGAACGGTCGCGCCGCAGCAGCACGGGGATGACGAGATCGTTGGACATCATGATGGCGAGCGCCACTGCTTCGACAATGACCATGGCAGTAGCTGCCGAAAGGCCGCCGACGAATGTAATCAGCACAATGGCCGAATTGCGCCCCAACAGCGGCAGTTCCAGCACCGCCATATCCCGATTTGCCCCGAAGGGCAGGACCAGATCGGCTGACAGTGCGAGCGGAATAACAAAGAGGTTGATGGCGATCAGATAGACGGGAAACAGTTTGATGGCGAGGCCGATGTCATTTTCATCACGGTTTTCCACGACAGAGACATGGAATTGGCGCGGGAGCAGAATCACGGCAAAACCGGACAACATCGCGCTGACCGTAAAGGTCAGGCCAGAGCCGCCGCGTTCGAAAAACGGGGTCAGATTGTCGCGCTGGGCAATACGGGCGATAATTTCCGAAGGACCGTCAAACATGACAAAGGTCACATAGGTGCCTACCACCAGAAAGCACAACAGTTTGACAATGGATTCGGCAGCAATAGCCAGCATCAACCCGTTTTGATGTTCGGTGGTATCGACATGCCGGGTCCCGAAGGCGGCGGCAAATCCGGCCAGCACCAGCGCGGTAAAAATCGACAGATTCTGGAACAGCAGATTGGGTTCTGTCGGATCACCATGCTCGAGCGCATCGAACACAATCGTCAAGGACGAGACAATCGCCTTGAGCTGCAAGGCGACATAGGGAATGGTTCCGACCACGGCAATCAGGCAGACAAGGCCGGCCACCTGCTGGCTTTTGCCGTAACGCGAGGCAACAAAATCGGCAACCGAAGTGATATTTTGTGATTTCGACAGGCGGATAATCCGCTTCAAAAACCCGCCGCCGAACATGAACAGCAAAATCGGGCCGATATAGATGGCCAGAAAATCAAGCCCTGCAACCGAAGCGACGCCCACCGACCCATAAAAGGTCCATGATGAACAAAACACCGCCAGCGCCAGCGCATAGATCATTGCGCGCGCTTTGCCCTTGATCAGCGTGCGGCCCCATGTATCGCCGAAATGGGCAATGGCAAACAGCAGGCTCAGATAGACAAGCGCCGTAAGAATGACGGTCCAGCCCGCAACCATAATAATGTTCCCCCTGCCTCTCCCAGACCGTAAAGCACTGATTGCGGCTGTGGGAAACAGTTTTTTCACGCCAGATGCCGATCACAGCGCAATCGGATTGCAGCGCCTCCGATTTTTTGGAAGACGGATCGGCCGGATCGTGAGAAAAGAACCCCCAGACACTGTTTGCCAATCTCCGTTAGATGACCGAGGATCCGTTCCGTGCCCCATTCCAGCCTGCGCCATGAAGCTCTTGAAGCCCCCGCCAGCGGCATTATCGAGGTGTTTGATTATGGCCGGAACCGCGAGGGTCTGATCCCGCTCTGGGTTGGAGAGGGCGATATGGCCACGCCTGCTTTTATTGCCGAGGCAGCCACGCGGGCTTTGGCGGCGGGCGAGACATTTTATACCTATCAAAGCGGACTGCCCGAATTGCGGCAGGCGATTTCAACCTATATGTCGGGCCTGTATGGCCGCACCATCCCGATGGAGCGGTTCCATGTCACCATCGGCGGCATGCACGCCATCCAGCTGGCTTTGCGGATGGTGGTGGGCACCGACAACGAGGTGATCATTCCGACACCGGCCTGGCCGAATTTCCGCGGTGCGGCGGGCCTGTCGGGCGCGCGTCCCGTCGATGTGCCGATGAGCTTCGTGCCGCGCGGCAATGATCATGTCTGGGCACTGGACATGGACCGGATTGCCGATGCCATTACGCCCAAAACCCGCGCCATCGTGATCAATTCTCCTTCCAATCCGACCGGATGGACGGCGACCATGGAAGAATTGCAGCAGGTGCTGGATCTGTCTCGCAAACATGGTTTGTGGATCATTTCCGACGAGATTTATGGTCGTTTTGTCTATGACGGTTCCAAACGCGCGCCCTCCTTCCATGACATCATGAATGATCGGGACCGCATCATGTTCGCCCAGACCTTTTCCAAAAACTGGGCGATGACCGGCTGGCGGATCGGTTGGCTCGAATGTCCGGTGGCGCTGGGGCCGACGGTCGAAAACCTGATCCAGTATTCCTCCTCCGGAGTTGCCGCCTTCCTGCAGCGTGCCGGTATTGCCGCCTTGCAGCAGGGCGAGAGCTTTGTCGAACACCAGATTGCCCGCGCCAGAGAAGGCCGCGAGATCGTGTCCAAAGGCCTTGCAGACACAGGCCGCGTCACATTCGGCGCGATTGACGGGGCATTCTATCTGTTTTTCAAGGTCGAAGGCATCGAGGACACCAGAAAACTGGCGATGCAGCTTGTGGACGAGGCCAATGTCGGGCTGGCGCCCGGTTCGGCCTTCGGGTCCGGCGCCGAGCATTATTTGCGGATGTGCTTTGCCCGCAAGCCCGAAGACATGCGCGAGGCGACCCGCCGACTGGCCGCTGTCCTGTCACGTTAAAGCCGGAGTCCGCCTCATGGACAGGCAAGAATTGATTGCAAAACGCAACTGTAAGGTGTGATATGTTGGCATGTGGTCGGACTGGGAGACCGCAGGAGGACATATGCAGGACGAGCGCGGCCCTGAACATTCCGATCCTGTTGCAAGCGGGGCGACACCCCGGCCACGCCGGACGTTTTCGGGCTCGCAGGCCCTGACCGATCGCGAGCATGACGTGCTGGAGGCGATTATTGCCGGAGAAACCAGCAAAATGGCAGCGCGGCGGTTTGGCCTCAGCCCGCGCACAATCGAGGTGCATCGCGCCCATATTCTTGCTAAATGCGGGGCACGGAATACGGCTGATTTGTTGCGTATTGTTTTGAACGGCCAGAAATAGGATGTTTTTTCCTGTTTCAGGATGATATTTTTTAATCATTGATTGGAGAGTGACAGTGCAAAAAATCGCACGCTTTACCCATTTGATACCCCCCGATGCCCTTAAAAAAGAAATTGCCCGTTTGGTCGATACCCTCGAATGCAATGGCTATCGTACTACGGATATGGATTTTTCCGATCTGATTGCCCAGAAAATGGCGCGTGATTGCGTGAAACTGATCACCGATGTCGGTGCGCGGGTCAAAAACCACTCTTGGGAATATACATCCCATCGCGGCCTCAGCATCAAAATCTATCTGACCCATGAGATCGATCTGATTCTGGCCGAAAAAATGCTCGGTTGAACCTTGCATGCAATTTTGCATGGCAGTGCCACCAAGGCCTGCGCCTTCTCAAGAGCCTTGCTTTCGCTTATGACAGGATGAGTTGAGAGTTTCAAAGCCGCTGATCTGGATGGCTCGCATGGTTTTACCCGAATGACTTTGTTACCCCCTGCGCGCTCTTTGACCGGTATAGTCATCGGCCAGCTGGTTCCTATGGGATTTTGTCTTGCCGCAGGGGCAGTGGCTGGCGGTCTTGGTGTTCCGGCAGGATGGCTGTGCGGCGCCTTGGGCATGGCGGCGTTTCTGTCCTCGACCGGTCGGGCCGATCCGATGCTGCCGCAGTTGCGAGATTTTGCGTTGCTGCTGTCGGGCCTGTCGATCGGCCTGAGCGTGACACCCGAGACAGTGGCGCGGTTTGCAACCATTCCTCTGAGTCTGAGCATCATGTGCGTGGCGGTGGTCTGTATCACATGGGGCTCGGCCTTCGTGCTGATGCGTCTGTATGGCTGGCGCAAGCTGGATGCCTTGCTGGCCTCTGCCCCCGGTGCGCTGTCGACCACGCTGGTCATTGCCTATGAAAACAACGCCAAAGTCTCGCATGTGGCGATTGTCCAGCTGTTCCGTCTGTTCATGCTGATGGCGGTTTTGCCCTCGGTGATTGCGGCGGGTGTTGGCCCTGCCGCTGTTCCGCTTCCCGGTGCGACACTGTTGCCGCCGCTTGACTTTGCAATGGTTTGTGGCTGCGCACTGGTTCTGAGTTGGGTGCTGGCGCGCTTGAAAATGCTGACTTATTTTCTGCTGGGCGGAATGATTGCAGCAGGTGCGTTGACGGGTTCTGCCCTGGTGGACGGCCGGATGCCGGAACTTCTGGCCAATGTGAGCTTTTCGCTGGTCGGCTGGTTCATCGGTGAACGGTTCCGCGGGATCAAATTGCGCGATGTGATCGCCCTGACAGGTCCGATGGTTGCATCGTTTGCTGCCACAGCCTTTGTGGCTTTTGCTTTTTCGGAAGTGATTGTCGCGCTGTCGCATATTCCGCGATCGGAAGCGATTGTGGCTTTTGCACCCGGCGGGGTCGAAGCCATGAGTATTCTGGCGCTGGCCCTCAACCTCGATCCGGTATTTGTTGCCTCGCATCACATCGTGCGGTTCATGTTCATCGGGACTTTGATGCCGATTGCCATCAAGCTATGGCCGCGCCTGTTCGGCATCGGCACGGATGGAGAACTGCTCTAACGGATTTATGAGGGTTTGGCAGGGACCAGACGCCAGCCTTTGGAAGTGAGGCAGGCATTATAGGAGTTCTGGCGGGGCACTGCGTTCAGATCCTGTGTGCCATAGGTGGCCGGCACATAGCTGCCCGGCACATAATCGCACGAGCGGCCGTAATGGGTGCGGTAACAACTGCGATAGCCGGAGGTGACATAGGCACCGCTGGTCTGCACGACCACGGGTTGATAGGGATAAAGCCGCTCGACACTGCGTTGGCACTGAATGCTGTCATTGCCCATATCTGCAGCAGGACGGTTGGGATTAACCCATTGATATTGCTGGCAGGCACCAAGCAACAAAGTGCTTCCCAAAGCGGCCATACGAAGTGTGCGTGTCATGATCATGGTCTTGTATCCTGTCAGCAGGCCCTCAACAGAACAAAAGCCCAAAAAGGTGATTGTTCAAGCCCGGTCAAATCCCGTATTAATCATAACGCCGAATAAGCCTGCTGGTGAAGCCTCAATTGCGCAAATCCTGCCATAAAATACGCAAAATTTTTCCGGATGTGCTAAACAATCCGAAACGGGCGCGGATTGGCCCTTTATGCGACACATACGAGAACATTGACGTGATGAAGTCTTTGACACGGCGCAATATTGTATCGGCTCTTTTGGCCTCGACAGCTTTGTCGGCGTCAATGGGCCCGCTTTCGGCCCAGACCCAGCCGCAAGGCCAGTCGCAAAACGCGGCGCGCAACAAGCCCGCAGCCCCGCGCACGATATTTGCCCATGACGACGTGGTGCGCCGCGCGCGCGAATTGTCCGAGACCGCTTATGACGCCACCGTGCCGCCTTTGCCAGCCGAATTGGAGGCTCTGGATTTCGATGCCTGGCGCGAGATCCGCTTTCGCGGTGAAAAAGACCCGCTCGGCGATCCGCGCCAGCGTTTCCATTTGCAGGCCTTTCATGCCGGTCACCTGTTCCAGCGCGCCGTGCAGCTGAATCTGGTGCGTGACCGTTATTCGGAACCCTATGCCTATACGGCGGATTCTTTCGATTACGGCAAAACCCGTTTCCAGAAGCCGTTGCCCGCCGATCTCGGCTATGCCGGGTTCCGTGTCCATTATCCGTTGGGTGGCGCAACCACCTCTGACGAGCTGATCTCGTTTCTGGGTGCGACCTATTTCCGCTTTTTGGGCAGCAACCAGCAATATGGCCTGTCGGCGCGCGGTCTGGCGATCGGCACCGGCAATCTCGACAACAACGAAGAATTTCCGTTTTTCAAGGAATTCTGGATCGAACGGCCCGACCCCAAAACCGATATGATCTCGATCCATGCTTTGCTGGATAGTCCCTCGGTCGCCGGAGCCTATCGGTTCGATATCTATCCCTCCGCTGAAACCAGCGTGGATGTGACAGCGACGCTTTATCCGCGCCGCCGTATGACCCGGGTCGGTATGGCGCCGCTGACTTCGATGTATTTTCTCGGCGAAAATGACCGCCATCTGAACGACCGCAACAAATATGACGAATTCCGCGCCGAATTGCACGATTCCGACGGTTTGCTGATGCTCACTGTCGATCAGGAATGGGTGTGGCGGCCTTTGAAAAACCCGCTGGTGCAGGAAGTGCAGCGCTTTGACGCGCGCAATATCCGCGGTTTCGGCCTGATGCAGCGCGACCGCCGTTACGAGCATTATCAGGATATCGAACTGGCTTACGAGGATCGTCCATCCTACTGGATCGAGCCCAAGGAAGATTGGGGTTCGGGTGTGGTCGAACTGGTCGAACTGGCTACAAGGGATGAAACCGCCGACAATATTGTGGTAGCTTTTGTGCCCGATAGCCCGCTCGAGCCGGGCAAGCCGTTCACTTTCTCCTACCGCATCCGCTCCTTGAATGACGGGCTCGATCTCCACAAGCTCGGCTATGTCGGCAATACCTTTGCCGCTCCGGCGTTTGCATTGGGCTCCAACGAGCAGCAATCGGCCAATACGCGGCGGTTCATGGTCGATTTCACCGGCGGGGATATGGATTATTATCTCAAAAACCCGTCTCTGCTGAAGGTTGTGGCATCGGCCCGCAATGCCAAAGTGTTCCGCACTTTTCTGGTTCCCAACCCCAAGGGCAAGGGTTTCAGGGCGATGATCGATGTCCGGCTCGAGGAAAACCAGGTCGGTACCATGCGGGCTCATCTGCAGGCAGGGCAAAAACCGGTGACCGAAACCTGGTCCTATTCCTGGCGGATTTATAATTTTTAGCCGCCAACCGCTCGACATTTTCGCCAAGGTCGTGTATCAGCGCGCTTCAACTTAAAACAGCGGTGCCAAACGCTGGTGACAAGCAAACCCTCGCGAGGAGGGGGCGCGGGGATCCGAACAGGCAGGAGATAGACATGGATATTATTCAGCAGCTCGAAAAAGAGCAGGCCGATAAGCTTGCCGCTTTGCGGCCGATCCCGGACTTCCAGCCCGGTGATACGCTTCAGGTCAATGTGAAGGTGATAGAAGGCGAACGCAGCCGCGTGCAGGCCTATGAAGGCGTCTGTATCGCGCGCAACGGCGGCGGCCTCAACGAGAGCTTCACAGTCCGTAAAATCAGCTATGGCGAAGGCGTGGAACGCGTGTTTCCTGTCTATTCCCCGCTGATCGAATCCATCAAAGTGGTGCGTCGCGGCAAGGTGCGTCGTGCGAAGCTCTATTACCTGCGCGATCGTCGCGGCAAATCGGCGCGTATCGTCGAGCGCAAGACCGGTCACGGTACGGCGTCACACATCGCCAATCGTGCTGAAAACGGCCACGGCCAAGACTAATTGCCGACCGGAGCCAGAATTTCAAAAACGCGGCCGGTTGGCCGCGTTTTTTTTGGTCCGATTTGGTTTCAGAATATCGAATTCGGCTCTTTCCCTTTGGCAAGGAAAGGATTAAATCAGGTCCTTGCCTCATTTTATTCAGCAATCAGTGAGATCACGAATGGCTCCGCGCACGCTTTATGACAAAATCTGGGATGATCATGTTGTCGATACGCAAACGGACGGCACATGCCTTCTGTATATTGACCGCCATCTCGTCCATGAAGTGACAAGCCCGCAGGCTTTCGAAGGTCTGCGGATGAGCAAGCGCAAGGTGCGCGCGCCCGAAAAGACCCTGGCGGTGGTTGATCACAACGTGCCGACCTCCGACCGGTCGCATGGCATCACCGATCCGGAAGCGGCCACGCAGGTGGCGGCGCTGGCTGAAAATGCCCGTGAATTCGGTATCGAATATTTCAACGAGCTCGACAAGCGTCAGGGCGTTGTCCACATCATCGGACCCGAACAGGGCTTTACCCTGCCCGGCACCACGATTGTCTGCGGTGACAGCCACACTTCGACCCATGGGGCATTCGGCGCTTTGGCGCACGGCATCGGTACTTCCGAAGTCGAACATGTACTGGCCACCCAGACGCTGATCCAGTCCAAAGCCAAAAACATGCTGATCACGGTGGATGGCACTTTGCCGCATCATGTGACAGCGAAAGACATCATTCTGGCGATCATCGGCGAAATCGGTACCGCAGGCGGAACCGGCCATGTGATGGAATATGCCGGTGAAGCCATCCGCAGCCTGTCGATGGAAGGCCGGATGACGGTCTGCAACATGTCGATCGAAGGCGGTGCCCGCGCAGGGCTGATCGCGCCGGATGAGAAGACCTTTGCCTATCTCCATGGCCGTCCGAAATCTCCCAAGGGCGCGCAGTGGGATGCCGCGATGCGCTATTGGGAAACGCTGAAAACCGACGAAGGCGCACATTTCGACCGTAAAATCCGCCTCGATGCCGCCAATCTGCCGCCCATCGTCACTTGGGGCACCAGCCCCGAAGACGTGGTGACCATTGCAGGTACGGTGCCGCGCGTCGAAGACGCCACAACCGAGGCCAAACGCGTCTCCATTGCCCGCGCGCTCGATTATATGGGCCTGAAGGGCGGCGAAAAAATCACCGATCTGGCGGTGGACCGCGTATTCATCGGTTCTTGCACCAATGGCCGCATCGAAGATTTGCGCGCTGCCGCCCATTTCGTGGCGGGCAAGACCATCAACAGCAATGTCAGCGCGATGATCGTGCCGGGCTCGGGCCTTGTGAAGCAGCAGGCCGAAGAAGAGGGCCTGGACAAAATCTTCAAGACGGCAGGGTTTGACTGGCGCGAGCCGGGCTGCTCGATGTGTCTGGCCATGAATGCCGACAAGCTGGCGCCGGGAGAGCGTTGCGCCTCGACCTCCAACCGCAATTTCGAAGGGCGTCAGGGCTTCAAGGGCCGCACCCATCTGGTGTCGCCTGTGATGGCGGCAGCGGCAGCCATTGCCGGTCATTTCGTCGATGTCCGCGACTGGCACTGAGGCAAAGCCGCAACCATTCAAAACCCGGCCCCTGGCCGGGTTTTTTTATGCCTACCAGCAACTCCGCACATAATTGGTGCGCCATTGCACCCAATATGAGTCCCAATAGGGCACGGCGCGGGTGGTGCAGCGTTGTTCGTAACGGTGGTAATGCCGCCAGCGGTGATGATAGCCTCCACCGTCATTGTCCCTATAGGGGTTGGCATGGTGGCGGTCACTGCGGTGATGCCCGTAATATTCGGCCTTGGCAGGCTGCATGGTCAGAACCGAAGCACCGACAAGACCGGCTGCAAGCCAGAGGGCAAGCCGCTTTGTATGTGTTGGGTTGATTCCGGTGGTTGTCGATGCGTTGTCGGTCATTGCGCCCTCCTGCTGCAGGGCCCAATCAATTCGGGCCGATGCTGTCATGGAGCGACATTAGGCACCGCAAGCTGAATACAGGCCGAAGCCTGTGTTCATCTGCTGTTAACTGAACGCCGATTACCAGCAATGGCGGACATAATGGGTGCGGTATTCGCCCCACATCATATCCCATGTGCGTTCGGCGCGGGTGGTGCAGCGGGGTTCGTAACGCTGGTTGTTGCGCCGGCCGTAATGGTTGCCGCGGTTATCATGCCTTTTCGGGGCCATATGCTGGCGTTCCCTTTGATTATTGCGGCCGTTATCCTCGGCATTGACGGGCTGTGTCATGATGGCTGTTGCCCCGACGAGACCGGCGCATAGCCATAAAGCCAGTATCTTGCCGCTGGTACCTTTGGTGTGTGTGGTGGTCATTCTATCCTCCTGTGTAAGGGGCGCCCTGAAAACGAGGGCCTGAAACTTTGCGCAACACACCTCTGTCTGCCTCAAAGATGGTCAAGTGATGGCGTGACAGGCGGCGCCTGTCTCTGCTATAGAGAGAGCCTCTTTTTGCATCATGTCAGCTGACGGAACCTCCCATGCAACCCTTTACCACCCTGACCGGCGTTGCCGCGCCGATGAAGATCACCAATGTCGACACCGACATGATCATTCCCAAGCAATATCTCAAGACGATTAAGCGCACCGGTCTGGCCGTGGGTTTGTTTGCCGAATTGCGGTTCAACGAGGATGGCAGCGAGAACAAGGATTTCGTTCTCAACCAGCCGGCCTATCGCAATGCGCAGATTCTGGTGGCGGGTGATAATTTCGGGTGCGGCTCCTCGCGTGAACATGCCCCTTGGGCCTTGCTGGATTACGGTATCCGCTGCGTGATTTCGACCAGTTTCGCCGATATTTTCTACAATAACTGCTTCAAAAACGGCATCCTGCCGATCAAGGTCTCGCAGGAAGAGCTCGACCAGCTGATGGAAGAAGCCGGACGCGGTGCCAATGCCACCTTGTCGGTCGATCTCGAAGCGCAGGAAATCCACGGCTCCGATGGCCATGTTGTCCATTTCGACATTGATTCCTTCCGCAAGCATTGCCTGCTGAACGGTCTCGATGACATCGGCCTGACCATGGAAAAAGACAAGTCGATTGATGCCTTTGAAAGCAAGACGGCGCAATCGCGCTCGTGGCTTTGATAACCCCATAATTGCGCGTGAGCGGGGCGGTCCTACCGCCCGTAGTCCGCGTCCAGAATACGGAGAACTCGCATGGCATCGTTTAACCTGTTGCTTCTGCCCGGTGACGGCATCGGCCCCGAAGTGATGACCGAGGTCAAAAAACTGCTCGACTGGATGAATTCGACCGGTCTGGCCAGATTCGAAACCGAAGCCGATCTGGTCGGTGGCGCGGCCTATGACGCGCACAAGGTCTCGATCACCGATCAGGCCGTGAAAATGGCCGGCGAGGCCGATGCGGTGCTGTTCGGCGCGGTCGGTGGACCGCAATGGGACAGCGTGCCCTATGACGCCCGCCCCGAGGCCGGTCTGCTGCGCCTGCGCAAAGATCTGGAAATGTTTGCCAATCTGCGTCCGGCCATCTGCTATCCCGCTTTGGCCTCGGCCTCCTCGCTCAAGCCCGAGATCGTCGAAGGCCTCGACATCATGATCGTGCGCGAATTGACCGGCGGCGTTTATTTCGGCGAGCCGAAGGAAATTGTCACACTCGAAAACGGCGAAAAACGCGGTGTCGATACACAGGTTTACACCACCCATGAAATCGAGCGGATCGGTCGGGTGGCGTTCGAATTGGCGCGCAAGCGCGGCAATAAGGTCACGTCGTCGGAAAAGCGCAATGTGATGCGCTCAGGCCTGTTGTGGAATCAGGTGATCACCGATCTGCACAAGCGCGAATATTCCGATGTGGTGCTCGAACATATGCTGGCCGATGCCCTGGGCATGCAGCTGGTGCGCTGGCCCAAGCAATTCGACGTGATCGTCACCGACAATCTGTTCGGCGACATGCTGTCGGATGTGGCCTCGATGCTGACCGGCTCGCTCGGCATGCTGCCTTCGGCCTCGATGGGCATTGCCGATCCCAAGACCGGCAAGCGCAAGTCGATGTACGAGCCGGTCCACGGTTCGGCTCCCGATATTGCCGGCAAGGGCTTGGCCAATCCGATTGCGATGATGGGCTCGTTTGCGATGGCCCTGCGTTATTCGCTCGGTCTGGGTGAAGCCGCCGATATGGTTGAAAAGGCCATTTCCAACGTGCTCAACAGCGGCTTGCGCACCAAGGACATTGCGGCTGCGGGCCAAAATGCCGTCAGCACGCAGGAAATGGGTGCGGCGATCATGAAAGAAGTCCATCATATCGCTGGTTGATGATGTGATACGGATGGATGGGCGTTGGCCCATCCATTATTTTTTAATTTATTTTTTGATGATTTTGGGAGGCCTAGGTGGTTTCAGGATATTTGATTGAAGCATTCTTTTTGGATGCCAATAATCATCCCGTTTATAGTGAAAATTATTACGTCATCATTTCGGATAAGTCAGAAGCAGAAGCTGCTTTGAAAAAACTTCTTTTGACCAGAAGATATTATGACGACAGAAGCCCGATGAGGATATTGAGCGAACTTGATGATGAAATGACCAATCGCAACGGTTTCGCTCAAGGTGAAATCTATATCAGCGAGTTGGTGCGCAGTCAGTTAAAGTTGCGCAGACTTATCCCTCCTGCCTGATTGACATTGCCGCCCGCTCATGATTGAGAGACGGGGTAAGGGGTGGTGTTGCCGTTTGTGGTCAATACCATCACCGGAACAGGAAACGAAAGACGCGTCATGACCGTGGCCACTTTTCATAAACCCACGACCAAACCAGCCGCCAAACGCGGCGGGACGCGCTGACGCATTCTCTCTCCGGAACTCCCCCGGCGGGGGGTGGGGTGAAACCGCACAAGCGGTGAACTCGAAATCGGGGGAGACGGTTTAAAATCAGGATCAAAGACATGGCTTTCAAGGTCGCTGTTGTCGGGGCCACAGGTAATGTGGGCCGTGAAATTCTCTCCATTTTGTCCGAGCGGGCGTTTCCCGTCAGTGAAGTTGTGGCGTTGGCGTCCAGCCGTTCGCTCGGCACGGAAGTGTCGTTCGGTGACAAGATCCTGAAAACGCAGGTGCTGGACCATTATGATTTTTCCGATGTCGATCTGTGCCTGATGTCGGCCGGATCCGGCATTTCCAAGGAATGGTCGCCCAAGATTGCCGCCCAAGGCTGCCTTGTGATCGATAATTCCTCGTGCTGGCGTTATGACCCGACCGTGCCTCTGGTGGTGCCGGAAGTGAATGCCGATGTGCTGGCGCCGTTTTTTGCCGATCCCAAGTGCACCCGCATCATTGCCAACCCGAATTGCTCCACGGCGCAACTGGTGGTCGCGCTGAAGCCTTTGCACGACAAGGCCGTGATCAAGCGCGTGGTGGTGTCGACCTATCAATCGGTGTCGGGTGCGGGCAAAGAGGCGATGGATGAATTGTTCACCCAGACCCGCGCTTTGCTGACCACCGGCGAGGTCAAGGTCAACAAGTTCCCCAAGCGGATTGCCTTCAACCTGATCCCGCACATTGATGTCTTCATGAATGACGGCTTCACCAAAGAAGAATGGAAGATGTCCGAGGAAACCAAGAAAATCCTCGATCCCGCCATCAAGCTGACCGCCACTTGCGTGCGCGTGCCGGTGTTCATTTCGCATTCCGAAGCGGTGAATGTGGAGTTCGAAAAGCCGATCTCTGCCACCGAGGCCCGCGCTTTGCTGCGTTCGGCCCCCGGCTGTCTGGTGATCGACAAGCGCGAGCCCGGCGGCTACATCACCCCGCATGAAGCGACCGGTGAAGATGCCACCTATATTTCACGCATCCGCGAGGATCATACGGTTGAAAACGGTCTGGCCTTCTGGTGCGTGTCCGACAACCTGCGCAAGGGCGCTGCCCTGAACGCCATCCAGATCGCCGAAGCCTGCATCAACCGCAAGCTGATCAAGGCCAAAAAGGTCTGATTGTTCTTCTGGGTCCGAAAATCAAAGCCCGATGGACGCGTCCATCGGGCTTTTTTGTTGATCAGACGGCTTCCGCGCGCATTATCGAGACGCGTCCGCGTGCTTCGGGTTCGGCCGGCGTGAACAGGCCGGTATGCGGATCGCGGATCGCCAGCACCCCTGTCGTGACATCGAAATAGGCCCCGTGCAGTTGCAGCTTGCCGCGGGACACCAGCGTGCTGACGCAAGGAAATGTCATCAGATTATCAAGGCTCTGGGCAATCGAGATAAGCGAGAGCTTTTCGACATAATCACCCAGCGGCGTTTGTCCGCGCGGTCCGGCGCGATCGGCAGCGGGTTTGATCAGCGTCATCCATTGTCCGATAAAATCACCGGGCGACAGCGGGGCCGAGTCATCGGCAAAGGCCCGCACGCCGCCGCAGCGGCCATGGCCCAGCACCACGATATGTTTGACGCGCAGGGCCTGAACCGCAAATTCCAGCGCGGCGGATGTGCCGTGGAACACGCCCTGGGTCTCGAATGGCGGCACCATATTGGCGACATTGCGGACCACGAAGACTTCGCCCGGACGGGCATCGAAAATCACTTCCGGCGAGACGCGGCTGTCGCAGCAGCCTATCACCATCACCTCGGGCTGTTGGCCCGAGCCCGACAATTCCTCGAAACGGGTTTGTTCTTGCGGAAATCGGCCTGCCATAAAGGCCTTGTAGCCATCGCGAAGCCTTGGTGGAAACACATAACCAGAGGAAACGCCTTGATGATCGGTCATCCTGTTTGCTCCTGTACAGTTAAGCCTGCTTGGAGGTAGTGGAGACCGGTCTGTTTATCAACCCTGCATTTTGATTATTGTGCCGATGCGGGGCGTTCGGTCGAGCGGGTATAGATGGCGGTGCTGGCCAGCAGGATCAGGCCGAACAGCAAAAACAGCTTTGAAAAGGCCGCTGCAGGCGAGGTACCGAGATCGAGCGTGGCCTGCACCAATTGTCCCGAACCATACTGGATCACGCCCGCTCCGGCGATGAACAGAAAATTCAGCCATGTTATACCGCGCCCCAGCACTTCGGCGGGGATGAACAGCTTGGCATGGCTCATCAAAATGCCATAGGTCAGTCCGGCCGCGCCCGCAATGCCGAGGCAGACCAGCGAGGTCACAAAACTTTCGGGCCCGAGCACACCCATGGTGATGAAGCTGATTGCGGTAATGAAACTGCCCCACAGCGTGGTGCGGCGCGGCGATCCGCTCCAGCGCTCGATCGGCCCATAGGCCAGTGCGCCGATGGTCATGGTCACACTCATCATCAGGGCGACAAGGCCCAGTTCCTGCAGATCGGACCCGTGCACATCCCTGAAAAACGGGGTGATCCACAGGCTGCGCGTGGCGACAATCACCGCATAGCTGATCAGGGTCAGCGGCATCAGCGGCCACAAGCCCTTGATGCCGATAATCCGGCAAAGCCCCTGCCACAGCCCGCTGGAGGGCTCGGAGGAGGCAATCACCGGCGGGTCTTTCAACATGGTCAGAATGAATGTCGCACTCAATCCGGTCAGCAGCACGATGAAGCCGAGGCTCCAGCGCCAGCCGACATGCGCAACGCCCCAGGCCAGCGGGCTCGAACTGATCAGATTGCCGAAAGAACCCAGACCGATCATCAGCGAGGCCATCATGGCAAAACGCTCGGCCGGATAGGAGCGGCCAAACACGAACAGCGATCCCATCAGCACCGGCGAACAACCGATGCCGATCAAGGCCATGCCGAACAGGCAATCGGTATAGGAGCGGGCCAGCGCAAACCAGACCCCGCCCAGCACCGCCACCATCAGCAAGCCGCCGACGGTGCGGCGCGGGCCGAACCGGTCGAGCAAAAATCCAACGGGAAACTGCGCCAGTGCAAACGTCGCAAACCAGATCGCCGAGACCGCACCGAGATCGGCGGCATTCAGCCCCAATTCGCGGGTCAGATCGACCGCAATCACGCTGAGAAACACGCGGAAAAACTGGCTCAGAATATAGGCCGATAACAGGGAGATAAAAACCAAAGCCGTGATCCGCTTGTGCGCTGCCGTTGCCGTCATAGTGCCGTTTTTGGATGGCAAAGCAAAGACTGATTATCTTTTAAGCAGATCCGGCCGTCTGGTCTGCGTGAGGTGCAAGGCTTGGTCGCGCCGCCATTGCGCGATTTTCTTGTGATCGCCCGACAGCAGAATATCGGGAATGGATTGGCCCTCCCATTCGCGCGGGCGGGTATAATGGGGATATTCGAGCAGGCCATGCTCGAAACTTTCGTCCTCGCCCGAGGCCTCTTTGCCCATCACACCGGGGATCAGCCGCACGCAGGCATCCAGCAGCACCATCGCCGCCATTTCGCCGCCCGACAGAATATAATCGCCGATCGAGACTTCTTCGAGCCGGCGTGCGCCGATCACCCGCTCGTCCACGCCCTCGAAACGGCCGCAGACGATCACCGCGCCGGAACCCGTGGCAAGCTCGCGCACGCGCGCTTGGGTCAGCGGCTTGCCGCGCGGTGACATCAACAGGCGCGGACGCGGATCCCCCGCAGGACTTGCCGCATCAATGGCTGCGGCCAGAATATCGGCGCGCAGCACCATGCCCGCGCCACCGCCGGCGGTGGTGTCATCGACCGTGCGGTGACGGCCCTGCCCGTGCTGGCGGATGTCATAGGCTGAAAGTGACCACAGGCCCTCTTGCAAGGCGGTGCCTGCCAGCGACTGGCCGAGGGGTCCGGGAAACATATCGGGATAGAGCGTCAGAACGGTGCAGGAAAAAGCCGGTCCCGCAGGTCCGGCCTGTGCGGAAGGCTGATCGCCGCTCATGCCTTGTCGCGTCCGCTCGGTTTGGCTTTGCCTTCGCTGTGTCCGGCAGGCGGCGGGCTGTCGACGCCGAAATCGGCGGGCGGGCGCGTATGGATGACTTTTCCGGCCAGATCGATGGTCGGCACGAAGGCCTTGGTAAAGGGCAAAAGAGCCGTCGGGCCGGGGCGCTTGAGTTTGATGTCGAGCATGTCGCCCGCGCCGAAATTCATCAGGCCGACCACCTGTCCGATGGCCTCTCCGGCCTCGTCCAGCACCGTCAGTCCGACCAGATCGGCATGGTAGAATTCGTCGTCGTCCTCGACCGGCGGCAATTGGCTGCGTGCCACCGACAGGACAAGATTGGTAATGGTTTCGGCCGCTGTCCGGTCGGCCACGCTGTCGAGCCTTGCAATGATGATATCATCCTTGACCGGACGCAGGGCCTTGATGCGATAGGTTTTGCCGTCGGCACCCGATAGCGGGCCGTAATCGCCGACCGCCATCGGATCTTCGGTGTAGGCTTTCACCCGCACCTCGCCGCGCAGGCCGTGGGGGGCCCCCACAACCGCAATCACCACATGATCCGCCGGCCTCTGCTGGCGCGGCTCCGCACCCGCCATGACGGCAGGGGTGCGGGGCGCGGAATCAGCAGGCCGACGAGCCATGGGATGATCTCTGTTGGTCAGCGAACCGGATTATTCGGCAGCCGGAGCTTCGGCAGGAGCCGCAGCGGCGGCAACAGCGGCTTGGGCAGCGGCTGCATTGGCGGCAGCGCGTTCCACAGCCTTCTTCTTCGGCTGTGCCTTTTCGGGATTGTTGCGCGCCTTGCGCTTCAACAGGCCCATGGCATCGAGAAAACGCTCGACGCGGTCGGTCGGCTGTGCGCCCTTGGCCAGCCATTCTTTGGCCTTTTCGGCGTCCAGCTTCACGCGCTCGGCATTGTCCTTGGCCAGCATCGGGTTGAACGTGCCGATCTTTTCGATGAAGCGGCCATCGCGTGGGTAGCGGCTGTCGGCCACAACGATCGAATAATGGGGACGCTTCTTGGCACCACCACGGGCGAGGCGAATTTTCAAAGACATGGTCTATCCTTACTTAACGTTCCGTCGATGAGAGAAGACCCGGTCACGGCTGACGGAAGCCGATGATCAGGCCTGTTGTTATTTTTTCTTCCCCCCGAAAGGGTTGAAAGCCGACAAGCCGGGCATGCCCGGCAGTTTGGGCGCAAGGCCCGGTAAAGGTGATTTGCCGCCTGCGGGAAAACCCGCCGGTGGCTGGGCAGGCAGGCCGCCCGCTCCGGGGAAGGGAGGCAAGCCCCCGCCGCCCTGCATGGCGCGCGCCTGTTCGATCATTTCGGGTGTGGGCTGGGGCATTCCGCCACCCATTCCGCCCCCCATGCCGAACATCTGGGCCAGACCGGCCATCGGCCCGCGTTTGGCTTGGCCCATCTGCTTCATCATATCCGCGGTCTGGCGGTGCATTTTCAGCAATTTGTTGATGTCTTCGACCTTGGTGCCCGAACCCGACGCAATGCGCTTCTTGCGCGAGGCTTTGAGAATATCGGGATTGCGCCGCTCGGCGCGGGTCATGGAATCGATGATGGCTTTTTGCCGCTTGACCACGCGCTCGTCGAGATTGGCCGAGGCAATCTGGTCTTTCATCTTGGCGACACCGGGCAACATGCCGAGCAGGCCGCCGACGCCGCCGATCTGTTCGATCTGGGTCAGCTGGTCGCGCAAATCCTCGAGATCGAATTTGCCGCGCCGCATCTTGTCGGCAATACGCTTGGCCTTTTCGGCATCCAGCGTTTCCGACGCCTTTTCGACCAGCGAGACAATGTCGCCCATGCCGAGAATGCGGTTGGCAATGCGCGAGGGATGGAAATCCTCCAGCGCATCCATTTTTTCGCCCATGCCGACCAGCTTGATCGGCTTGCCGGTCACAGCCCGCATCGACAAAGCCGCGCCGCCGCGGCCATCGCCGTCCACGCGGGTCAGCACGATCCCGGTAATGCCGACGCGGTCTTCAAAGGCGCGGGCGGTGTTGACCGCATCCTGACCGGTCAGCGCATCGGCCACCAGCAGCACTTCATGCGGCTTGGCAATCGCTTTGACCTCGGCCACTTCCGCCATCAGGGCTTCGTCGATGGTGGTGCGGCCGGCGGTGTCGAGCAGCACGACATCGAACCCGCCCAAACGCGCCGCATCCATGGCGCGGCGGGCGATTTGCACGGGAGACTGGCCTGTGACAATCGGCAAGCAGTCAATCGACAATTGCTTGCCGAGTGTCGCCAACTGCTCCATCGCAGCCGGACGGCGCGTATCGAGCGAGGCCATCAGCACTTTGCGCTTGTCGCGCTCGCTCAGGCGGCGCGCCAGTTTGGCCGTGGTGGTGGTTTTACCCGAGCCCTGCAAACCGACCATCAGAATGGCGACAGGCGGGGTGGATTCGAGGCTGATCGGAGCCTGTTCGGCCCCCAGCGTATCGACCAGCGTGTCATGGACGATCTTGACGACCATCTGGCCGGGCGTGACCGATTTGACGACTTCGGCACCGACAGCGCGACTGCGCACCTTGTCGATGAAGGAGCGCACCACATCGAGCGCCACGTCGGCTTCGATCAAAGCAAGGCGGACTTCGCGCAGCGCAGCCGTCACATCGGCTTCGGACAACGCGCCACGGCGTGTCAGCCCGTTCAAGATACCGGAGAGTTTGTCTGACAGACTCTCGAACATTCCTGTCGCCTTTGCTCTGCCTGTGCCCGTCAGCTGATCGGGGCATTGGTTGGGGGCATGGACACCTTCAAGACACCAAAGGGAAACGCGCCCGAGGGCGCAACGCGCTGTCGGACGTGGACCTCCGGTCTCGCTGGACCGGTCGGTGACTCAAAGACGAAAACGCCGATGAATGATCAGGGCAATAGGCAAAAAGCCGGACAGAGTCAAGCAAAACCCTGACCGGCCTTGGCTTTGCCTCCTCCGCTCACACGGTCAAAAGTGTGGTAGAAGGGGATTCGTTGTTCACCATCGGGATTGCTGCCATGACCTCTTTGACCATCATACCGCTGTATCTGGCTCCGCTGGCCGTGCTCTATCTGGTTCTGTCCTTCCGCATCATCGGCTTGCGGCGTGCGTTGAAAGTCGCCTTGGGCGATGCGGGCGACAAGGCATTGGAGCGGGCAATCCGCGTGCACGGCAATTTCAACGAATATGTGCCGTTGATCGGCCTGTTGCTGGTGATGCTGGAGCTTAAATCGACCCCTGCCATTGTGTTGCACATCTTGGGTGCGGCTTTGCTGGTTGGCCGCGCGTTGCACGCTTACGGCATGTCGCAGGTGAAAGAAAATTTCCGCTTCCGCGTCACGGGCATGATGCTGACCTTTGCCACACTGGCCGCTTCTGCCATCGGTCTGGTTGTGATGTCTGTTGTCTGAACGCTGACTTTCAGGACTTTTGATGAAAATTCTCCAGCAAATCCCGTCGATGAGCGCCATCGAGCGCGAGCAGTTGCGGATCAATTGCGAGCGCCTGATCGCCGAGGGCGGGCTCAAGCAGCAAGCCGAGGCACGGATGCTGCTGGGTGTGCTGGACCGGATCGGCGTTGACGGCGATCGGGGCCGCGGTTTTGCGCCTCCTGCCCGCTCTGCCTGGTCAAAAAGCGGGTCATCGGGCGGATTGACGCGCAAAAGCCCGCTGGGGGCCGCGCGCGGCTTCGGGCGCAAATCCGGTGATGCCGAAAAACCCGCCAGCAAGATCATGCCGCGCCGTACCGCGCCCGAACCGGTGTTTGTCAAGGACGCCGAATACGAGGCCTTGCCCGGTGTGTCCGATGCTCTGGCGGCAATTGACCAAGGTGCCAAAGCGGTGCTGATACTGGGCCGCGCGGGCACCGGAAAAACCACGTTGATCCGCTATCTGCGCCAGCGGCCGGGCGGGGAAACCCAAGCCATCGTGGCCCCGACCGGAGTGGCGGCGCTGAATGCGGGCGCGCAGACCATCCATTCGTTTTTCCAGCTGCCGCCGGTGATCCTGAATGCCCGCGAGCTTGATCCGGGCCGGCATTTCGGCCCGTTATACAAGCGTATCTCCCGTCTGATCATCGATGAAATATCGATGGTGCGGGTGGATGTGATGGATGCAATCGATGCGCGCTTGCGGCAAATCCGCAACGACCAGCGGCCCTTCGGTGGTGTTCAAATCGTCATGGTCGGCGATTTCATGCAATTGCCGCCGGTGGTGCCCGAAGTCGACCGCGCCATTCTCGAACAGATGGGCTATCCGACGCCCTACGCCTTCAGCGCGCGGGCTTTGGGGGGTGCCGAGGTACACAAGATCGTGCTCGATACCGTTTACCGGCAGGACGAGCAGGAATTTATCGACCTGCTTGGCATGGTCCGGTCCGGCGATGATGTGGAGCGGGCCGTCGAATTGTTGAATGCACGTTGCTACGGCCCGCATCGTGCCGGCGTCGCACCCTTGCTGCTCACCGCCACGCTGGCCGCAGCCGACCGCTATAACCGCGAAGGGCTGGCCGCCCTTGAAGGCGAGCCGTCGGTCTTCGAGGCCGCCCTGAAAGGCAAGTTCGAAGCCGGACGCGACAAGCCGCCGATACCCGACCGGTTAGAACTCAAAGTCGGTGCCCGCGTGATGGCCACCCGCAACGATACCCAGAAACGCTGGATCAACGGATCGCTTGGTACCGTCACACGGCTGGTCAATTCCGACATCACTGTTCGTTTTGATCATAGTCGTGAAGAGTGTCTGATCGAGCCGGTGAAGTGGGAAAAGATCCGGCAGGTCTGGAGCGACGAGAGCCAGAAAATCGAAAACGAGGTCATCGGGGCGTTCGAACAGGTGCCGCTGATTCCGGCCTGGGCGATCACCATCCACAAGGCGCAAGGCCTTACGCTTAATGATGTTCGGGTCGATTTCGGGACCGGAGCCTTTGCCCCCGGACAGGTCTATGTCGCGTTGTCGCGGGTGCGTTCGATGGCGGGTCTGTCACTGGCGCGGCCTTTGCGGTTGAGTGATTTCAGAACAGACCCGATGCTGAATGCCTTCATGGACTGGATGTAGTAAGTACATGTTCGCTAAACCAATGGTTGCAAATAAAAAAAAACTGGTTTAGTGACGCCCTTCATTCAATTGGGTTTGGTGAAATGACATTAAAAAGTGCACAAAAACTTCTTTCCATGCTCAATACATTGGAACGCGAGCATGGCTTGCTCAATCTTGACGGCCATCAGCGGCTGTTCCTTGAAGCCATAGTATCCCGCACCGTTGCCAAGCAGCAGGTGACGCCGAATGATCTGGTTGATATGAATCTGACCAGCCGCAGTTCGACCTATCGCAAAATCGCCGAATTGCGTTCTTTGAACCTGATCGCCGAAGAGTGGATCGGCGGCAAATGCTGCCTGACGCCAAGCCATGCGACCACCGATTTTGCCGAAAAGCTGGAAATCGGTTTCAAGGCGCTGAAGGTCTGACGCATTTTTCAGCAACCAAATCAAAAAGCCACGCAAATGCGTGGTTTTTTTTGTGCCTGACAATGTCTGTTTTGGTAATTCCCGTCTCGGCAACAGAGAAGATTATTTGGAGCGGGTAACATATTCGTTGATGGCAAATGAGACACGTTTGCTCCCTAACTGCTCGCCGTTCATGACCTGGACCAATGATTGATTGAACAGATCATCGGCGAATTTGTATGCGGCATGCTCGTCGGACGTCTGTGTTGATTTAAACACGTATCCCTTTGTGTTCGGGACTTTGATCCGACAAAACCAGATCTGCTTTTTGTAATCTTGGCGGCGATACAAATAAATCTGCCCG
>CAIYZJ010000091.1 GCA_903930675.1 uncultured Hyphomicrobiales bacterium
GACTTCCAGCGGCTGGCGGCACCATGCGGCCTGCAGGAGATTCCGCAGCCCCGCCAGCGGCATTAGAAAAAAGCCCGTGAACAAGACGCCTACCACTGCGCCCAGCGTGTTCCACGTCAACAACCGGCCCACGCGCTCGCCGAAGCCCCGGCCGGAGTTAGCCTCGGAAACCCAGCGCAGGCACAGGGCCGTGCTGAAGCAAAAACGGCAGGAACGTGATCGGGCCGCCCTCGCCTGCAATCTCGGTCTTGTGGCCGATATGCAAAGCAAATTCCTCGACAATCGGCGGATAATCGCTGCCTTCCATGGTTTCAAACACATAGGAAAAGCGCTTTTTGATGCCTTTGGCCGTCACCGGATCCATGTAAACAGGCAGGCGCTGGCGTTGCAGCAGTGCATAGGGGCGCACATCATCAATGCCGTGGACGTGATCGGCGTGGTCATGGGTGAACAGCACCGCATCAAGGCGGGTGGTCTTTGAGCTCAGAAGTTGCTCTCGCAAATCCGGAGAAGTATCTATAATCACAGTTGTTTTTTTATTGTCGAGAGCGCGTTCAACCAGAACGGAACAGCGTCTGCGACGGTTTTTCGGCTCGTGCGGGTCGCATGATCCCCAGCCAAAGCCAAGTCTCGGCACGCCACCCGAAGACCCGCAACCCAGAATGGTGATGGTTCCGGTCATTGCGGCCTTACTGCTTTGGAAAAGAGCGAGAAAAAATTATCGGTAGTGATCTTGGCCATCTGCTCGTCCGATACGCCATGCACATCGGCGAGCATTTTTGCCGTTTCAACCACGAATGACGGCTCGTTGCGTTTGCCGCGATGCTTTTGCGGGGCCAGAAACGGCGCATCGGTTTCCACCAGCAACCGATCCAGCGGCACACGCTTGGCTATGGCGCGGATTTCATCGGACTTTTTGAATGTCAAAATCCCCGAAAGAGAAACGCTCAAGCCCAGTTCCACACCGATTTCGGCCAGACGCGGACCGGATGAGAAGCAGTGCAGCACGGCCGGAAATGTCCCCTTCCCCATCTCGTCCGCCAAAATCCGGATCATATCGTCATCGCAATCACGCGCATGGATCACCAGCGGCAGCTTGGTCATGCGCGCAGCCTCGATGTGGGTGCGAAACACCCGCTCGGCAACATCGCGCGCAGACGTGTCATAATGATAATCAAGCCCTGCTTCGCCGATCCCCACGCATTTGGGATGGGCGGAGAGCTCCAGCAAGCGTTCAAGCGGAACATCGGGTTCTTCAACCACGCCGAGCGGATGCGTACCAACCGTGCACCAGATATCGGGATCGCTTTCTGCAATCGCCGCATAGGTGGCGAATTTGGCAACCCGGGTGGAAATCGTGACCATGCTGGTCACGCCCGCCGCTTTGGCGCGCGCAACCACGCCCGCACGGTCTTGTTCCAGTTCCGGAAAATCGAGATGGCAATGGCTGTCGACAAGCATCAGGCTTTGGTGTCCTGTGCAGCCGTCTCCTCCTCGACATAGCGCGGGAACAGGCCGGACGGTGCAGGCAGTAACCGCCCGCCATCCTGACGGCCCTTGGCACCGACTTGGCTGAAATCACGCGCGCTGTCGGGCACGCCGAGCAAATCGAGCAATTTGGTGCAAGCCACCGGCATCACCGGTTGCGTCATAATCGCCACGGCGCGCAACACTTCGCTGGTCACGGCCAAAATCACCTCGAACCTCGCCTGATCGGTTTTGCGGATAATCCAGGGTTCCTCGGTCGCAAAATAGCGGTTGGCCTCGGCCACCACGCGCCAGATTTCGCCCAAAATCTGGTGCAGGGCAAAATTCTGCATCAAATGACGGCACTTTTCCGGCAGGGCATCCGCCAAAGCCAGAATGGCCTCGTCCTGCGGCAACAGATTTTGCAATTGCGGTGCCTTGCCTTCGAGATTTTTGGCAATCATCGACAGCGAGCGTTGCGCCAGATTGCCGAGATCATTGGCGAGATCGGCATTGATCCGCGTGACAATCGCTTCATGCGAATAGTTGCCGTCCTGCCCGAACGGCACTTCACGCAGGAAGAAATAACGCAGCTGGTCGACCCCGTAATGCGCGGCCAGCGTGAAAGGATCGATCACATTGCCGACCGATTTGGACATTTTCTCGCCGCGGTTGAACAAGAATCCATGGCCGAACACGCGTTTCGGCAGCGGCAAACCGGCCGACATCAGAAAGGCCGGCCAATAGACGGTGTGGAACCGCACGATATCCTTGCCGATGATATGCACATCGGCAGGCCAGAAATGCTTGCGTTCGGCCTGCTCATCGGGAAAACCCGTGGCGGTCAGGTAATTCGTCAGCGCGTCCACCCAGACATACATCACATGTTTGGGATTGCCAGGCACGGGAATGCCCCAATCAAACGCGGTGCGGCTCACCGAGAGATCTTTGAGACCGGATTTGACGAAACTGGTGATTTCGTTGCGCCGCTCGTCCGGACCGATAAAATCGGGGTGATCCTGATAATGTTTCAGCAAGGGCTCCTGAAACTTCGAAAGGCGGAAGAAATAGCTTTCCTCCTCAACCCATTCCACCGGCGAGCCTTGCGGGCCTCTGCGCACGCCATCGGTGCCGACAGTGGTTTCGGCTTCGGTATAATAGGCCTCGTCGCGCACCGAATACCAACCGGCATAGGTGGCCAGATAGATATCGCCCGCCTCCTCCATCCGCTTCCAGATCGCCTGACACGACAGCCTGTGCCGATCCTCGGTGGTGCGGATGAAGTCATCATTGGAGGCGTTGAGGGCCTGCGCCATGTTTTTGAAGTTGGCGGCATTGCGGTCGGCCAGCGCGCGCACCTCGATGCCCTCTTTCTGGGCCGTTTGCAGCATTTTCTGTCCGTGTTCGTCGGTACCGGTCAGAAAAAAAACTTCAAAACCATCAAGCCGCTTGAAACGGGCAATCGCGTCCGATGCAATCAGCTCATAGGCATGGCCGATATGGGGCGCACCATTGGGATAGGAAATGGCCGTGGTCAGATAGAATTGCGGCTTCGTGCTCATACCCACCTCGTGCGGTCCGTTATCCGATCAGGCTGCCAGCGAACGACGCATTGCGGCGGCCAAATCGACAAATAGGGTCAGGGCAAATGCCCGTCGATCCAGATTATAAGCATCGACATCGCGCATGGCGCGGTCGATCTTTTCCCATACCTCGGCAAAAGGCGCAAGGGAACGCGGTCCCTCGCCTGCCCGTTGCCGGATCTGCTCGCTCAACCAGTCAAACACGGTATCGCGCATCACATCGAAATCCGCCCGCCCCTCTTTGCGGCCAAAACCATCGGACATCGACATCACATCCGAATGTGAATAATCGGGCAATTGCGCCAGCACATTGCGCACATGATCGCCGACAGCCAGGGTCCGCTCGTTGAGACGCTGAAAGGCCAAGCGGGCCGAGCCATGGGCCGTCTGCGCCGCATGGCGATTGAGCGCTTCATCAGGCGCCTCGCCCGAATGCCGCAAAATTTCCTCGATATCGCTGCTCCGGAGTTCGGAGAACGGCAGAACCCGACAGCGCGAGCGGATGGTCGGCAAAAGACGGCCGGCGGCTTGGGTCACCATCAGGATAACCGAGCGCGGCGGCGGCTCCTCGATGGTTTTCAGCAAGGCGTTGGAGCTGTTTCTGTTGAGATCATCGGCACGGTCGACAATCATCACCCGCCAGCCATCGGCACCCGAGGTCGAAGTGAAAACCTTCATCGCATCACGGGCCAGATCGACATTGATGATGGCCGGAATGGCCTTTTTTTCACTCTCGGCCTGTCGCCGCAACACAAACAGATCGGGATGCGACATTGCCAGCACTTGACGGGCCGCAGGGGCATCGGCCGGCACATCCAGCGTCGCGGCGGGCTGGATCGCCAAGCCTTGCGGGCGCGAAAGCAAAAAACGGGCGGCGCGATAGGCAAAGGTGGCTTTGCCGACCCCTTCAGGCCCCGCAAAAATCCACGCATGATGCATGCGGCCAGTGTTATAGGCTTCGAGAAAACTCTGTTCGGCCTTTTCGGCCCCCAGCATCAGGCGCGATTCCCGCGGATGCGGGGCATTGGGCAAGCGGTCATCGGTGGTGGGATCAAGCGGCAGCATTACACCTGCCCCTTGCGCGCCTTGAACCGGTCAATCACAACCTGCCAGATATGGTCTTCGATCTGGTCCATGGTTTCGGTGGCGTCGATAATCACCCAGCGGTCTGTCTCGGCCCCCGCCAAAGCACGGAATTTGCCGCGCAAGCCGACATGATAGCCCAGAGACTGGTTCTCGAACGGATCAACCGCCCCGTCCCCGCGCCGTTTGGCAGCACGTTTCAGCCCTTCGGCGGCTGGCAAATCGAGCAGAAAGGTCAAATCGGGCTTGGTATCGCGCAC
>CAIYZJ010000092.1 GCA_903930675.1 uncultured Hyphomicrobiales bacterium
CTGATTAGGATGAATAAAATTAAGTATATTAATTTTTATATTTTCAGAAATAAGAATACTTGTCAAAATTTTGGCGTGGTAAATCGACGTCATTAAAATAATGTTATTAAAATTACATTCATTTGATTTACGACGTATCATTTTAATTTCTTAATTTTAGCCAATTCTTGCTTTTGTCTCCATATTATATATTTAACTTCTGCGTTAAATATATAATATTACCCTAATCTACTATAATGCTTTGTTAATATGTAAAAAATAAATTGTCCAGTCCAAACAGTTCAATTCGCTATATAAATTCATTTTGGCAAAACGAATTCAGTCTCACCTGAACACGCAAGTTTTTTGGATTCCTCGCGTCTGCTCTGTTATAAGAATGACCGATTTCATCGGTTTTCGGAGGTGGCCCGTCCCCTGTGCCGTCTTCTGTTCTGTGTGAATTCGTTCATTTGGTTTGCTTGCGTAGATGAGAAATTGCGTCATGGTTTTTGGTTGTCGGCGTGTAGTGTGGCCCATGATGGTGTGCCTTGGTGCGGTGATATGATCATCACGCGCACGCCTTACCGGATTTCGTTTTTTGGCGGCGGGACGGATTATCCCGACTGGTTCCGCCTGCATGGCGGGGCGGTGCTGTCGACCACGATTGACAAATATTGCTACATTTCCTGCCGCAATCTGCCGCCGTTTTTCGAGCACAAGCACCGCATTGTCTATTCGGTCATTGAAAATGTCCGCTCCAACCAAGACATCGCCCATCCTTGCGTCAAAGCCGTATTCCAATGGGCCGGTATCGAGAACGGGCTGGAAATCCATCACGACGGCGATTTGCCGGCGCGTTCGGGGATCGGGTCGAGCTCGTCGTTTACGGTCGGTCTGGTGCAGGCGATCTATGCCCTGCGCTCGCACCTTGTCAGTCAGGGGCAACTGGCCCGCGATGCCATCCATATCGAGCAGGATCTGATCGGCGAGCATGTCGGTTCGCAAGATCAGGTGGCCGCGGCCTATGGCGGCTTCAACCATATCGAATTCAAAACGGACGGCCAGTTCAACGTCTCCCCTGTCATGATCACCAATGAGAGGCGCGAGGAGCTGTCATCGCATCTGATGCTGTGCTTTACCGGCGTCTCGCGGGTGGCCGATGCAATTGCCCATTCGCAAATCCTCAATTTGCACAAGCGTCGGGACGAATTGACCATGATGCGGCAGATGGTTGATCAGGCTCTGGCGATTTTGGCGCAAAAATCCACGCCGATCAGCGAATTCGGGCAGTTGCTGCATGAAAGCTGGCGTTACAAGCGCATGCTGTCGGATCAGGTCACAACACCGCATATCGATCAGCTCTATCAGACAGCACTCGATCACGGGGCAATCGGCGGTAAAATTCTGGGTGCGGGCGGCGGCGGCTTCTTGCTGCTGTTTGCCGAACCACACCGGCAGGCCGCCATCAGGGAGGCGCTGAAAGATCTGGTGCATGTCGGGTTCAAGTTCGACAATTCCGGCAGCCGCACCGTACTTTACCAGCCGAACGGGTTGTGATGATGCGCCCTGACGCCAAAATCCTTGTTCTGGGCCATCGCGGGCTGATCGGCTCGGCGCTGATGCGCAGGTTGCAGCAGCAGGGCTTTGACAAGGTGACAGGAGCCTCGCGGGCCGAGGCCGATCTGGAGCAGGCGCCGGAAGTGATCGGGCTGATGGCAAAAACCACTCCCGACTATGTGTTCCTGTGTGCGGGCAAAGTCGGCGGGATCACGCAAAACCAGATCACTCCGGCCGATTTCATCTTTTCCAATCTGGCCATTCAATCCAATGTGCTCCAACAGGCGCAGGCGTCGGGCGTCAAAAAGCTGATCCTGTTCGGTTCGTCCTGCATGTATCCGCGCGAGACCCAACAGCCGATGGCCGAAAGCGCGATCCTGACCGGTGCGCTCGAGCCGACCAGTCTGCCCTATGCCCTGTCGAAACTAGCGGGCTTGCAGATGTGCTTTGCGCTCAACAAGCAATATGGCGGACAGCGCTTTATGGCTGTCATTCCCAATAGCGTCTATGGGCAGCATGACAATTTCGATCCCGACAGCGGCCATGTCCTGTCGGCCTTGATCCACAAAATCCATATGGCCAAATCCCGCAACGAGCCTGCGGTGACCATCTGGGGCAGCGGCACGCCGAGGCGCGAATTCATCCATGCCGATGATGTGGCCGATGCCTGTATCCATCTGATGCAGGCCGATCGTGCGTCCGAGGGACCGTTCAATCTCGGAACGGGGTCGGATGTCGCCATAGTAGAGCTGGCACAGATGATCGCGCGGATCATCGGCTATCGCGGGCAGTTGGTCTGTGATCCGTCCAAACCCGATGGCACGCCGCGCAAATTGCTCGACAGCGGCAGGATCAGGCAGCTGGGATGGTCACCCGAAGTGACGCTGGAGCAGGGGCTGGAGC
>CAIYZJ010000093.1 GCA_903930675.1 uncultured Hyphomicrobiales bacterium
ATAGGGGTCGAGTTTGCGCAAGCGGACCGTATAGCCACGCGCTTGCAAAAGGGCACCAAGAGCCGCAGAAGCAAGCCCTTTGCCCAAGGAGGAGACCACGCCGCCTGTGATAAAAACATATCGCGCCATGGGAGTTCATCCTTATCAAACTGAAATGATTCGCACAGAGGGACACTGCCGGACCAAGCCGCAATCCACAGCCGGTTCAACACCTGTCCCACATAAAAAGGGCCGGAAAAACCGGCCCTTGATGGTCGAGGTGGTTAGCGGGTCGTCGGCACTTGCGGGCCGGAGGCCGGAGGGGCCTTCTGGTCGATGGCCTTCAATTGGTCGAGCACGCCGCCGGCAGGAGCCGTCTGTGAAGGCAATTTGCTGGCTGTATCATCGATCACCGAGCGGCTTTCACGCGAGGCACCCGAAAAGATCGCCAGTGCAATGCTGGTGGCAAAGAAACAGGCGGCCAGAATGCCCGTGGCACGGGTCAAGGCATTGGCCTGTCCGCGCCCTGTCATGAAGCCCGAAACACCGCCGCCGCCGCCAAGACCGCCCAGAGCACCGGAATCGGAACGCTGGAGGAGAATGACGCCGACCAGAGCCAGAACGACCAGCAGATGAATGACGATAAGGACTTGTTGCATGATTGTTGTCACACCAAAGAGGAAGGGTTCGCCGGATGCGAACACAAGATATCTGGCCCTTTAGCATGCTCTGCCGCCGGATGAAAGCATGAAGAAGACCGCAATCGGCCTCCCCCCTCGTCAAACTGCATCAACGATAGGTTTCGGCAATCGCCATGAAGTCGGCAGCTTTCAGGCTCGCCCCGCCCACCAAAGCACCGTTGACATTGTCAATCGACAGCAATTCTTTGGCATTGTTGGGTTTGACCGATCCGCCATACAGTATCCGAACCATCTCGCCTTGCTGTTTGCCCAACAGCTTTTTCAAATCCGTGCGGATAGCCAGATGCACTTCGGCCACATCATTGGCGGTTGGCGTCAAACCGGTTCCGATCGCCCAGACCGGCTCATAGGCAATCACGAGCTGTGCGGCGGTCGCGGTGCGCGGGATCGAGCCGCGCAACTGGCGGCGCACCACGGCCAAAGCCCTGCCCGCCTCGCGTTCGGCGCGGGTTTCTCCGACACAGACAATGGCAACAAGACCGGTGGCAATGGCCGAGCCGGCCTTTTGTTCGATCAGGCTGTCTTTTTCGCCATGGTCGGTACGCCGTTCTGAATGGCCCAGAATCACCATTGTTGCACCGGTATCCAGCACCAAATTGGGCGACACATCCCCTGTATGGGCGCCGGAGATTTTCTCGTGGCTGTCCTGCGCGCCAATGGCAATGGCCGTGCCCAGAGCGGCAGTGGCTGCGGGATAGAGCAAGGGAGTCGGCGGGCAAACCAGCAAATCCACATTGCGGCGCAAATCGGCATCGTAACCCAAGCCCATCAGGGTAATTTCCTGCAAGGAAGCGCGCGACCCGTTCATTTTCCAATTGCCTGCAACAAGAGGTTTGGGCGTTGTGGCGGATTTGGGGGGCATGGTCGGGTTCTCCTTAGGTCAATATGACCAGTCGATAACAGAGAGATTTTGCCCGTCAACTGGCTTTAAGAACAAGCTGCGTCTTAATCATGCCAAACGGCGGCAGTTTTGCGAAAAAAGGGGGACAAATCCACCGCATCTGTGCTAGCAGCACAAAACACTGTTTAATCATCCAGCACGGCCAGACCGCCGGATCGGTCAAACCGCAAGCGACAGAACAACGGACGGCACATCCCATGATGCAAGGTTTTCGCAAGGCAGGACAATCTTGGCTCGGACGAATCGTGATTACGGTTTTGTTCGGCACACTGATCTTCAGCTTTGCCATCTGGGGCATTGGCGACATGGTGAAAAACTATGGTGCCAACAATGCGGCCACCGTGGGTTCCACCGAAATTTCAATAGCCGAGTTTCGCGCGGCCTATCAAACCGAAATCCAGAACATTTCCCGCCGCATCCGCCGCAATCTGACTGCGCAGGAAGCTTTGAGCTTCGGGCTTGATCGTCGAGTGCTCCAACGTCTGATCAATGATGCCGCCCTTGACGAGCAGGTTCGCAATTGGGGACTGGCGATCAACAACGAAACCATTGCCAAAGCCGTGTTGGCCGATCCCAATTTTGCCGGCCCCAATGGCAAGTTCAGCCGCGCGATTTTCGACGAGGCCCTGCGCAACAACGGATTCAACGAGAGCAATTTCATTGCCTCGCAGCGTCTGGTCTATCTGCGCGGACAGATTGCCGAAAGTCTGGCAGGCAGCATCCAGGCTCCCAAGGCGGGGCTGGATGCGCTCAACCGCTATCGCAACGAACAGCGCGATGTGCAGTATTTCGTGTTGGCCGCCGACCAGATCGGTCCCATTGCGGATGCCACAGGCGACCAGTTGAAAGCATTCTATACCGAGCGACAGGCCGCCTTCCGCGCGCCAGATTATCGTGCTGCAAGCCTGTTGGTTCTCAAAGCCGGTGAATTGGTCGACCCCGCCAGCATCACCGATGCCGAAGCCACGGGGATTTACGAGCGCCAGAAAGCCAGCCGCTTCTCGATGCCAGAACGCCGCATGGTGAAACAGATCATCCTGTCCGACAAGGACAAGGCTGCCTCTGCCCTTGAAGGGCAAAAAGCGGGTAAAAACTTTGCCGAGATTGCCGCTTCACTCGGCCTGACCGCCAATGATACCGACCTCGGACTGGTCAAACGCGACGACATTGCCGACCAAACCGTCCGCGATGCCGCCTTTGCCGCCCAAACCAATCAGCTGATCGGGCCAATTGAAGGCAAGTTCGGACCGATCCTGCTTGAAGTGGTCCAGATTGTTGCCGCCGAGGAACTGGCCTTTGACAAAGTGTCGCAGACCTTGAAATCGGAAATCGCGGCCCAAAAGGGGCGTGACAGACTGCGTGATCTGCATGACGCGGTGGAAGACCAGCGCGCTTCGGCCAAGCCGTTGCAGGCAATTGCAAGCGAATTGAAGCTGGCTTACACCAAGATCGAAGCAGTGGATGCCTCGGGTCGCGACAAATCCGGTGCATTGGTTACCAGCATCACCGATCCGGCGACGGTTATTCCTGCTTTGTTCGGCAGTGAAATCAATATCGACAACGAAGCACTGGCCTTGCGTGATGGCGGCTATGTCTGGTTCAGCGTCGACGGTATCACACCTTCGCGTGACCGCAGTTTCGATGAAACACGCGATCAGGTCAAAACCGCATGGCTTGACGACGAGCGCAGCCGGTTGATCAGCCAGAAGGCATCCGAACTGGTCCAGAAAATCAATCAGGGTGCTGCTCTGTCTGCCGTTGCAGACGAGATGAAAACTCCGATGATGAGCGTGCAGGGTGTCAACCGCGCCGCGCGTGACAAGGGTTTGCCCGCAACCGCACTGGCGCAGGCTTTCCTGACACCGGTGGCTCAAGCCAGCTCGTCTTTGGGCGATACATCCGATCAACGCGTGATCCTGTTCATCACATCTGCAACTGTCGCGCCTGCCAATGACGAAACGAACAAGGGCATGAACGGCGAATTCGCCATGGCTTTGGGGGATGACATCATCGCGCAATTCGTGGCCCAGACCCGCCAGACCATCGGCGTCAAGACGTTTGAAGGTGCCATTCAGGCCGCGATAGGAAAGACGAATTGATGCTTGGCACGACGCTCAGCCCGTCTTTAGCCAGTTTTACTCCGTCATACGACAAGGGCCTCGCGCAACTGGTGCATACCGTGCTGGTGGGAGACCTTGAAACCCCGGTTTCGGCCTTTATGAAGCTGCGCGCGGCGTTTTCCGGTCACGCCTTCCTGCTGGAATCGGTCGAAGGCGGTGCGGTGCGTGGCCGCTATTCGATGATCGGGCTGGCTCCCGATGTGATCTGGCGGTGTTTTGACGGGCAAGCCGAAATCAACCGCACGGCACTGCACGATCCGCAGACTTTCGAGGCTTGCGCGGATAAACCACTGACATCCCTGCGGGCTTTGCTGGAAGAAAGCGCCCTGCCCGACCGCCCCGATCTGCCGCCGATGGCTGCGGGCATTTTCGGCACGCTCGGCTATGATATGGTGCGCGAGATGGAAAGGCTTGGCCCTGCCAAATCCGATCCGTTGAACCTTCCCGATTCCTTGCTGATCCGTCCGACTGTGATAGTCATTTTCGATGCGGTCAAAGACACGATCACCATCGTGGTGCCGTGCCGTGTCAAACCATCGCAAACGGCTGTCGCCAGTTATGAAACCGCGTGCGAACTGGTCGAACGTGTTTCCCAAGCCCTTGAACAAGCCATCCCCCTGACTGTGCAGGCCGATGGGACCGACCCCTTGTCGATTACGCCGCAATCCAACACGACCGAGGCGGACTATTTCGCCATGGTTGAAAAAGCCAAATCCTACATCGCCGCGGGTGATATCTTTCAAGTGGTGCTGTCGCAACGGTTCGAGACCGAGTTTCACCTGCCCGCTTTCGCACTGTACCGCGCCTTGCGCCGCGTCAATCCCGCGCCCTATCTGTGCTATCTGGATTTCGAGACCTTTCAGGTGGTCTGCTCCTCGCCCGAAATTCTGGTGCGCTCGCGCGGCGGCAAAGTCACATTGCGGCCCATCGCAGGCACCAGACCCCGCGGGGAAACGCCTGCGGCCGACGAGGCCATGGGCCGCGAATTGCTGGCCGATCCCAAGGAGCGGGCCGAACATCTGATGCTGCTCGATCTGGGCCGCAACGATGTCGGCCGCATCGCCAAAATCGGCACCGTGAACGTCACCGACAGTTTCTTTATCGAACGTTATTCGCAGGTGATGCACATCGTCTCCAATGTCGAAGGCGAACTCGATCCGCGGTTTGACGCGCTGGATGCACTGGTCGCTGCCTTTCCTGCGGGCACGGTCTCGGGTGCCCCGAAGGTGCGGGCCATGCAGATCATCGACGAGCTGGAAAAGGACAAACGCGGCATCTATGCCGGATGCATCGGTTATTTCGGCGCCAATGGCGATATGGATACCTGCATTGTCTTGCGCACGGCCATTGTCAAAGACGGGCTGATGCGGGTGCAGGCGGGTGCGGGCATTGTCTATGATTCCGTGCCCAAATCCGAACAGAACGAATGTATCAACAAGGCCAAAGCGCTGTTTCGTGCCGCCGAAGAAGCCGTCAGATTTGCCTCGCAAGGCAAGCGGGGGCAATAATGGGCGCGGATGCAATAAGGTTGGTTCGATGAACATCACGCTGATCGATAATTACGACAGCTTTACCTATAATCTCTATCACGACCTCGGCAGGCTCGAGGCGAATGTCACCGTTGTGCGCAATGATGCGCTGACGGTGGCCGAACTGGCCGCTTCCAATCCCGATGCGATTGTGTTGTCACCGGGGCCTTGCACCCCCACCGAGGCAGGAATTTGCCTTGATGTCATCAAAACTCTGGGCTACCGGATCCCGATTTTCGGCGTCTGCCTCGGCATGCAGGCGATCGGGCAGGCCTTTGGCGGCGATGTGGTGCGCGCTCCGCAGCCGTTTCATGGCAAGATTTCAGAAATACAGCATAGCGGACAAACCCTGTTTCGCGGCATCAACCAGTCCTTCAAGGCCACCCGCTACCATTCCCTGATTGTCGAGCGCAGCACGTTGCCGCAGGGTCTTGATATCACGGCGCAAACGGATGATGGTCTGATCATGGCGCTGTCGCACAAAACCTTGCCCATGCACGCGGTGCAGTTTCACCCCGAAAGTGTGCTGTCCGAGCATGGGTTGACGATTTTTGCCAATTTTCTCGATCTCGCCGCGCTCTGGAATGCCCAGCACATACGCACCCCGCTTGCCCTTTGAACCGGAACAGATCTGATGGACTCTTTCAAACCGATCATCGCCAAAGTCGCCACCGGCAGTCCCCTCACCCAGACCGAGGCCGAACATGCCTTCGGTGTAATGCTGTCGGGGGAATCCACTCTGGCCCAAACCGGTGCGTTTTTGATGGCCTTGCGGGTGCGCGGTGAAACGGTGGATGAAATCACCGGCGCGGCCATTGCCATGCGTTCGCGCATGCTGCGCGTGAATACTTTGCCCGATGCCGTTGATATTGTTGGCACAGGCGGCGACAATTCCGGCTCATACAATGTCTCGACACTGGCGGCTTTGATCACGGCGGCCTGCGGTGTGCCTGTCGCCAAACACGGCAACCGGGCGGCTTCCTCCAAATCGGGCACGGCGGATGTATTGACCGCTTTGGGTGTCAAAGTCGGGCTTGATCCGGCAGGGGTCGAGCGTTGTGTCAAAAAGGCCAATGTCGGCTTCATGTTCGCCCCCACCCATCACGCCTCCATGCGTCATGTCGCGCCGGTGCGCGTCGAATTGGGGACACGGACGATTTTCAACCTGCTGGGCCCTTTGTGCAATCCGGCTGGTGTCAAACGGCAGGTGTTGGGCGTGTTTTCGAAATCATGGGTCGAGCCGCTGGCGCATGTGATGAAAACCCTTGGTTCCGAAACCGTCTGGGTTGTGCATGGCTCTGACGGGTTGGATGAGATGACAACCACGGGCGAAACCTATGTCAGCGCCCTGGAAAACGGCATGGTGCGGTCTTTCACCATCACGCCGGAAGAATTCGGCCTGAAACGCAGCGCGCATGACGCATTGAAGGGGGGCGAAGCCGCCTACAATGCCCAAGCCTTGCGTGATGTGGTCGAAGGCAAGCGCACGGCCTATCGCGATATAGCGGTGATGAATGCCGCTGCAGGGCTGATCGTGGCCGGACGGGCCGACAAGCCCAAACAGGCTTCAGAACTGGCCGAAGCGGCGATTGATGATGGCCGTGTCAGCAAAACACTCGAAGCGTTGATTGCCGCTTCGACGGAGGCATGAGCGTGAGCGACATTCTGGCAAAAATCGAAGCCTATAAGCGGCTTGAAATTGCAGCGGCCAAAGCCGCCCGCCCGCTGGCCGATTTGAAGGCGATGGTGCGCGATTGCCCGCCGACGCGTGGATTTGTGACAGCCCTCAAACAGCACCACCGGCAAAACCGCCCCGCTTTGATTGCCGAAATCAAAAAAGCCAGCCCCTCGAAAGGCCTGATCAGGGCCGATTTCGAACCGATCAGTCTGGCCAAAGCCTATCAGGCTGGCGGTGCATCGGCGTTGTCGGTGCTGACCGATACACCGTCATTCCAAGGCGCACCCGAATTTTTGACCCGAAGCCGTGAGGCTGTCACCCTGCCAGCTTTGCGCAAGGATTTCCTGTTTGACGCCTATCAGGTTTATGAGGCCCGCGTCTGGGGCGGTGATTGTATTCTGGTGATCATGGCCTCTGTCTCGGATGATTTGGCGCGCGAGCTGGTTGAAACCGCCACATTGCTCGGTATGGATTCGCTGATCGAGGTGCATGATCAGGCCGAGCTGGAACGGGCTTTGACCCTGCCTGCCGAGATGATCGGGATCAACAACCGCGATCTGCGCAGTTTTGTGACCGATCTGGCGGTGTCTGAACGGCTGGCCCCGATGATTCCGTCTGACCGGATGATTGTCGGTGAAAGCGGCATCAACACCCATGCCGATCTGCTGCGGTTGCAGCAAGCGGGGATCAAGACTTTCCTTGTCGGCGAAAGCCTGATGCGCCAGCCTGATGTCACCCAAGCCACAAAAACCTTGCTGTTCGGGACGGAGCAAACAGCCTGATGACCCAGTCCCAAGCCGGTTTGACGCATCTGGACGAAACGGGCGCCGCCAATATGGTGGATGTGGCGGACAAGGCCATGACCAGCCGCGAGGCTGTCGCCACCGGCTGCGTCAAAATGGCCCCTGAAACGCTGGCATTGATCCGTTCGGGCGACGCCAAAAAAGGCGATGTGTTGGGCACGGCGCGTCTGGCAGGCATTATGGCCGCCAAACGGACCCATGAACTGATCCCGCTGTGCCATCCCTTGCTGCTGACCAAGGTGGCGGTCGACATCACACTCGATGACGCCTTGCCGGGCCTGCAGGTGCGCGCCATGGCCAAGGTGACGGGACAGACCGGCGTGGAAATGGAAGCATTGACGGCCGTGTCTGTGACCTGTCTGACGATTTATGACATGGTCAAGGCGGCTGACCGCTCGATGGTGATTTCCGATATCACTCTGGTCGAGAAAAAAGGTGGCCGGTCCGGCCATTGGGTCGCAGACGGGGTTTGACCATGGCACTGTTGTCGGTTGGGGATGCGCTGGCACAAGTGCTTGATCAGGTCGGGGTGCTGGATGCCGAAACAGTGCCTTTGCGTCTGGCCCATCAACGCATATTGGCCGAACAGGTTGTGGCTTTGCGCACCCAACCGCCTTTTGCCGCCTCCGCGATGGATGGTTATGCCATGCGCGCCATTGATCTGGCGATTGGCCACCCGTTGCGGTTGACCGGTGAATCGGCGGCCGGACAGGGGTTTTCGGGTGTGTTGGGCCCCGATGAATGTGTGCGGATTTTCACCGGCGCACCGATCCCGCAAGGGGCAGACACGATTGTGATTCAAGAGCATGTGCGCGTGGACGGTGAAACCATCACCCCCACCCATGATACGGACCGCCTGCGCCATATCCGCCCCGCCGGACTGGATTTCAGCCAAGGTGATTCGCTGCTTGGACCCGGACAGAGTCTGTCGCCGTCCTCGCTGTCCTTGGCTGCCGCCATGGGGCATCCGCAACTGCGCGTGACCCGCAAACCGCGTGTGGCAATTTTGGCCACGGGTGATGAATTGGTGCAACCGGGCGAGATCTGCGGGCCTGACCAGATTGTCGCCTCCAACCATTTTGCTGTTGGTGCCATGGTTGAAAGCCTTGGCGGCATTGCCATTGATCTGGGCATTGCCAAAGACACACACGAGGCACTGGAAGCGGCTTTTCAAAGTGCCGAAGACCAGAAAGCCGATATATTGGTTACCCTTGGCGGAGCCTCGGTCGGTGATCGCGATCTGGTGCAATCGGGTTTGGCACGGCGCGGCATGCAATTGGGATTCTGGCGCATAGCGATGCGGCCAGGCAAACCGCTGATTTTCGGCTCGCTTGGATCAATGCGGATTTTGGGTCTGCCGGGCAATCCGGTGTCCTCGATCATCTGTGCGCAGATTTTTCTGGCTCCCCTGATCAAATCTCTGCTTGGCGATGCCACTGCCCGCCAAGACCCGACAAGCGAGGCCGTGTTGGGCTGCGATCTGAAGGAAAACGATCTGCGGCAGGATTACATGCGCGCCAGCATCACAGGCACCCGCAACGGCCTGCCTGTGGTGGTGCCGTTTCGCAGTCAGGATTCGTCGATGCTCGGCCTGATGTCGCAGGCGCAAGCCCTGCTGATCCGCGCACCCTTCGCGCCCGTTGCCAAAGAAAACGATCCCTGCCGGATCATCCTGCTTTAATCATTTGTTGTCCTTGTCACGCTTTCGACGCACCCGCGCTTGCGGAACGCAACGGGAACAGATATATATTGTTCGCCTTTTGTTTTGCCGAGTCGCTGTTATCAACGCTGGTTTGGCCACCGTATCGAGGATGGATTGGATGCTCACCCGTAAGCAACACGAGTTATTGCGCTTTATTCAGCAACGTCTGCAAGATGACGGCGTCCCTCCCTCTTTCGACGAGATGAAAGAGGCACTCGATTTGCGCTCCAAATCCGGCATCCACCGTTTGATCATGGGGCTTGAAGAGCGCGGCTTTATCCGCCGTCTGCCCAACCGCGCCCGCGCGCTGGAAATTGTCAAATTGCCCGAACAGGCCGTGGTCGGCGGTGTGCCGCGCGGCAAGTTCAGCCCCAGCGTCATCGAAGGGTCGCTCGGCAAGGTGCGAACTGCCGCCCCTGCACCCGCGGCATCGAATGCCAATGATGGTGATGACGCGCCGGGAGAGGTCATTTCCATTCCGGTGATGGGGCGCATTGCCGCCGGTACGCCGATCAGCGCGATCCAGTCCCGCAGTGCCACCATCTCCATGCCGCCGGACATGCTGGGTTCGGGCGAACATTTCGCGCTCGAAGTGCGCGGGGATTCGATGATCGAAGCAGGTATCAATGACGGTGACACCGTGGTGATCCGCCGTCAGGACACCGCCAATAACGGCGATATCATCGTGGCTCTGATCGACGACGAGGAAGCCACATTGAAACGCCTGCGCCGCCATGGATCTTCCATTGCGCTGGAAGCCGCCAATCCTGCCTATGAAACCCGCGTTCTCGGCAATGACCGTGTGCGAATTCAGGGCCGTCTGGTCAGCCTGTTCCGGCGTTATTGAATTTCAACGCGGCTGATCGGCTTCAGAAATTGTGTCTTGTCGGGCTTGCTCCGGCTTTTGGGATGCTTTGGGTGCCCAGGGTCTGTTCCATGTCGCCCGATTGTTGGTGGTGATCCGCATTGCACCATCGGCCTCCAGTTTGAGGGAGATCGGCCCTTGCCGGCTGATCAGGTCTGGCGTGATGATGAGGGCTTGGCATCCGGTTTTTTGAGCCGTTTTTCCCTTTTCTGCTTTCGTCTTCGGCCTTGACTCATCCCGTTGGTTGAGTGTGTCAAGCCGTTCCCGGTCAGGCGCAACAATAACCGCTGCTGTGGCACAAATTGTCTGCAGCCATTGCTGTTTGCGGGTTTCGACTTCACCGGTCGCGTCGGCGGCTTTGGCCTTTTGGGCGGCTTTTTCGGTTTGCGGCAGCAACAAAACGGCGTTGCGGCCATCGCGCATCGGCAAAGTGCATGCTGTTTTGTCGCAGGCCGCCGTTTTGATCAGATCGGGATGGGTGATCGGGCGGGCATCGCCATCCTCGTGCAGATAATGTTGCAGGGAAAAGCGGTTGATCCCGCGTCCTGCAAAGGACAACCGGCCATCGGGGCCGCGCACAGCGATAAAGCGTGCCTCGCGGCCGATCAGCACATCCTCGTGATGGGCCGAACCGACCATCTGCACGGCACCGATCAGCAAACCAACACAACCGATCCAGCGGATCGGGCTGATCCACAGCGTCAATAGGGCCAACCCGCCCGTCAGCCACAACAAAGGTCCCGCGCCAAAGCCTGCGACAATGACGGTTGCGTTCGACCAAGAGGCGATCAGTCTGGAAATTTCCAGCACACCATGCACGCCGAACCCCATCACCTGCCAGACTGGTGCATCCCATCCGAATGGCAGCAAAAAAATGCCGATAAAGGCCGAAGGCATCACGATCAGCGAGACAAACGGCAAGGTAATGGCGTTGCCGATGATCCCGTAGGTCTGGATCATATGAAAATGGAACAGGCCGAATGGCGCAGTGGCCAACTCGGCCACCAAGGTTGTCAGCACAATATCGACGCTGAGTTTCCAAACACCTTGTCCAAACCGGGCGATCGGTCCCGGCTTTTGTGTGACTATGGCGGTTTGGGGCGTGTTGAACTGCGGGACATGCTGGTGATTGACCTCGAAACCGGCCAGATTGGGCCTTTTCTCGTATAACGCAATCAAAGCGGCAACGGCCGCAAACGACATCTGGAAGCCCGGATTCAGCACGCCTTGCGGTTCCAGAATCACCAGAATGATCGCCGCCACGGCCCAGTTGCGCATCGACAGCAGGCGCCGTCCGGCCAGTATGGCCCCGAAAAACACCACCGACATCAGCATGGACCGCTCTGTTGCAATGTCCGATCCGGCAAACAGATCATAAACCACCGCACCGCAGACACCCGCAAAGGCCGACCAGCGGCGGATATCGGCGCGCAAGGCAAGACCTGGGATCAACAACAAGATCAACCGTGCCGAGGTGAAAGCAAATCCGGCGGCAATCGCCATATGCAGGCCCGAAATCGAAATTACATGATAAATGCCGGCCGCGCGCAAAATATCATTGCTGGTCTCGTCAATCGTGCCGCGCTTTCCGGTCACAAGGGCTGCACCGACGGCCCCCTCCTGCCCGCCGATCGTGCTGGTGATGCGCCGTGTGATGTGATTGCGCAGATTGTCCAGCCCCGTCCAGAACCGTTGGGACAGTGACAAATCGGCAGGCCGCAAGATCGTCACCGTGCCGCTGAGCGAACCGACCCCGCCGATCTGTTTGAAAAAGGAATCGAAGCGGAAATCATACCCCCCCGGCACAACGGGTCCGGGTGGCGGTTGCAATCGTGTTGCCGCCCTGATCCGGTCGCCCGCTTTGAGCGGCACAGGGCCGGAATAGGTCACCCTGATGCGCGCGGGCTTGGCGGGTCTGTCGGCAGGATCGACAGTTTTGCCGACATAAAGCGATTCAACCCGCATGATCATCCGCACGCTGCCGTTGCGTTCGTCGATCTCCTCGATCCAGCCCGTCACATAACCGAAATAGGGCGCGGTCAGAACCGTTTTTTCAGTCAGAACGGTTTGCAACGTGGCGGCCGAAAATCCGAAAAAGATCGATGCCAGGAAGACAAGTGTAAAATACACCAATCCGTGATGGTGGCGTTGCACCCATACCAAGCCGGAAAGGACAAGCGTCAAACCGACAGCCGCGGGCCAATACGGCTCCTGATCGGCAGAGGTATAAAGCAACACCCCGATCATCAACCCGATCGGCAACCACAAAAAGAGGCGGCGGGCTTCGATTTCCATCGAAAACCAGTGCAACCAAGCCCCGTCAAAAGGCTGCGCCAGCGGCCAGTGTCCCCGCCATAACCGTGCAAAAGGCTGATCGGCGACCAAAGTACCGATTTTCTGCCGATCATGCGGTTTAGTTGGTTGTTCGGCCATGCTCTGCCCTTAACCTTCGCGCAGCAAGATGCTAATGCACTGGGATGAGACGGCCACAGTCTGCACCGTGCAGATTGCTGATCGCGCAACTTCAAATTGAATTTGGTTCAGGAACTGAGATGACACGTCCCGTGATTACCCGCTTTGCGCCCTCCCCGACCGGCTTTCTGCATATTGGCGGCGCGCGCACAGCGTTGTTCAACTGGCTCTATGCCCGCCGTATGGGCGGCAAAATGCTGCTGCGGATCGAGGATACCGACCGAGAACGCTCGACCGAGCCTGCCATTCAGGCGATCATGGACGGGCTGAAATGGCTCGGAATCAACTGGGATGACGATGTCGTCTATCAATATTCACGTGCCAAGCGGCATCAGGAGGTGGCTTTGCAAATGCTGGCCGACGGCAAGGCCTATTATTGCTATGCCTCGCCCGAGGAACTGACCGCAATGCGCGAACAGGCCCGTGCCGAAGGCAAGCCGATGCGCTATGACGGCCGCTGGCGTGACCGCCCAGCCTCAGATGCCCCCGAAGGCGTCAAGCCTGTGGTGCGCCTGAAAGCGCCGCTGGAAGGCGAAACCATCGTCGAGGACCAGGTGCAGGGCCGCGTCTCCTGGCAGAACAAGGATCTCGACGATCTGGTTCTGCTGCGCTCGGATGGCGGACCGACTTATATGCTGGCGGTTGTGGTCGATGACCATGACATGGGTGTCACCCACATCATCCGTGGTGACGACCATTTGACCAATGCCGCCCGCCAGACCCAGATCTATCAGGCCTGCGGCTGGGACGTACCCGTGATGGCACATATTCCGCTGATCCATGGTCCCGACGGGGCCAAATTGTCGAAACGCCACGGAGCTTTGGGGGTCGAGGCCTATCAGGCTTTGGGCTATCTGCCTGCGGCCTTGCGCAACTATCTGGTTCGTCTGGGCTGGAGCCACGGCGATCAGGAGTTTTTCTCGACCGAAGAAATGGCCTCTTTGTTCGATCTTCCGGCCATTGGCCGTTCGGCCGCACGTTTCGATTTCGCCAAGCTGGAACATATCAACGGCCATTACATGCGCGCGTCGAGCGATGCCGAACTGGTGGATGCCATTGCCGAACTGCTCGTTGTCAACACTGGCGAACGGGGCTGGCCCAACAACATGAACCCGCTTTTGCGCGACCAATTGATGACAGCCATGCCCGGCTTGAAAGACAGAGCTAAGACTTTAGTCGAACTGGTTGATCAGGCTTATTATCTCTATGCCGTGCGCCCGCTGATATTAGAAGCCAAGGCCACCCTGTTGATCGAGGCCGGACGCGACATCATGCGGGATTGCCGCCCACGTCTGGCAACACTCGATGTCTGGACGGTTGAATCGATCGAAGTAGCCATCCGGCAGGAAGTTGACGAAAAAGGCATTAAATTGGGTCAGATTGCCCAGCCTTTGCGCGCCACTTTGACCGGACGCTCGACCTCGCCCGGCTTGTTCGATGTCATGGCTGTTTTGGGTCAAAGTGAATGTCTGGCGCGGATTGACGATCAAATCGGCCTCTGAATTTGTCAGACCTACGAATGCTTGAAACAGATGCAAAGCATCACGCAGGGTAATCCGGACTGTCATACCATTTTCGCATGCCGATGTTGATCATTGGTCTGGTTGATCAAGGGTTAAATTTACGTTAGGGAGCAGTGGTTGTTCTCTTCTTCGGCCTCGGGATGATCGCTTTTGATGGTTATCCCGTAAGGTTAATGATACGGCCCTCGCAATCTCTTACAGATGACGAGGTGTTGAAGTAGGTGGTTCCTCCTAAAGGAGCTGATGAGATCGGAACATGTAATTGGGGGTACCGCTATGAGCGTTTCCGCGAAATTTGAGTTGAACGAACATCAGGTCGATATGCCGGTCAAAGACGGCACCATCGGACCAAGTGTTGTTGATATTGCCAAGCTCTACGGCCAGACGGGGATGTTTACTTTCGACCCCGGCTTTACCTCGACAGCCAGCTGTGAATCCAAGATCACCTATATCGACGGTGACGAAGGCATTCTTCTGCATCGCGGTTATCCGATCGAGCAATTGGCCGAAAACGGTGACTTCCTCGAAACCTGCTATCTGCTGCTGTATGGCGAATTGCCAACCGCTGCCCAGAAGGCCGATTTTGTGCACCACATCACGCGCCATACCATGGTGCATGAGCAGATGATGCGCTTCTTCCAGGGCTTCCGCCGCGATGCGCATCCCATGGCTGTGATGGTGGCTTCTGTCGGTGCGCTGTCGGCGTTCTACCATGACTCGACCGATATTTCAGACCCCAGCCAGCGGATGATCGCATCCATGCGCATGGTTGCGAAAATGCCTACACTGGCAGCCATGGCCTATAAATATTCGATCGGCCAGCCTTTCGTCTATCCGCAGAACGATCTGGATTACACCTCCAACTTCCTGCGCATGTGCTTTGCCGTGCCTTGCGAGGAATATCAGGTCAATCCCGTGCTTTCAAAAGCTCTGGACCGGATCTTCATCCTGCATGCCGATCACGAGCAGAACGCTTCGACCTCGACCGTACGTCTGGCGGGTTCGTCGGGTGCCAATCCGTTCGCCTGTATCGCAGCGGGCATTGCCTGCCTGTGGGGCCCAGCCCATGGCGGTGCCAATGAGGCAGCATTGAAGATGCTCGAAGAAATTGGCACCGTGGACCGCATTCCGCAGTTCATCGCCCGCGCCAAGGACAAGAACGATCCGTTCCGTCTGATGGGTTTTGGCCATCGCGTGTACAAGAACTATGATCCCCGCGCAAAAATCATGCAGAAAACCACGCATGAGGTGTTGAAAGCCGTCGGCAGCAAGGATCCTTTGCTGGACGTGGCTGTCGAGCTGGAGCGTATTGCTTTGACCGACGAATATTTCGTCGAGCGCAAGCTGTATCCGAACATCGATTTCTATTCGGGTATCACACTGAAGGCGATGGGCTTCCCGACCTCGATGTTCACCGTTCTGTTCGCACTCGCCCGCACCGTGGGCTGGATCGCGCAATGGAAAGAAATGATCGAAGATCCGGGCCAGAAGATCGGCCGTCCGCGCCAGCTCTATACAGGCTACGCCAAACGCGAATATGTGCCGACCAACAAGCGCTAAGCGCTGCGGCATCAAGTGTTGATCAGGGCGGGAGCAATCCCGCCCTTTCTTTTTGGGCGATTTAACGGGTCATCAGCGCATCGATGATGCGGGCCGCACCGGTGCTTGGTGGCACGGCAACCGCCATACGCTGGTCAAGCGCGCGTGTGGCGGCCAATTGGGCCTCGCGTTGCGGCGTATCTGTCAACAGCGGCAGCAAGGCTCTGGCGAGGCGCGGGCCGTTGCAATCGTCTTGCAGAAATTCCGGCACGGCATTGTGACCCAAAATCAGATTGGGCAGCACTATCGTCGAGACCTGGATCAGATAGCGCAACTGCGCCTCCAGCACCGAAACACGATAGCCGACCACTTGCGGCACGCCCGCCAGAGCCAGTTCCAGCGTGACCGTGCCGGAAGCCGCCAGCGCACAACGTGCGGTACGGAAGGAAGCATATTTGTCGGCCTCCCCGAGCACCAGACGCGGTTTGACCGGCCAATCATGGATGGCCTCGCGGATTGTGCTTTCAAGATGGCTGACGGCAGGCAGCACAAAGTCGATCGGCTCGGCAGATTGCTTCGACAAAAGCGCCACAGCTTCGCCAAAGGGACCCATCAGGCGGGCGATTTCGCCGCGGCGGCTCCCCGGAAGCACCAGTACTATAGGCGGCGTGGCGGCGCGTCTTTGTGCTTCTGGCGCATTCGGACGCAATTCCGCAAGCCTCTCGATCAGCGGATGGCCGATATAGGTGCAAGGCGGACCGCCCAGCCGTTGATGCGCCTCGGGCTCGAAGGGCAACAAGGCAAGGACATGGTCGACATAGGCCCGCATCTTGGCAGCACGGGCTGGCCGCCATGCCCAGACGGTCGGGCTGACATCATTGATGATCGGAATTTCAGGTCGCGCCTTGCGCACTCTTTTGGCGACACGATGGGTGAAATCGGGACTGTCGATGATCACCAATGCATCGGGTTTGCTTTTGATGATAAAATCCGCGGTTTCCCTGATCCGCCGCAACACCAGCGGCAAGCGCGCCAGAACCGGCAAAATACCCATCACGGCAATATCGGAGATCGGGAACAGGCTGTTTAACCCCTCCTCCTGCATCCGTTCGCCACCGACGCCGATGAACCGGCAATCGGGATGCAATGCGCGCAAGGCCTGCATCAATTTGAACCCCAATTGATCGCCGGACGCCTCGCCCGCAACCAGAGCAATGGTCAGAGGCTGCTTAACCATCACTTCCCCCTGTCGGGACACCGACAATAAACAAGCCTGCACGGTCGGCTTCCCTGATCATGGCCGCGCGGTCTATCATCACGACCGATCCCGCCCCGAGGGCCAATCCGGAAAAGCCTGCTTTGACACAATTTTCGATGGTACGCGACCCGACTGCAGGCAAATCGACACGACGGTCCTGGCTCGATTTGGCGGTTTTGACCAAAATCCTCGGTGTCGTCTCATCCGAGGTCAAGCGGAACCAGCGTCTGCGCGGGGCTGTGCGCTTGATCATGCGATCTGTGCCTTCAAGCCCTTCGACAGCCAGCACACGCAAGCCCTGACAGACCATGGCTTGCCCGCAATCAAACGGAGACAGGGCATCAAGCAGCGCAAATCCGTTATGAATGGCTCGATATTCGCTGTCAACGGGAGCTTTGCGGGTCAAAACAATGGGCGGGCACAACAGATCGGGCGCAACCGCATCAACACCCAGAACAGTCAAATTGTGATCTTCGAGAAGGCGGATCACGCGGGTCAACACGTGATCATCGCCTTCACCAAACACCTGCCGCAATTCGTCCTGATGACGCAGTGCCGAAAAAGCCGACATCAACAGGGTAGGATTGGGGCGGCTGACATGACCAGCCAATACAATCCCGGCGGGATCAAATTGCCGCAATCGGGCTATCAGATCGCTTGGATGCAGCATATCGACCATCTCGGTGCCGGGCTCAGCCCTCACCTGTTTACCGGCAAACCCACGCAAGGCGAAAAAGCGGGGCTGATAGCCCTGACGCAGGCTGGACTGAAAGACTTCGAACGGAAAATCACCCCCGCCTGCAATGATCGCCAAACGGCGACCAACGGAGGGAGCACTGTCAGGCATCATGATGGGAATCGCGTGGCGTGCAGACGCTGCGATTGCCGCCTTGCCGGATAAAGCCGATGATTTCATGCACGGTGGCATGCGCCGAAAACTCGTTTTCAACGTCGTCCATGCGCTCCTGCAACGTGCCTTCATTGGCAAACAGCAGGCGATAGGCGCGGCGGATGGCGTGGATCACATCACGGTCGAAACCGCGGCGTTTGAGACCGACAATGTTCAACCCCGCCAGATGCGCCCGGTTGCCGATGGCAATGCCATAGGGGATCACATCATTTTCAACGGCCGACATGCCGCCGATAAAGGCATGCGAACCGATGCGGCAGAATTGGTGCACAGCTGCCCCGCCGCCGATAATTGCGAAATCACCGACCGAGCAATGGCCAGCCAACATGACATTGTTGGAAAAAATCACATCATTGCCAACGATGCAGTCATGCGCCACATGGGCATTGGCCAGAAAGGTGCAGCGATCCCCGACCTTGGTGACCATGCCGCCGCCCTCGGTGCCCGGATTCATGGTGACACCTTCGCGGATCAGGCAATCGGCACCGATCTCGAGCGTCGATGGCTCGCCGTGAAACTTCAGATCCTGCGGCTGGTGGCCGATGGACGCAAAGGGAAACACTTTTGTGCGCGCGCCAATGGTCGTACGGCCTGCGACAGCGGTATGGCTGAGCAATTCGACACCATCACCCAACACAGCATGCGGACCGACCGTGCAAAACGGGCCAATGACCACATTCGCGCCGAGTTGCGCGGCAGGATCGACAACCGAAAGGGGATGGATTGTGCTCACCTGTTCTACTCCAAAACCAGCATGGCGCTGACATCAGCTTCGCATACCGTCACACCCGCGACTTTGGCTGTGCCGCGATACCACCACATATTGCCGCGCTGTTTCAGCTTTTTCATGTGGAATTCGACCGTGTCACCCGGTTCGACCGGCTTGCGGAATTTGGCATTGTCGATGGTCATGAAATAAACGAGCTTGGGCTTGCGGCCATCGGTCATCGACCAGACGCACAAAGCTCCGGCGGTTTGCGCCATGCCTTCGATCAGCATCACACCCGGCATCACCGGCTGCTGCGGAAAATGGCCGGTAAATTGAGGCTCGTTCATCGTGACATTCTTGATGCCGATGCAGGAATCATCTCCATCCATCTCGATGATCCGGTCGACCAGCAAGAACGGGTAGCGATGCGGCAGCAATTCAAGAATCCGCTTGATATCAACCGAGCCCAAAACTTTGGTTGGTGTCTGCGTTGTCATATCGGAATCACTCATGATTCACCCTTATCCGACGTGGATTGAGCCTTTAAAGCCTTGATACCTGCGCCGCCGCGTTTGGCCAGCGATTGCAGCGTGGCCAATTCGCGCCCCCATTGGCGCAAAGGCCGCGCAGGCGTGCCACCCCAACGCTCGCCCGCAGGAATATCCCCGGACACGCTCGCCGTACCGGCAATCTGCGCTCCGGTGCCGATGGTGACATGACCGACCGAGCCGGACTGCCCGCCCATGACCACATAATCACCCAAACGGGTCGAACCGGAAATACCGACCTGCGCGACAATCACACAATGACGGCCAATCACCACATTATGGCCGATCTGGACAAGATTATCGATCTTGGTGCCTTCGCCGACAATCGTATCGCGGTTGGCGCCACGGTCTATGGTCGTATTCGCGCCTATCTCGACCCGATCCTGAATGATGACCCGCCCGACTTGCGGCACTTTCATATGACCTTGCGGACCCATCGCAAACCCGAAACCATCCTGCCCGATCCGCGCTCCGGCATGGATGATCACATCATTGCCGACCAGCGTATGCACGATGGTCGCACCTGAACCGATTGTGACATTACGGCCCAAGCGGACATTGGGACCAATGACCGCACCTGCACAAATCACGCTGCCGGAACCGATTTCGGCATGCGGACCGATCACCACCGAGGGATCAACCGTGACACCATGTTCGAGACGGGCATCGGGATGGATGAATGAACCGGGCGCAATGCCGGTGCCCGAAAAGATAGGTTCGGGACGCAAAGCAGCAGGAAACATCGAGGAGCAAGCCCGTGCAAAGGCCCGATAGGGATCCTTGATCACAAACACGGCGCATGTTGCGGGCAGTTTATCAGCGAGCTTTTCACCGACAATAACCGCGCTGGCTTTGGTCAGATGCGCGGTTGCGGCATAGGCCGGATTGTCGAGAAAGGACAGATGATGCGATTGAGCGGCATCCAGAGGCGATACGCCTGTCAAAAGAAAATCGGCCTTAAAGCCTTTTGGGACTTCAAGGCCGAGTAATTCGGCAAGATGCCCGAGGGTGAAGTCTGCTTTCGCAGTAAAAAAACAGACTTCATCCATTGATTGCCAAGCTCCCTAGCCCGGCCAAATCCGAGCTGATCAAATCAGGATCAGAAAGAAGTACCACCGGAGAACCGGAAGAACTGTGTCCGGTCATACTGGTCTTTGGTCAGGGCCTTGGCAAAATCAAAGCGGATCGGGCCAAGCGGCGACGACCAGATCAGGCTGGTACCAACCGATGAACGGATCATGGAACTGTCGTGGACGGTCAGGCGGGTGTTGTTTGCGGCGTAATAGGCCGAACAACCCGTTGGGCAGAAATCGCCGAAGTTCTTTTTGCCTTCATAGCCGAACAAAGTACCGGCATCGACAAACACTGCCATTTTCATGCCGACATCTTTGGGCAATCCGAAAATCGGGAATTGCACTTCGGCAGAACCACCGACAAAGGTCGTACCGCCAAGAGAGTTCATGCTGGAATTAATCCCGGGGCTGACGTCGCGTGGACCGATACCACCGGAAGCAAAACCGCGAACCAAAGACGGACCGAGATTGAAGTTGTCGATCACGCGCAGATTATTGCCGTAGATATAACCGGCCGTGCCTTTGATCATGCCGACGAAATCATCGGTGATTTCACGATACATCCGCACTTCGGTGGATGAACGGATATATTTGGCATCGCCGCCTGCACCGGCAAGGTCCTGCTTCAATTCTGCATAGAGACCGGCACGGGGGTTCTTGTTGTTGTCGAGTGTATTGTAGCTGATCGTATAGCCGGGCATGGACACCAACGAACGGCCCTGGGCTTCTTTCATCGCGAGAGATGCTTCGCCGTTAGCAAGACAGCCGTTGTTCAGAACATTGGTCGGATCTCCGCCGACACCGGCAATCGGATACGAACAGTCATTGTAGGGATGGGTACCCGTGTTAGGAATACGGATGTCCGACTGATACAGAGCATAGCGAACCTGCATCATTACTTCTTCAGTCAAAGCGAAGCCCAGACGCAATGCGCCACCCGTATTACGGACGTTGTAATAGGTGTAGCGGCTGTTATCCGAATATTTGGTGAACAGATCGAAACCGGCGGCCAGACGGTGACCCATGAAATAGGGTTCGGTGAAGTTGAATTCGACACCGTTGGAATACTGCCCCAACGAACCCGACAGTCGGGCAAATTGGCCCGTGCCGCGGAAGTTGGATTCCTGAACTGCCACTTCGCCGATCACACCATCCGATGTGGAATAGCCTGCCGAGACCGAAAACTGGCCCGTAGGCTGATCTTCCACATCCACATTGATCACAACACGATCGGGGGTTGTGCCCGGCTCGTTGGTGATGCGGACGGTTTTGAAATAGTTGAGGTTCTTCAACCGGCGCTCTGCACGGTCCACCAAAACCTTGTTATAGGCATCGCCCTCGCCCAGATCGAATTCACGACGGATCACTTCGTCGCGGGTGCGCACATTGCCGCGCACATTGATGCGCTCGATGTAAACACGCGGACCTTCTTCGATCACATAGGTGATGTTGATGCTTTTATCGGCAGTCACACGCTCGCCGCGAGGACGGACCTGAGCAAAGGCATAACCACGGCTGGCTGCCGCGGTCGTCATGGCAACAAGGGTCTTGTCAACCTGATCGACCGAGTAAACATCACCGGTCGAGGTGCGGGCCAAAGACAACAGGCTTGATGACGGAATGTCTGTGATACGCGAGTCGACATTAACGGAGCCAACCTTGTATTGCGAGCCTTCGTCCACCGTAATGGTAACGTCATAGCCGGACTTGTCTTCAAGCAGCTTGGCTTCTGTGCCGAGCACACGGAAATCGGCATAACCGTTTTTCAGATAATAACGACGGATCAATTCCAGATCTGCGGCGATACGGTCCGGGTCATAGACGTCCGAAGTTTTCAACCAAGACATCAGATTGCTCTCGGTTGTCGTCATCTGGTCCCGCAAGCGGCCTGCCGAATAAACAAGATTGCCGGAGAAGTTGATCGACTTCACGCCGGTCTTGTCACCTTCATTGATGGTGAACACAACATCAACGCGGCCATTTTCAAGTGACACCGTGCGTGCCGTGATCGTCGCATTGGCGCGTCCGCCGCGCATATAGATTTCGCGAACACGCGCCAAATCCATATCCATCACCGATTGGGAGAAAGCACCGCGCTCTTTGAGCTGCACTTCGCCCTGAAGGATGTCGGATTTAATCTTTTTGTTTCCTTCAAAGACAACGCGGTTGACGACTTCGTTTTCACGGACAGTCACTACCGTCAGGTTGCCGCGGCGGCTGACTTCGACATTGGCGAACAAACCGGTCTGCATCAGGTCGCGCTTGGCTTGGTCCGGAGATTGATCAGTCACATAAGAGCGGATCGTCTCGGTCTCGACGCGCTTGTTTCCCTGCACCACGACCGATTGCGCATAAGCAGCAATGGATGATCCAAAAAACGCCAAAATCCCTGCCGTCGCTAAAATAGCCTGACGGTATTTACCCTTGGCCTGAACAGATTGAACCATATCATTTCACCTTATAACTTCGGTATGCGTAGCGGCCGCAATTTAACCCATCACTCTTCTAATCGCTTTTTTACCATAAGTGAAGCGTGCACACGCATTGTTTGGACACAATTTCGCCCTCTCACCCCAACGTGTTTAACAGCGGATTAAAAAATATTTAGAATTCGTCCCCATCTCAACCCGTCTGAAAAAAGCCCCAGGCCCATCAGGCCTAAAACAACAAACATGCCAATACGATAGCAGACAGACACCGTGGCCGGATCGATCGGACGCTTTAACATGCCTTCGATGCCGTAAAACAGCAAATGGCCGCCATCAAGAATGGGAATTGGCAACAGATTGACCACGCCGATCGCCAGAGAAATACCTGCCACCCACAAGACAAAGGACGAAAGCCCGGCATCGGCTGTTTTTTTGGAAATTTCGGCAATGGTGACGGGGCCGGCAATATCATTGATGGAACCGCTGCCGACTATCAAAGTCGCAATTCCCTGAATGTTCAGTACAGCCATGGTATAAGTCTGTTTCACACCGTACCCGATGGCTTCGAGCGGACCATATTCAAGCTTGGTAAAATTCTCGGCTTTGGGCAAAACGGTGATGCCGATGCGGCCCAAAGGAAAAGCAGACATCAGACCGGAACGCTTCATGCTGCTTGGCGTCACAATCAAGGGGATTTCGCGTCCGCCGCGATCAACCACCACATTCAGGCTGCGACCGGCATTGGCTGAAATTATCCCCTGCACTTCGGCAAAATCCATCACAGGCGTATTGTCGATGGAGATGATGATATCACCCGGCTTCATCCCGGCTTTGTCGGCGGGTTGATCGGGCAACACGGATTCGATGCGCGGCACAAGATGTTCGGAGCCCACAAAATAAGCCGTGCCGGCCAGCAAAATGATTGTGAGTAAAAAATTGGCGAGGGGGCCAGCAGCCACAATCCATGCGCGCTGGGACAAGGGCCGCGAATTCAGCGTAACAGCTCCCGAATCAACCACCGCTTCGGGATCGGGCTTGCTCGAGGCATCGGCATCGCCGACAAATTTAACATAGCCGCCCAAAGGGATCAGCGCGATCCGCCAGCGGGTGTTGTAGCGGTCATGCCAATGCAGCAATTCAGGCCCAAAACCGATCGAAAACACCTCGACAGTCACGCCAAAATAGCGGGCGGTCAAGAAATGTCCCATTTCATGGATAAAAACGATCACAATCGTCAAAGTCAGAAACGGCACCAGATAACCAGCCGCCGATTGCATAAAGTTCAGGATCATATCCATAAGGGGTCTTGTCCGTTCAAATTCGGGATCATCGGAAAAGGGTTTAACGGCCTATTGTAACCGCAATGTGGCATAGTCAGAGATTATATTGTGCGTGATACGGCGGGCATCAAGATCGGCTGAAAGATATCGTTCAATACTGCTCTCGCCAACTGTCCAGCCAACAGCCTTTTCCATCACGGCCGCCACGATATCGGGAACCGCGCCGAATGCGCATTGGCCCTTGAGGAATGTTTGAACCGCCACTTCATTGGCCGCATTCATCACAGCGGGCATCACGCCGCCTGCCGCCAGTGCCTGATAGGCCAGAGCCAGCGCGGGAAACCGGATCAGATCGGGTCGCTCGAAGCTCAACTGGCCAATCGCTGCAAGATCCAGCGGCACGACACCGGAAGCGATACGATCAGGATAGGCCAGACAATGGGCCGTGGGCACGCGCATATCGGGCATCGCCATACCGGCTGAGACAGATCCATCGGCAAAGCTGATCAAGCCGTGAATGATGCTTTGCTGATGGATCAGCACATCGAGCCGATCGGACGGAATACCGAAAATATGGTGGGCTTCGATCAATTCCAGACCTTTATTCATCA
>CAIYZJ010000094.1 GCA_903930675.1 uncultured Hyphomicrobiales bacterium
ACAGGCGGGCAAAAGCGAACAGGCCATTCTGGCGGCCTATGATGCCGCACTGAAAGCATGAGGGAGAAAGGATGACAGCAAACCCTGCTCCGGTGTCCACCGGCATGCGCTTGAAGATCAAGGATCTGACAACCCGTTTGCTGATCAAGAACGGCTATCAGGGCTTTCGCTTCCGCGATGTCGCCGAACCGCTGCAATCAACCCGCGCCAATATCCATTACTACTTCGGCAACAAGGAAAAACTCGTCAACGAGGTGGTATGCGAATATATGGCCGGAACCATCGCGCGGATGGCCGAAGGCTGGAATGATCCGCATAAGAGCTTCGAGGACAAAATCCGCTGGATGATGGAATCCAACCGCCAGCGTTATCTGCAATCCAACCCGACCGGACAGACCGCCCATCCGTGGAGCCTGATTGCCCGCATGCGGCTGGAGCGCGACCATATCGGCGAAGAGGCACGCAAGGCCACGCTGGGCTTCAGCGAAGATCTCGAACGTCTGGTGCGCCAGGGGATTCTGGATGCCGTTGCCAAAGGCGAATTGGTGGCCGACACGCCGGTGGACGACGTGACCCTGCAACTGGTCGCCATTGCCAACAGTGCCGATCCGATCACACAGGATGACGGCAGTTTCGCCCGTCTCGAACAGCTTTATCTGGCTTTTGCCCGTATCATCGCCCATGCTTACGGGCATAAACACACCGCATAAGAGATATAAATGAGCCTTGAATCCGTCCGCGCCTTCTTTGCCGCCAAAGCCCCCGATATCCACATCATCGAATTGACCGAGAGCACGGCGACTGTCGAACTGGCCGCAAGAGGCCATGGCGTCGCCCCCGCGCAAATCGCCAAAACCCTGTCGGTCAGGGTCGGCGAACGGCGGTTTCTGATTGTGACCTGCGGCATCGGCAGGCTCGACAACAAAAAGGCCAAGACGGTGTTCGGCGGCAAGGTCAGCATGCTCGGAGCCGAAGAGGTGCTCGAGATCACCAGCCATCCTGTCGGCGGGGTCTGCCCGTTCGGCCTGCCCCGTGATTTACCGATCTATTGCGATATCTCGCTCAAAGCCTTTGACGAGGTGGTGCCTGCCGCGGGCTCCACCCATTCGGCTGTCAGAATTTCTCCTTCGCGCATGGCCGAACTGGTCGGCGCACAATGGGTCGATGTCTGCCAGACGCCGGACGCAGTGTGACCGCGCGTCAATCCATTACGATCGGCACGATGAGTTCATAACCGTATTTGCGCACGGCTTTGATGGCGGGTGTGTCGCCGTCGCCCCCGACCGGAGCAATCGGAGCGGGGGTGCCAATCCCGAACATCGTTAAGAAAGACAAGGGCTTACAGTCATAACAGCCACTCAGCTGCCCGTCCCTGACACCGATTGGTGTGGATAAAATTGAAACGGGTGACACAGCAGGGCCGCCAGAAGCCCCGAAAACGGGTCAATCTTTTAAAAACGTTGAAAATCCAGCTCGGTGGACAGCGCAAACAGCCGCCTTCACGACCCGTGACAGTGCTTTGCAAGCAGGACATTGCGGCTTGGTTCAGCTGTGCAAACCGGGGGCTTCCTGTCCGGTGCTGGCGACATATTCGGTGTAGCCGCCGCCATATTGGTGGACACCGTCGGCGGTCAGTTCCAGCACCCGATTGGAGAGAGCCGCCAGAAAATGCCGGTCATGCGAGACGAACAGCATCGTGCCCTCATAATGCGACAAGGCCTCGATCAGCATTTCCTTGGTGGCCATGTCCAGATGGTTGGTCGGCTCGTCCAGCACCAGAAAATTGGGCGGGTCATACAGCATTTTGGCCATCACCAGACGGGCCTTTTCGCCGCCCGACAGCACGCGGCATTTCTTTTCGACATCATCGCCGGAAAACCCGAAACAGCCCGCCAAAGCGCGCAGCGAGCCCTGTCCGGCTTGCGGGAAGGAATCCTCGAGCGATTCAAACACCGTGCGCTCGCCGTCCAGCACTTCCATGGCATGCTGGGCGAAATAGCCCATCTTGACCGTGCCGCCCAGGGCGACCGATCCGTCATCGGGCTCGGTCGCGCCGGTGACCAGTTTCAGCAAGGTCGATTTGCCTGCGCCGTTGATGCCCATCACGCACCAGCGCTCCCTGCGGCGGACCTGAAAATCCAGCCCCTCATAGATGCTGCGCTGGCCATAGCGTTTGTGAACGTTTTTGAGGCTGACCACGTCCTCGCCCGAACGCGGGGCGGGCGGAAACTCGAAGGACACGCTCTGGCGCCGTTTGGGCGGCTCGACACGATCGATCTTTTCGAGCTTCTTGACCCGGCTTTGCACCTGCGCGGCATGGGAGGCGCGGGCCTTGAAGCGTTCGATGAACTTGATTTCCTTGGCCAGCATCGCCTGCTGGCGCTCGAACTGCGCCTGCTGCTGCTTCTCATTCAGGGCGCGTTGCTGCTCGTAGAATTCGTAATCACCCGAATAGGTGGTCAATTCACCGCCGTCGATTTCGATGATTTTGGTGACGATGCGGTTCATGAATTCGCGGTCATGCGAGGTCATCAGCAAGGCGCCGTCATAGCCTTTCAGGAACTGTTCCAG
>CAIYZJ010000095.1 GCA_903930675.1 uncultured Hyphomicrobiales bacterium
TCAACCCGATCGGTGATCTTGCTGCATCCGCCGGGCTACAGTTATTTTTCCATGCTGCGACAAAAACTGCATTGGAGCAGTACTCCGCGTGCCTGATACTGATTTTTCTCTATTCCCGTTGTCGCCATGCTGCTGCGTTTAATTATTCGTGATTTCGTTATTGTCGAGCGGCTTGATCTTGAGTTTGGCGAAGGTTTCGGTGCACTGACCGGTGAAACCGGCGCAGGCAAATCGATCTTGCTGGATGCTTTCGCGCTCGCCTTGGGCGCGCGCGGTGACGGCTCGCTGGTGCGCCACGGCGAAAACCAGGGGCAGGTGACGGCTGTTTTCAGTGTGCCTGCCGATCATCCCTCCGCCCGCTTGCTGCAGGCGCAGGATATTGCCTTCGAAGGCGAAATCATCTTGCGCCGCATCCAGTTTGCCGATGGCCGCACCCGTGCGCTGGTCAATGATCAGGCTGTCAGCGTGCAGGCTTTGAAAGCCATCGGCGCGACGCTGGTCGAAATTCACGGCCAGCATGATGACCGCGCTTTGACCGACCCCGCCTCGCATCGCGATTTGCTCGATGCCTTTGCCCAGAACCGATCTCTGGTGGCCAAGGCGGCGACGGCTTTTGCGACTTTCCGCACTGCGCGCGACCAGTTGAATACGCATGAGGCCTATATCGAGAAGGTCCGCAAGGAAGCCGACTTTCTGCGCCATGCCGCAGGCGAACTGAACAAGCTGGCCCCGCAGGAAGGCGAGGAAACCGATCTGGCGACCCGCCGCCAGACCATGATGGGATCGGAAAAGATCGCCACCGAAATCAATGATGCGCTGGATGCCTTGTCGGGTGATTCATCGCCCATTCCGGTGCTGTCCTCGGTGATGCGGCGGCTGGAACGGCGTTCGCGCGATGTGCCGCAACTGATCAATCCCTCGCTGCAAGCCCTCGGGCAGGCTCTGGACGCGGTCGACCGCGCCCGCCAGACCATCGAGGAGGCGCAACGCGCCACCGAATTCAATCCGCGCGATCTCGAACATGTCGAAGAACGCCTGTTCGCGCTTCGGGCCGCAGGGCGCAAATATAATGTGATGGTGGATGATCTGGCCGCGCTTGCTGTCCGTTTCGATGCCGATTTGTCGGCGATTGATGCGGGCGAGGCCGATCTGGTGCGTTTGCAACAGGCGGTCAAAGACAGCGAACAGGTTTTTCTGGCCGCAGCCGATGCGCTGTCGAAAAGCCGCCATGCGGCCGCCAAAAAGCTGGAAGAGGCGGTGGGCAGCGAATTGCCGCCGTTGAAGCTGGAACGGGCGCGTTTCATCGTGATGGTCGAGAGTGACCGCGAGCAACGCCACGCCGCAGGCTTTGACCGTGTCGAATTCTGGGTGGAAACCAATCCGGGTACCAAGCCGGGCCCCTTGATGAAAGTGGCTTCGGGTGGTGAATTGTCGCGTTTCATGCTGGCGCTGAAAGTCCGGCTGGCCGATCGCGGTTCTACCCCGACACTGGTATTCGATGAAATTGATACAGGCGTTGGCGGTGCTGTAGCCGATGCCATCGGGCAGCGTCTGGCGCGTCTGGCCGGACAGGTGCAGGTGCTGGCTGTCACCCATGCGCCGCAGGTGGCGGCCAAAGCGGGCAACCACTATCTGATTTCCAAGGCGATGGACAAGGGCCGCGTCGCAACCCGTGTCGATCTGCTGGCCGATGACCCGCGTTGCGAGGAGCTGGCACGCATGCTGTCGGGTGCCGAGATCACGCAAGAGGCGCGCGCTGCGGCCCGCCGCCTGCTGACCAATGCAGCGGGAGCCCGAACGTGACCTCGCCTAGCCGTGCCATGGCGGTTGAAAGCCTGACTCCGTTCGAAGCGCGGCTGGAGTATCAGGATCTGGCGGCCGAGATTGCCGCCCATGATTTGCGTTATCACCAGCAGGATGCGCCGGTGATCACGGATGCCGACTATGACCAACTCAGGCTGCGCTTGCTGGCGATCGAAGCCGGTTTTCCCGAATTGCGCTCGGCGGTTGCACTGTCGGTCGGGGCCAAGCCTTCCGAGAAATTCGCCAAGGTCAGACACAGCGTGCCGATGCTGTCGCTCGCCAACGTGTTTTCAGGCGAAGAGGCGGGCGAGTTTGTCGACCGTATCCGGCGGTTTCTCGATCTGGAGCCGGATGCCCCTGTGGTGCTGACGGCCGAACCGAAGATCGACGGTCTGTCCTGCTCCTTGCGTTATGAAGGCGGCAGACTGGTTGTCGCCGCCACCCGTGGCGATGGCGAGGAGGGCGAGGACGTCACCCGCAATGTCCGCACCATCAAGGATATTCCGCAGGTTTTGACCGGTTCCGTGCCCGCCATTCTGGAAGTGCGCGGCGAAATCTATATGCGCAAGGATGATTTTGCCGCCCTCAACCAGCGGCAGGAGGCAGAGGGCAAACCGGTTTTTGCCAATCCGCGCAATGCGGCGGCGGGGTCTTTGCGCCAGCTTGATTCTGCCATCACCGCCGCCCGTCCCTTGCGGTTTTTTGCCTATGCCTGGGGCGAGATCAGCGAACCAATGCCGTCGGCCAGCCAGTTCGGCATGGTCGAGGCCTTTGCCCGTTACGGCTTTGCCACCAATCCGTTGATGAAACGCTGCGGGACTTTGCCTGATCTGCTCGCCCATTACAGCAGCATCGAGACCCAGCGCGCCAGCCTGCCTTACGATATCGACGGCGTGGTCTATAAGGTCGATGATCTGTCGCTGCAAAGACGGCTCGGCTTTATTGCCCGTTCGCCGCGCTGGGCGACAGCCCATAAATTTCCGGCCGAACAGGCCACCACGACCGTCACAGCCATTGATATCCAGGTCGGCCGAACGGGCGTGCTGACGCCGGTGGCGCGGCTCGAACCGGTGACGGTGGGCGGTGTGGTGGTATCGAATGCCACCTTGCACAACGAGGAAGAAATTGCCCGCAAGGATGTGCGCATCGGCGATAGGGTGGTGGTGCAGCGGGCGGGGGATGTGATCCCGCAAGTCGTGTCTGTGGTGCCGGAGCACCGTAAACCCGACAGCGTCGCCTATGAATTCCCCAAAACCTGTCCGGTCTGCGGATCGCATGCGGTGCGCGAGGCCGATGCGACGGGCAAAGAGGACAAAGCCCGCCGCTGCACGGGCGGACTGGTCTGTCCGGCGCAGGCTGTCGAACGGCTCAGGCATTTTGTCGCCCGCGATGCGATGGATATCGAGGGTTTCGGCGAACGCCAGATCGAGGCCTTCTATCAGGACGGGCTGGTCATGCGTCCGCAGGATATTTTCACGCTGGAAGCGCGCGATGCGGCTTCGCTGAAAAAGCTCAAAAACCGCGAGGGCTGGGGCGAAACCTCGGCGCGCAATCTGTTTGCCGCCATTGTCGCCCGCCGCAATGTGGCCTTGCACCGCTTTATCTTCGCGCTGGGTATCCGCCATGTCGGGGAAACGACGGCCAAAGTGCTGGCCCGCCATTTCGGGACAATCGAAGCCCTGCGCGACACCGCCATGGCCGCGAACGAGCCCGACAGCGAGGCCCGCAAGGCCCTTACGGCGATTGACGGGATCGGGCCGGTGATGGCCGAGGCATTGGTCGATTTCTTCACCGAACAGCACAATAGCGAAGCGGTGGCCGATCTGCTGACCCATGTCACCTTGCAACCGCCCGAGATTGTTTCCAGCCAGTCGCCTGTTTCGGGTAAAACGGTGGTCTTTACCGGTGCTCTGGAGCGGATGAGCCGCGACGAGGCCAAGGCGATGGCCGAGCGGTTGGGGGCGAAAGTCTCCGGTTCGGTCTCCAAAAAGACCGATCTGGTGGTGGCCGGACCCGGTGCGGGCTCCAAACTCGCCGATGCCCGCAAGCACGGGGTCGAGGTGATCAGCGAAGACGACTGGTTTACGCTGGTCGGCTGAGCGGGGTGCTCAAATCGCTTTGGTGGCGTTTTGCAGCCAGATTTTCACATCCCCGTCCAGCCGCGGCGATAATTGATCCCACACCTGCTGGTGATAGGCGTTGAGCCAGCGGGTGTCGTCCGCACCCAGCAACTCGCGGTTGATCGGGCGTGTATCAATCGGGGCGAAGGTGATGGTCTCGAAGCCCAGCATCGGGCGTTCGGCCCCTGCGATGGCGCGTGGTTCGACGACAATCAGGTTTTCGATGCGGATGCCGAACGCACCGACGCGGTAATAGCCCGGCTCGTCCGACAGGATCATGCCTGCTTCGAGCGGCGTCGTGCCGATTTTGGCAATGCGCTGCGGGCCTTCATGCACCGACAGATAGCTGCCGACACCATGGCCGGTGCCATGGTCGAAATCCGTGCCGATCTGCCACAGGAACTGACGGGCAAAGGCGTCGATCTGCGCGCCGGATGTGCCCTTGGGGAAGACGGCGCGGGCAATGGCAATCATGCCTTTGAGCACGCGGGTATAGCGGTCGGCCATCTCGTCGCTGACCGTGCCGATGGCAATGGTGCGGGTGATATCGGTGGTGCCGTCGCGATATTGCCCGCCGGAATCGATCAGATAGAAGCCCCCGGAAATCGGGCGGTTGGACTGGTGCGACACGCGGTAATGCGGCAACGCGGCATTGGGGCCGGCCGCCGAGATCGACGGAAACGACACATCGACCAACGCGCCGGAGGCCAGACGGAAGCCTTCGAGCGCTTCTGCCGCACTGATTTCGGTTTCGGTGCCTTTGGGGGCGTGCTGGTCGAGCCAGTGCAGAAACCGCACCATCGCCACCCCGTCGCGCAAGTGCGCCTCGCGCGTACCGGCCAGTTCGGTCGGGTTTTTGGCGGCTTTCATCAGCGAGACCGGATCAGGACCGCTCGACACCGTGCCGCCCGCCTGTTCGATCAGGTCGATCAACCGCACGGGAGCGGTGGCCTGATCGACACGGATGGTTTTGCCGCCCGCGCTCATGCGTTCCAGCACCGTGTCCAAAGTATCGGGATGGGCAATATCGGCCACTTGGCTCAGGCTGTCGGCGACGCTGTTGGACAGTTTACGGCCATCGAGCAGCAGAACAGGGCGTCCTTCGGCCGGGATCACCGCACGACCGAGCGGCAGCGGGGTATGGGAGACATCCCCGCCGCGAATGTTGAAAATCCAAGCCAGATTGTGCGGATCACTGACCAGCAGGGCATCGGCCTTGAGTGCGGCCAGCTTGTCGGTGATGCGTTCGAGTTTTTCGGATGTGTCCTCGCCCGCATGGGCCTGATCATGCAGCACCACTTGGGCCAAGGGAGCGGCAGGCTGGTCGTGCCAGACGGCATCAACCGGATTGGACGTGACGGCCACCAGCGTGGCACCTGCCTGCGTCACGGCCTTGCGCAAGCGGGCAATGCCGTCGAGTGTGTGCAGATCGGGGTCATAACCCACACGATCACCGGCTCTCAGCCGTTCTTCCAGCCATAATTCGGGCGGATGTTCAATCAGGTGTTGGGGGGTAAAAGCCTCGCCGTCGACCTGTTCGCGCACTTGCACCGTGTAGCGGCCATCGACAAAAATAGCGGCGTCGCTTTGCAGCACCACCGCCATGCCCCAAGAGCCGGAAAATCCCGTCAGCCATGCCAGCCGCTCGGCGCAAGCGGGCACATATTCGCTTTGATACTCATCGGTGCGCGGAATGATGAAGCCGGTCAGGCCCTGATGGGTCAATTCCTTCCGCAGGACTTGCAAGCGTGATTTGCCTTGCGTTCCGTCGGTCTTGCTGTCGAAGTGCTGAAACCGCGCCATGATCCACCTGTTGTTGCCGGTCAGTGATAGAGGCGTCCGGGTGCTCCGCCTTGCTTGAGGTGCAAACAGGCCCAACCTTCGAGATTGATCCGGTTCGACAAATGCCAGCCTTGCGCCCGATAGGCCGACAAAACGCCGGGCACATCGCGGTCCAGCAGGCCCGACAGGATAATATCCCCGCCACGGGCGGCAACCGAGGCGATATGGGGTGCCAGACGGATCAGCGGACGCGCCAGAATATTGGCGAAAATCAGATCATAGCCATAGGGCCGGTTCAAAGCCGGATGGCCGATGCCCTTGGCCACCACCGGATGCACCAGAGTGCCGACACGGTTCAACCGCGCATTGGAGGCGGCCGCTTCCACTGCAATCGGATCAATATCACCGCAGGAGACAGGACGGTGCAGTGCGCGGGCGGCGGCAATGGCCAGCACGCCGGTGCCGGTGCCGACATCGAGCACATGGACAGGGCGGCGTTGCTTGAGAATATGGTCCAGCATCAGCAAGCACCCGCGCGTGGTGCCGTGATGGCCGGTGCCGAAGGCCAGCGCCGCTTCGATCTCGATGCCGATGCTGTTCAAGGGCACACGGGATCGGTCATGGCTGCCATGGATCACAAAGCGTCCGGCTTCGACCATGCTCAAGCCGTCGAGCGAGGCTTTGACCCAGTCTTTTTCTGCCAGAATTTCGAAATAAACCGCGGCTGCAACCTCTTTGCCCGCTGCAACCTCGACAAGGCCGCGCATGGCTTGCTCGTCGGGTTGGCGGGCGAAATAGACTTCGACCTCCCAAGCCAAAGTTGCTTCATTTTCAAAAGCGGCGGAAGCCGTCTCGGACGGGTCGAACGTCTCGACGATCAGATCGGCCACGCGCCGCGCTGTGCGCTCGTCTGTGGTCAGACGCATCACATGGGTGGGATTTTGGGGGTGCAAACCTTCAAGCATGACAATGTTCTAGCGTTTTCACGCCCGCCTGTCACGGGGGTATCAGTGGCTTGTGGTTCCACGCTTGCGGAAGATCAGGCTGACGGATGATTGCGGCAGCAAACCGACGCGCTGCACCGGCACAGGCAGGCTGTGACCCTCGGGAAGCTGCACCGACAGCTGGTTGATCAGGGCCAGCACCACCAGACGCGTCGCCTGCATCATATAGCCGAAACCGATACAGGTCTGTTCTCCGCCGCCAAATGGCAGGAAGCTGTAAGGCGCAATCTTGCTGCCTGCCTCGCCCAGAAAGCGGTCGGGGATGAAACTATGGGGATTCTGCCACAGCGCGTGATGGCGGTGCAACACCCACGGGGCAATCAGCACCGTGCTGCCTCTGGCAAGTGCAAGGTCATGATTGATATCATCCGCAAGCACCTTGCGCCGCATCACGGGGACAGGCGGATAGAGCCGCAAGGTCTCGCTGATCACCGATTTGATCAACTGCGCCTGTTCGATCCGGCTGCCCAGCGGCGTGGTATCGGCCAAGACCGCGCGGGCCTCGTCGGCACAGCGTTGCTGGATCTCGGGCGCACAGGCCAGCAAAGACAGAGCCCAGACCAGTGTGCGCTGGCTGGTGGCATAGCAGGTCGACAGAATGGCAATGACCATGCCGGTGATCTGCTCGTCATGGCGGTTGTCACCGGCATCGGTGCGGAAGGCTTGCAACAGCGCGCTGATCAGATCGGGCATTTTGCCTTGGCGGGCTTCCCCGGATTGTTGGCGGCGGGTGCCGACCAGTTGAAGCACGGCACGGCGCAGGCGGGTCTGGTTGCTTTGATTGGCCTTTGCGCTCAACTGGGGCAACCAGTCGGGCGCACCGAGATATTTCAGCGCATCCAGCGTACCGGTGGCTTTGATGGATTCGTCGAGTGCTTGCATCACGGCCGAGCTCGCCGCTTCGGAAACCTGCGCCAGCAGGGTGTTTTTGATCATCCGGCCGATCACGTCGCTGATCAGGGCATCGAGCGGCACGGGGGCATCGAGCGGGCTGGCCGACAGCTTGTCCGCCAGCAGGCTGGCCTCGGTTTCCATCGCGGCAAAGAAACTGCCCAAAGCCTGCGAGGAAAATTGCGCCATGGATTGCACCAGCGGCTGGTTGGCCGCCATGCCTTCGGACAGGATCAGATCATGGCAA
>CAIYZJ010000096.1 GCA_903930675.1 uncultured Hyphomicrobiales bacterium
ACGATCAACAAGATCGTGCGCACCTCGCGCCAGATGCTGCATGAAATCGGCCGCGAGCCGACCCCCGAAGAACTGGCCGAAAAGCTGGCCATGCCTTTGGAAAAGGTCCGCAAGGTCCTGAAAATCGCTAAGGAGCCGATCTCGCTCGAAACCCCGATCGGCGACGAGGAAGATTCGCATCTGGGCGATTTCATCGAGGACAAGAACGCGATCCTGCCGATCGATGCGGCCATCCAGTCCAACTTGCGCGAAACCACCACCCGCGTGCTGGCCTCGCTGACCCCGCGTGAGGAACGCGTGCTGCGCATGCGCTTCGGCATCGGCATGAACACCGATCACACGCTGGAAGAAGTCGGCCAGCAATTCTCGGTGACGCGCGAACGTATCCGCCAGATCGAGGCCAAGGCCCTGCGCAAGCTCAAGCATCCGTCCCGCTCGCGGAAATTGCGGAGCTTCCTCGATAATTGATCACGGATTTGGCAGGGTCATTCCTGCCATTTTTCTTGTGCCGGTTTGATGCTGTGGAGTGTATCGCGTGGCCCGTATTTCCTATGCCGACAGAAACCATCCCGACCGCCGGGCTTTGGTCGAGCGCATCACCCGAGAGCGCGGCGGCGTGCTTCATCTTTATGCCATGCTGCTCCATTCCGCCCCCATCGGCGAAGGCTGGCTGAACTATCTGACCGCGATCCGGCAAAAAGCGGGATTGGCTGGCGATGTCCGCGAAATGGTGATCATGCGCATCGCCCATCTCAACGGCGCGCCTTACGAGGCACAGCAACACGCTCCGATTGCGCTCAAAGAAGGCATGACGCAAGCCCAGCTCGATGCGCTGGAGAATTGGGCTCCCTCGAACCTTTTTTCGCCCATGCAACGCGCGGTGCTGGCCTATACCGATGCGATGACCAGAGACATCCATGTGTCGGATCAGGTGTTTGCGGATGTCAAAGCCTGCTTTGACGAAACGGGCATTGTCGAACTGACCGCCACCATCGCGGCCTATAATATGGTGTCACGCTTTCTGGAAGCCCTGCAGATCCATTCTACCGATCCGCTCTAAACCCGTTTATGCGACAGCCTGCTTTTATACCATGTCCCGCTTTGTCGGAAAATGATCTTAGCTTGATCGTGAATCAGCAAGCATTTGGTAAGAGTCAGTGACATAGAACTGGGTCGGACGATTATCTGACAGGAGAGACCGCGATGGCGAATGCGTGTAGCGAAGGCATTGATGTCGGCTTTGCCACGCTTGGCTATACCGAGGCGGCCATATTGGGGGTAGTGCAGGGCATTACCGAACTGCTGCCGATATCCTCGACAGCCCATATGAGGATTGTCCCGCATTTCTTCGGCTGGCAGGATCCGGGTTCGGCTTTTTCTGCTGCCATGCAACTGGCCGCACTCGGCGCGGTAATCACCTATTTCTGGCGTGACATTTCCAGCCTTGCCACCTCTTCGGTGCGCGCGCTTGTGCATCGGCAGTTCGATCATCCCTCGTTCCGTTTCGTGTTCGGCATCGGTTTGGCCACTTTGCCGATCGGCGTAGTCGGCATTGCCATGTCGAAACTGCTCAATACTTGCGATACCCCGCTCAGAACCCTTCCTGTGATCGGTGCATCCTGCCTGTTGATGGCGGCTTTGATGGCACTGGCGGAATGGCGCGGTTCGCGCCAGCGCGACTTGTCGGGCTTTACCATGCTCGATCTGATGCTGGTGGGGATTGCACAGGTCGGTGCCTTGATTCCCGGTGTCTCGCGCTCCGGTTCGACGCTGACCGCGGGTTTATTGTTGGGCTTCAAACGCGAGGATGCAGCGCGGCTGTCGCTCTTGTTGGGCCTGCCGGCCATTACATTGGCGGGTTTGAAAGAAATCTGGGTCTTGACCCATGCCGGACTGGATGCGCATGCGTGGTCGGTGCTCGGGGTGGGTTTGCTTTGCGGCACGATTTCGGCCTTTGCGGCGGTGTGGGGCTTACTGCGCTTTTTCGAGCGGATGTCGACATGGCCTTTTGTGATCTACCGCGCGGCGATGGGCGTGCTGCTATTGTCGATTTCGCTCTGACACAACACGCAAAAGAGATTGAAGCGCGCCTTAAGACGTGATCGACTGCGATACTCCCGAAACGGGAGTGGTTTCACTCGCTGATCATCGGGGCCGTGTCATGTCGTCTTCTGCCGCTTTGCGGATTCTGCCTTGTGGCGATGCCGCCCTGACTGTCGAATTCGGCGACACGGTCGACCCGTTTCTCAATGCGCTGGTGCTGGGGCTCGACGATGCGCTCAAAGCCCATACCGTGCCCGGTTTGCAAGAAACCATCCCGACCTATCGCTCGCTGTTTGTCACCTATGATCCGGTGACTACCGATTTTGCTGCCATTTCCGGCGTTTTGCGCGAATTGGCGCAACAGGCCGGGCCCAAGGCCCAATCGCCGCGCCGCTGGCGGGTGCCGGTGGTCTATGGCGAGGATTTCGGCATTGATCTCGAAGATGTCGCCAAGGGCAAAGGTCTGACCCCCGACGAGGTGGTGCGCCGCCATTCGGCTGGCGATTACCGCGTTTACATGCTGGGTTTCATGCCGGGTTTCGCCTATCTGGGCGGTTTGGATCAAACCATTGCCACCTCGCGCCGCGACGAACCGCGCCTTGTCACGCCTGCCGGTGCGGTGATGATCGGCGGAGTGCAGGCGGGCATCCAGTGCATCGAGGCCCCGAGCGGCTGGCACATTCTGGGCCGTACGCCGATGCGCAGCTATCATCCAACCCGCGCCCAGATGTTTCTGATCGAGCCCGGCGACTCCTTGAGCTTTTACGCCATCCCGCGTTCGGATTGGCGCATGCTGGAGGAGGCCGCAGAGGCAGGTGAATGGATTGCCGAACTGGTGATTGCCGATGGGGTGGCGGCATGAGTGTGTTGCTGATCGAAGAAGTGGGACCCGCAACCTCGGTACAGGATTTCGGGCGCTACGGGGCCTTGCGCTATGGCTTGGGCACAACCGGCGCGATGGACCGTGTCGGGCTGGCCTGTGCCAATGCGCTGGTGGGGCAGGATTGGCATGCGCCGGTGATCGAGCTTGGCCCGCTGCCGATCAAAATCAAAGCCAAAGAAGGCACCATCCGGCTGGCGGTGTCGGGCGCGATGCGCGGCATCAGCCTGCGCGGGCAGGCGATTGCCATGAACGAGAGCTTCTGTCTGGCCGAAGGCGAAAGCGTGATGATGAGGGCGGCCAGAGGCGGGGTGTTCAGCTATCTCGCCATTGAAGGAGGCATGGCCGGTGCGCCGACCTTCGGCAGTTTTTCGGTGCATCGCCGCGCAGGGCTCGGCAGTCCGTTTGCCCGCCCGCTAGAGGCCGGAGACCAGCTTGTCGTCGGCGATGCGACCATGCAGGAGGGCGAGCACCGCTTGCCCGTCCTGCCCGCGGTGACAGGGCCGATCCGTTGTGTGTTGGGCCCGCAGGATGATTTCTTCTCGCCAGAGACCATTGCGCGGTTCCAAGAGACCGAATGGACCATTTCGGCCACGTCCGACCGGATGGGCTATCGCTTGGAGGGTCCGCCGCTGGCCCATGCCCGCACCGCCAATATCGTGTCGGACGGGATTGCCAATGGCACGATCCAAATTCCCGGGACAGGCCAGCCCTTGTTGCTGCTGGCCGAGCGCGGCACCACCGGCGGTTATCCCAAAATCGCCACCGTGATCACTGCCGATCTGGGCCGCGCCGCCCAAACGCCGGTGGGTGCGGGCATCCGCTTTCAGGCCATCCCGATCGGAGAAGCGCAAGCACTGGCGCGCGATCTGGCCCGCATGATTGCCGCTTTGCCGCAACGCGTCGAAAAGCTGGGCGGCGGCAGCCTGTCGTCCGAAGCCCTGCTGGCGGGCAATCTGGCAGGCCATGCCACCAATGCGCTCGACCCCGCTTTTTAGCCCCCCTTTGACCAGACTGGAGACCATGATGAAGGTGATTGATCTGAATTCCGACCTTGGCGAGAGTTACGGGCCTTGGACCATGGGCGATGACCAGGCGGTGCTGGGCATTGTCACCAGCGCGAATGTCGCCTGCGGCGGCCATGCCAGCGATCCCGAAACCATGTTCAAAACCCTGACTTTGGCCAAGCAAAAAGGCGTCAGCGTCGGCGCGCATCCGGGCTATCCCGACCGCGAAGGCTTCGGGCGCAGGATCATTCCCTATACGCTGGGTGAAATCGAACGCTTTACCGCAGGGCAAATCGGCACATTGCTCGGCATCGCAGCCCTTGCGGGCACCCGGGTCACCTATATGAAACCGCATGGCGCGATTGCCAATCAGGCGATGGATGACGAAGGCGTGGCGCAAGCCCTGATCAATGCCACCAAGGCAGTGGCTCCCGAGCTGCCGGTTCTGGCGATTTCCGGCACGGTGCTGGAGCATCTGGCCCGCAAAAACGGCTTGGAGGTCTATTCCGAGATTTTTGCCGACCGTGCCTATACGTCCAAAGGCCGGCTGGTCTCGCGCGCTCTGGACGGCGCGATGGTGACCGATGCTGATTTTGCCGCGCAACGGCTGGTCGATTTCCTCAAAACCGGCCTGATGCCGACGCTTGACGGCGCGCCGGTCAAGCTGGAAGCCCATTCCATCTGCGTGCATGGCGACAGCGCCCATGCGGTGGGCATGGCCCGCAAGGTCCGCGCCGCTTTGGAAGGCGAAGGGGTCACCATCCGGCGTTTTGTGGGCGGTTGAGCCCTTACAGCTTGCGCGGTTGGGTCAGCATGTCGGGCCGCAAGATATCGTCGAGTTGCTCTTTGGTCAGCAGTTGATGCCTGAGCACCAGATCATAGACACTGCCGCCGGTGGCCAGAGCCTCTTGCGCCAGTTTGGTGGCATTGTCATAGCCGATATAGGGGTTGAGGGCGGTGACAATGCCGATTGAATGGGCCACGATATGCTGCAGCCTGTCGCGATTGGCACTGATGCCGCGCACGCAACGCCCGGCCAGAATATCGCAACCATTGCGCAGATGTGTCACGCTTTTGAACAGGCTGTGGGCGATAATCGGCTCGAAGGCGTTCAGCTGCAACTGTCCGGCTTCGGCGGCGAAACTGACCGTGACATCATTGCCGATCACCTCGAAGGCGATCTGGTTGACCACTTCGGGGATCACCGGATTGACCTTGCCGGGCATGATGCTTGATCCGGCCTGCATGGCAGGCAGATTGATCTCGCCAAATCCGGCGCGCGGGCCGGAGGACAAAAGGCGCAGGTCATTGCAGGTTTTGGAAAGCTTGACGGCCACCCGTTTCAGCACGCCCGACAATTGCACAAAGGCCCCGCAATCCTGCGTCGCTTCGATCAGATTGGGGGCGGTGACCAGCGGCAAGCCCGTGATGGCGCGCAAGGCTTCGCAGACCCTGGAGGCATAATCGGGATGGGCGGTGATGCCGGTGCCGATGGCAGTGGCCCCGAGATTGATTTCGCAAATCAGCAGCGAGGCTTCGCGCAACCGCTCCTCGTCCTCGCCGAGCATCACGGCATAGGTCATAAATTCCTGCCCCAAGGTCATCGGCACGGCATCCTGCAACTGGGTGCGGCCGATTTTCAGGATATCCCCGAATTCTCCGGCCTTGTCCGCAAAGGCCTCGCGCAGCCGACCCATCGCGGCAATCAGGGACTGGATGCCGCTGAACGCCGCGATCTTGAGCGCGGTCGGATAGACATCATTGGTGCTCTGGCTGATATTGACATGCTCGTTGGGGTGCAACTGTGCATAGTCGCCGCGCGCATGGCCCAGAATTTCCAGAGCGCGGTTGGCGATCACCTCATTGGCATTCATATTGGTGGAAGTGCCTGCGCCGCCCTGAATGACATCGACGACAAAATGCCGGTGCCATTGCCCGTGGCGGATTTCCTCGCAGGCCTGACAAATCGCCTGCATCCGGCGCTCATCGAGCAAGCCCAGCTGGAAATTCGCCTGTGCCGCCGCCTGTTTGATGGCTGCCAAGGCATTGATGAGATCGGGATAAATGGAAATAGGGGTGCCGGTGACCGGAAAATTTTCGACCGCCCGCAGCGTATGCACGCCGTAATAGGCACTCGCGGGCACGTCTTTGTCGCCGATCAGGTCATGCTCGCGTCTGGTGGGTAGTTGACTGGCGGGCTGCTGGCTTGTGGGCATTATCGCACCTCCCGTTGGCGGGAGGCGTGCCGGTGATCGCCGGACATTCTCCACGCGACACTGGAAGGAGAGGCTAGCCGCGTTTATTACGCTTGGCTAGCCCCAAACACTCATCCGCCTTTGACCGCACCGTCGGTCAGGCCCGCCACGATCTGGCGTTGGGCAAACACGGTCAGCAGCAGCACGGGCAGGGTCACGATCAAGGCGGCTGCGGCAAGTGGCCCCCAGCTCAATTGATCGAACGAGATCATGTTATAGACCGCTACCGGCAGCGTGCGGGTGCCGCGGCTGGCCAGCACGATTCCGAACACGAAATTGTTCCACGAGAAGATGATCGCCAGAATGAAGGCCACCGCAATGCCCGGTTTGGCAATCGGCAAGGCGACATGGCGGAACACCTGCCAGCGCGTCGCGCCGTCGATCATCGCCGCTTCTTCCAGCTCCATCGGAGTGGTCTCGAAATAGCCGATCATGATCCAGATCGCGATGGGCACGGTGACGACCAGATGGATGATGATTTGCGGCCACAGCGTGCCGAGCAGGCCGACCCATTGGAACAGCAGGAACAGCGGGATCAGATAGGACAGGCCGGGGGTGATGCGGGCGATCAG
>CAIYZJ010000097.1 GCA_903930675.1 uncultured Hyphomicrobiales bacterium
AGACGCATATCGAAATCTTCACCGCCGAGGAAGGTATCGCCATTGGTCGATTTCACTTCGAACACGCCGTCGCCGATTTCCAGAATCGACACGTCGAACGTGCCGCCGCCCAGATCGTAGACAGCAATCGTGCCGGATTTCTTGTCGAGACCATAGGCGAGCGCGGCCGCTGTCGGCTCGTTGATGATGCGCAGCACTTCCAGACCGGCGATCTTGCCTGCATCTTTGGTGGCTTGACGCTGGGCGTCGTTGAAATAGGCCGGAACGGTAATCACGGCCTGTGTCACCGTCTGGCCGAGGAAGGCTTCGGCGGTTTCTTTCATTTTCTGCAGGATGAAAGCCGAAATCTGCGACGGCGAATATTCCTGCCCGTGGGTGCGGACCCAGGCATCGCCGTTTTTGGCTTTCATGATTTCATAGGGCACCAGACCTTTGTCTTTTTCGGTCATCGGGTCGTTATAGGTGCGGCCGATCAGGCGTTTGATCGCAAAAAATGTGCCTTCGGGATTGGTCACAGCCTGACGCTTGGCCGGTTGGCCGACCAGTTTTTCATCCGAATCCGAGAAAGCGACAACCGAGGGGGTTGTGCGCGCGCCTTCAGCGTTTTCAATCACGCGAGGCGTCGAGCCTTCCATCACAGCCACGCAAGAATTGGTGGTGCCAAGATCGATACCGATTACTTTTGCCATGAACATCATTCCTTCATTGAGCGAGATCGCCGTGCCCTGTTTTACAGCAGCTCAGGCTTCGGATCAGAGGCGGCAAATCGGGTGATTGGTTGCCGGTTGATCGATCTCCAACAGATGCCGAAAGGACCAAAAGGTCCGTTCGGGTTCCCCCGCTATATATGAAGGCAATTTTCTCTCTACAAGGACTCAAGGGGCAGAGAATCGGCAAAAGGGTGAATTTATTTTGTCGCGGGCCCTTCAGGCGTCTGTCCCGACACAACCTGCTTCCCATCCCAGCATGGCCTGTTTGCGCGGGATGCCCCAATGATAACCGGTCAATGCACCCGACCGGCCCAGCACCCGATGGCAGGGCACCACAAAGGATACCGGATTGCGTCCGACCGCCGCTCCCACCGCCCGTGCGGCTTTCGGTTTGCCGATATGCCCGGCAATGGTCGAATAGGTGGTGGCTTGGCCGAGCGGAATTTTGAGCAGGCTTTCCCAGACCCGCACCTCGAAATCCGATCCGATCAGCACCACCCTCAACGGCCTGTCGGCCTGCCATTCCTGCGGGCTGAAGGCGCGTTCGGCAAAAGGCAGGGTCAGAGCCGGATTTTCGGTCAATTGCGCCAACGGCCAGCGTCGCTGCATATCGGCCAAAGCGGCCGGCCGGTCATGGTTGTCGACAAAACCCAAACCCGCCAGCCCGCGATGGGTGGTGACAATGATGGCTTCCCCGAACGGCGAAGGGTGGAACCCGTAATGCAGCTCGAGCCCCTGTCCTTTGGCTTTCCACTCGCCCGGTGACAGCGCTTCATGGGTGACAAACAGATCATGCAAGCGGCCCGGACCCGACAGGCCGACTTCCAGCGCGGTATCGAGCACGCTGGCGGAATCGCGCAACAGACTGCGGGCATGCTCGAGCGTGATGGCTTGCAGGAAGCTTTTGGGAGAAATACCGGCCCATCGTTGAAACAACAGGCGCACATGATTGGCGGACAGACCGACATGCTCGGCAATTTCGTCCAGCTCGGGTTGTTGCCGCCAATGGTCGGTGATGAAGGCCAAAGCCCGTCGCACCACATCATAATCGGCCTGTGCGATTGCAAGAGGGTGGGTGTCCAAAGAAACCTTGTCGCCGGTCATGGTGATTCTCCGATCATGGGACAGCGAGATTAGGCCAGCGCGGATTGATCCGACACCCGAAAACCACACTCATTGATGATCGAACAGCGGTCCGCGTTTGGCGGTGGCCAGCGCGCTTTGCAGCGCTTTGCCGAAATCGGTTTTGTCATCGCTGTTCAGACAATCGGCAATGGTGACTGTTTCGCCTTTGGATACCAGCGCCAGTTGTTTCAGGGTCTGGTCGTCCGTCACATCCTTGTGAAGCGAGGTCCAGACCGGATTGAAGTGCCAGTGTTGCGGCAGGCCCCGATGCGGGACTTTTTCGATAGCGAGATGATATTGGCTGAGCGTGATGGTTTCATAGGATTCGGCATCCTTCATATTGATGCGGAATGCCCACCAGAGCAGCGCGATATCAAGCCCGTAAAAGCCTGCAACCGGCCAGAAGCCGAACACGATAAACGGAATGGCGGCAATCAATCCCGCAAGGGCGACAAGGCCGATCACCAGCCGGATGCCTTTCGGTGTCAATGAGCGGTGCGGACGCAGCACAGCCGAAAACAACACCCGATCATCGTCGCGGGTGGCTGCAAGCATCGCTATATCTGTCGCTCGATCTGCGGCGGGCAGGGTCATGCCGGGTTTTCCCATCACAATGTTTTCGATTATAGTGCAGCCATGACCCAAACAAAGCCCAAAATCACAAAAGCCAAACCCCGCGCCAAAGCGACCAGGAAAAAGGGTCCGGCTGTGCTGCCTCCCGATACGGTGCGCGAGATTTTCAAGCGGTTCCACGCCATCGAGCCGGAGCCGAAGGGCGAGCTGGAACACGTCAATCCTTATACTTTGCTGGTGGCGGTGGCGCTTTCGGCGCAAGCCACCGATGCGGGCGTGAACAAGGCCACGCGGCCGCTGTTTGCCCGGGTCACCACTCCGCAACAGATGGTCGATCTGGGCGAGGACCGTCTGCGCGAGATCATCAAGACCATCGGCCTGTTTCGCACCAAGGCCAAAAATGTGATTGCCTTGTCGCAGCAATTGCTGCGCGACCACGGCGGCGAGGTTCCCGCCGACCGCGATGCGCTGGAAAAACTGCCCGGTGTCGGCCGCAAGACCGCCAATGTCGTGATGAATATGGCGTTCGGCCAGCCGACCATGGCGGTGGATACGCATGTGTTCCGTGTCGCCAACAGGCTTCATCTGGCCATCGGCAAAACCCCGCTGGCGATCGAACAGGGGTTGGACAAGGTCATTCCCGCCGATTACGCGCTGCATGCCCATCACTGGCTGATTTTGCACGGACGCTATCTGTGCAAGGCGCGCAGTCCCGAATGTTGGCGCTGTCCGTTAACAGATCTTTGTCCATTCGAGCCGAAAACGCAGCCCAAACGGACCTAAGCGGTTGCCCGCAGGGCCTGTCCGTTCTATACGGCAACACTGTTTTTCGCGAGCGGGTCTCTTGTCGGGACCGGTTTCATGGCTCATCCATCCTTTAGTCCAGCAGAACGAGAACCGTCGAAATCATGGCGACGCTTCATCATCATCCCTTGTGTCCGCATTCCCGCTTCGTCCGGTTGGTTCTGGGCGAGCTTGGCCTTGAGACCGATCTGATCGAGGAAAATATCTGGGAGCGTTCGGAACAGTTTTTGATGCTCGATCCGCAGGGCCGCACGCCGGTCTTTGTCGAAGACCAGATCGGCGCGGTACCGGGGGCCGGTGTGATTGCCGAATATCTCGATGAAACCCGCGGGCTGGCTTTGGGCGACCGCCGTCTGTTGCCCGATGATCCGCGCGGCCGCGTCGAAGTGCGGCGGCTGATGGAATGGTTCAACGGCAAGATGTATGCGGAAGTGACCGATTATCTGGTCACCGAAAAAGTCTTCAAGCGCTTGATGTCGTCGCAGGCAGGCGGCGGCGCGCCCGATACTGCCGCCATCCGCGCCGGACGCAGCAATATCCGTTACCATCTGGCCTATGTCGGCTATCTGATGCGCGGACGCAACTGGCTGGCGGGGGACCGGTTGTCCTATGCCGATCTGGCGGCTGCCGCACAGTTTTCCTGTGCCGATTATCTCGGCGATGTGCCGTGGCAGGATAACGAGGCGGCCAAGCAATGGTATGCGCGCATCAAATCGCGTCCTTCGTTCCGGCCTTTGCTGAATGACCGGATCAGCGGCATGATTGCGGCTGACCATTACGCGGATCTCGATTTTTGACGCCGCAAGCCCTCAAACGGGCTTTGATCAGGCGCGCCGAGGCGCAGGGCTTCGTGTTGACGCGGGTCACATCGGCGACTTTGCCCGAGCGGATTGCCGAAGATCTCGCCGGTTTTATAGGCCACGGCTATCACGGCGAGATGGCATGGATGGCCGAAACGCAGGACCGGCGCGACAGTCCCGGTCATTTATGGCCCGAGGCGCGGTGTGCGGTTGTGCTGGCAATGAGCTATGCGCCCGAAGAGCCGCCGCTGGAGGGATTGGCGCGGACCGATCGTGGTTATGTCTCGGTCTATGCCCGTTCGCGCGATTATCATGACGAGATCAAGGGCAAGCTGAAACAGGTGGCCGCGGTGCTGGCTGCCGCGCAGGCGCAGGTCAAAGTGTTTGTCGATACCGCGCCTTTGATGGAAAAACCGCTGGCGCAACAAGCGGGTCTGGGCTGGCAGGGCAAGCATACGGTGCTGGTCAACCGCCAGCAAGGCAACTGGCTGCTGCTGGGCGTGATCCTGACCGATGCCGATCTGCCGGTTGATCCGCCCGAGACCGATCATTGCGGTTCATGCCGCCGCTGTCTGGCGATTTGCCCGACCAATGCCTTTCCCGCACCCTACCAACTCGATGCCCGCCGCTGCATTACCTATCTGACGGTCGAGCATAAGGGACCGATTCCGCACGAATTCCGCAAGCCGATCGGCAACCGGATTTTCGGTTGTGATGACTGTCTGGCGGTGTGCCCGTGGAACAAATTCGCGGTCGACGGGCAGGCCTATCGGCGGCAGGTGCGCGGGGATCTCGCCACATTGCCGCTTGGCGGGATGCTGGCGCTGGATGATGCGGCTTTCCGCCGGTTTTTTGCCTCGACCCCGATCAAACGCACCGGTTTTGCCCGCTTCATGCGTAATGTGCTGATTGCGGCAGGCAATTCGGGGGACCAGACGTTGGTGCCGCAGATCGAGGCCTGTCTTAACCATGCCGAACCGCTGGTCAGGGGAGCGGCGGTTTGGGCTTTGGCGCAATTGATTGATCCGGCACAATGGCAATATTGGCGCGACCGGCATCTGAGCCACGAGCTTGATCAGGATGTGCAGGCCGAATGGTTATCAATTTCGGTAACGGAACGAGGATTGTAATCATGGGCTCTTTGGTGATTTTCGGTTTGGGTCAATCCGCCCGCGCCTTTGTAAAGCGGTTTGGTGCGGATTATTCCTCCATCATCGCCACCGTGCGCGACAGTGCTTCGGCGTCCCCGATGCAGGGTGTCGAGATTATGGATTTCAACGATACGGGGTTTGATCCGCGCCTGACGCAAGCGGTCGGCGGGGCCGATGTGATCTTGTGCTCTGTCCCGCCCGACGCCGAGGGTGATCCGGTGCTTGAATGGTTCGGAGATACGATCCAGGCCGCGACGCAGTTGAAATGGCTCGGCTATCTGTCGACCATCGGCGTTTACGGTGACCATCAAGGCGGATGGGTTGACGAAACAACGCCCGTGCAAGGGGACAGCGAGCGTTCGCACAGGCGCGTGATGGCCGAACAATTATGGCAGGCTTTGGCGCAAGATGCCGGTCTGCCTTTGCATATTTTCAGATTGGCGGGCATTTACGGGCCTGCCCAAAACGCGCTGGTGCAATTGCGGCGGGGCACGGCCAAACGGGTGATCAAACCGGGTCAGGTGTTCAACCGCATCCATGTCGATGATATTGCGCAGGTTTTGGCGGCATCGATCCGGCAACCGCGCCCCATGGCAGTTTATAATGTAACCGATGATCACCCCTGCCCGCCGCAGGATGTCGTGACCTATGCGGCCGAACTGCTGGGCGTAACGCCTCCCGCCGAAGTGGCGTTCGAGCAGGCGAATTTCACCGAGATGGCGCGCAGTTTCTATTCGCAGAACAAGCGCGTATCCAACCGCCTGATCCGCGAGGAACTGGGCGTGACACTGCTTTATCCGACCTATCGCGAGGGATTGCAGGCATTGATGGCGGTTCAGGCGGCGTAACGGGTGCCTTCGGCGCCGAAATAGCCGACATATTTGGGATGGATATCGCTGACCGGCAGGATCACCAGTACATCGGTGGTGCCGAATTGATGGTCGATCACCGCGTGGTCTCCGAAGCGTGCGCCGATCCGCAAATAGGCTTTGATCAGTGGCGGCATGGCATGGATGGCCTTTTTGGCGTCAATACCGGCCGGATCGAGCCGGTCCATCGACACCGCCAGTTTCGGCTGGGCCTGAATCTGCCACTGCGGCTCGGCCCGCATCTGATGGTGCAGGAAGCTCAGCGGCAAGGCCAGCCGGTCGGGGTCGGTGCCCTCGAAGCTGGCGCAACCGAACATCACATCAATCGAATGGCGGCGGACATAGGCCCAGATTCCGTGCCAGAGCAATTCGACGGTGCGCTTGTCGCGGTAGGATTTCTCGACACAGGAGCGGCCGAGTTCCAGAAAATTCAAATGTGGCTGTGCTTTCAGCATCGGGGCAAGATTGAATTCCTGTGCGGAATAAAACCCGCCATGGCGCGCCGCCACCTCCTGCCGCAACAGCCGATAGGTGCCGACAACCTTGGGTTTTGCGGGGTTTTTGCCGGATGCGGATGTGTCGATCACCAGCAAGTGGTCGCAAATGGCATCGAACGGGTCGATATCGCGCTGCTTCAGCCAGCTTTTGAGGTCGGGCATGGCCGACATTTCGCCGTAGAATACGCGATAGCGCAGCTTTTGCGCGCGTTTGATGTCTTTGGGCGACGCTGCCAACCGCACTTCCAACGGGCCGGAACGGCCCAGCAATTCGCCTTGCGGTTGCGATTGAAACGCTTTCGGCAATAGCGCGTTTTTGAATGCGGGGATGGGGTTGTGCACAAATTCGGACATGCCACGATGCTCCTGCAGGTCACGGATTTACGAATCCCGATGGATCATGTTCCGTTGGTCCTACACATCACATAGATGTGAAACTTCGATGACACAATAAATCACGCAAGGAATCACGCAATTGCGCGGTCCTGTTTGTCATGCCGGTAGGACAGCGCTTCGGCCAGATGAAGCCGTTTGATGGTTTGCGATCCGTCGAGATCGGCAATGGTGCGGGCGACTTTCAGGCTGCGGTGATAGCTGCGGGCACTCAGCCGGAACTGGTCGGCAGCCTGTTGCATCAAGGCGGTGCTGGCCGCATCCAGCACGGCAATCTGTTCGAGCAAAGGCGGCGGACAGGCGGCATTGGTGGTGATGTCGGGCCATCCAAGCTGTTCGAACCGGTGTTTTTGCCGCTCCCGCGCTTTGATCACCCGTTGCGCCACCTGTTCCGAGCTTTCCGATTGCCCTGCCCCCATCAGATCATGCGCGCTGACGGCGGGTACTTCGATGTGCAGGTCGATCCGGTCGAGCAAGGGTCCCGACAGGCGGCTTTGATAAAACGCCATGCATTTGTCATTGGGCGCGCGTTTGCAGGCAAAGCCGGGTTCGTTGGCCAATCCGCAACGGCAGGGATTCATGGCGGCCACCAGCTGGAAACGCGCCGGATAGGCAATGCGGTGATTGGCGCGCGCGATGATGATTTCACCCGATTCCAGCGGTTGGCGCAGGCTGTCGAGCACTTGCGGCTGGAATTCCGGCAATTCGTCGAGAAACAGAATACCGTGATGGGCCAGCGAGGCTTCACCCGGTTTGGCCCGCAAGCCGCCGCCGACCAGAGCGGGCATCGAAGCGGAATGGTGGGGGGCGCGGAAGGGACGCCGGTCTGTCAGGCTGCCGCCCGCCAAAGTACCCGCGACCGAATGGATCATCGACACATCCAGCAATTCTTTGGGCAACAAGGGTGGCAAAATCGACGGCAAACGGGTGGCCAGCATGCTTTTACCGGCCCCGGGCGGGCCGTTCATCAAGAGATTATGCCCGCAGCCGCGGTGATTTTGAGCACCCGTCTGGCGCTTTCCTGCCCGCGGATATCGGCCATATCCGGCAGATTGGCCCCCGCCTGCCGGATCGCCGGTTGTGGCCGCGCCATCAATTGCGTGCCTTTGAAATGATTGGCCAGCTGGATCAGCGTTTGCGGTGCCAGAATATCGAGATCGCTTGAGGCCCAGGCTGCTTCCGGCCCGCAGGCTTCGGGGCAAATCAGCCCCAGATTGCGCTGGTTGGCGGCAATGGCGGCGGGTAATACGCCTGCAACGGGGGTAATCGAGCCATCCAGCGCCAATTCGCCCAGCACGCAATAGCCCTCCAGCGCATCGGACGGGATCGCCCCGATCGCTGCCATCAAGGCCAGCGCAATCGGCAGATCGAAATGGCTGCCCTCTTTCGGCATATCGGCGGGAGCGAGATTGATGGTGATGCGCTTCAACGGCAAAGCCAGACCCGAAGCCGTCAGCGCGGCGCGCACCCGCTCGCGCGATTCCCCGACGGCTTTGTCGGGCAGACCGACGATCATGAACAGGATTTTGCCGGTAGAAATCTGCACCTGCACATCGACATTGCGGGCCTCGATCCCCTCAAAGGCAACAGTGGCGACCCGCACAGTCATCCGCACCCCTCCACCGCGCCCATGATAAATGGGCCACCCGCCAGACAATCAGGGCACAGTCTAGGGCGGGGGTCGGGCCGGTTGGCCTGTCGTTTTTGACAGGTCCGGTGTTTTAATCCGCCGCTTTGCCGAGGCTGATCAGCTGGTAGAGTTGATCGAGTGCTTCGCGCGGGGTCAGGCTGTCGGGATCAATGGCTTGCAGGGCCTTCCGCAATGGGTCCGGCAGGGTTTGGTTCGGTGCTTGCGTTTGTGAAATATAGGATCGGACCGGAACCGAAAAGAGCGGGAGATCATCCACCATCCGGTCGATGGGAGCGCGCTGGTCCTGTGTTTCCAGCTCGGTCAGGATCACCTGTGCGCGGTTGATCACCGCAGGCGGTAGGCCTGCCAGCTTGGCCACCTGAATGCCGTAGCTGCGGTCGGCGACACCGCTGATGACCTCGTGCAAAAACACCACATCGCCGCGATATTCGGTGACGCGCAGGGTCAACAGATGCAGGCGGTCGAGCTTTTTGGCCAGCGCGGTCAATTCATGGAAATGGGTTGCAAACAGGCCGCGGCAGCGGTTTTGCTCGTGCAGATGTTCAATCGTCGCCCAGGCAATCGACAGACCGTCATAGGTGGCGGTGCCACGGCCGATTTCATCGAGAATCACCAGCGAGCGTTCGGTTGCCTGATTGAGAATGGCGGCGGTTTCGATCATTTCGACCATGAAGGTCGACCGGCCCCGCGCCAGATCGTCGGCAGCACCGACGCGTGAAAACAGCCGGTCGACCAAGCCGATATGGGCGCGGCTGGCGGGCACATAGCTGCCCGTTTGCGCCAGCACGGCCAACAGCGCGTTTTGCCGCAAGAAGGTCGATTTACCCGCCATGTTCGGGCCGGTCATCAGGGCAATGCAGCCGTGGCTTTGTCCCTGATCGCGGCTCAATTCGGTTTCATTGGCCACAAAACTGTGGCCGTCCCGCTTCAAAGCGGCTTCCACCACCGGATGGCGGCCGTTTTCGATATGGAAGGCCAGCGATTCATCGACAAGGGGCCGCGTCCAGCCGCCTTCTTCGGCGCGTTCGGCCAAAGCCGAAGCAACATCCAGCTGGGCCAGCGCATCGGCCACAGCTTTGATGGTCATATCCTCCCGCAGCACCGCATTGGCGAGCTCGTCGAAAATCGCCAGTTCCAGTGCCAAAGCCCGATCGGCAGCCGAGGCAATCTTGCTTTCCAGCTCGTTGAGTTCTGCGGTCGAAAAGCGCATCGCGCCCTGCATGGTCTGGCGATGCACGAACAGCGCCTGATGCGGAGGCTTCAACAGCTCTTCACCGACCGTTTGCGGTACTTCGACAAAATAGCCGAGAAAATTATTGTGCTTGATCCGCAGCGTTTTGGCATGGGTGGTTTCGGCATATCGGGCCTGCAAACCGGCGATCACCTGTCGGCTGGCATCGCGCAAGGCGCGGGTTTGATCCAGTTCCCCGGAAAATCCGGCTTTGATGAAACCGCCATCGCGCGAACGCAGCGGCAAAGACTCGTCCAGCGCCTGTTGCATCAGCTCCGGCAAACCACGGTCCAACTGTCCCAAAGCCTGATGGGCTTTGAGCACTTCGGCGGGTTGGTTGCTGTGCTGGTCGAGCAATTCCGCCACCGTCAGGGCGGCCAGCATGCTGTCGCGCAAGGAGGCCAGATCGCGCGGCCCGCCACGTCCCATCGCCAGACGCGACAAAGCACGCGCCAGATCGGGAGCCCCGCGCAAAATGCGGCGCATATCGGCGCGCAAAGCGCGGCTTTCGTGGAAAAAATCAATGGCATCGAGCCGGTCGGCAATCAGACCCACATTGGTCAGCGGGCCGGACAAACGCTCGCCGAGCAAGCGCGCCCCGCCGGGGGTGACGGTGCGGTCAAGCGTTGCCAGCAGACTGCCCTGTTTTTCGCCCGACAAAGTGCGCGACAATTCCAGATTGGCGCGGGTGGCGGCATCGAGACGCATGCCGCCCGCCAGCGAATCCGAGACCGGCACCGACAAAGGCGGGCGCGCGCCCAATTGGGTGCGCTCGATATAAACGATGATCGCGGCAGCGGCGATGATCTCGGCGCGGCTGAGCGTGCCGAAGCCCGATAATGTTCCGACTCCGAAATAATCAAGCAAACGCTTCTCGGACGAGGTGAAATCGAAGCCGTCACGCGCCAAAGGTGTGATGGAACTGCCGCTTTCGCGCCAGACATGCTGCAAGGCCGGTTCTTCATAGATGCTGTCGGGAATCAGCAATTCGCGCGGTTGGTAGCGGCTGAGCTCGGCACCCAGAGCGAGATCTTCGACCTCGCGCGTCACAAAGCGTCCGGTTGAAATATCGGTGGCGGCCAAACCATAGAGCCAGCCGCCGTCGGGCCGCCGCACCCGCCCGATGGCCGCCAGCCAATTGGCACTGGCCGGATCAAGCAGCGTATCTTCGGTCAAAGTGCCGGGGGTGACCAGCCGCACGACATCGCGGCGCACCACCGATTTGGCCCCGCGTTTTTTCGCCTCGGCCGGATCTTCGGTCTGTTCGCAGACGGCGACGCGATGGCCTGCGGCAATCAGGCGTTGCAGATAATCATCGGCACGTTCGACCGGCACGCCGCACATCGGAATATCTTCGCCGTGATGCTTGCCGCGCTTGGTCAGCACAATGCCGAGCGTGCGCGAGGCGATTTCGGCGTCGCGGAAAAACAATTCGTAAAAATCGCCCATCCGGTAAAACAGCAGGGAATCCGGATTGGCCGATTTGATTTCGATGAATTGCGCCATCATTGGTGTGGTCTGGCTATCGGCCACCATCAAGGCCGGAGATGTCGCTGAAGGGTTTTGGGCGGGCAAATCAGTCATGCGCTTAAACTAGCAAAGCTTTGCTCCGGTTTCACCGTTTCTGATGCGCTGAATTGGCTTTCTCCCAAACAAAATAAGGCTCACCGGTTTTATTGAGATCGCACCGACAGCCCGCTATAAGGCAGGCATGATCTTTCAAAACTCCCTGCCGATTGACGAGGTTCTGGACGAACTGACCGGTGCGTTGCGCAGCGGACGCAATGCCGTGCTGGTAGCACCTCCGGGCGCCGGTAAAACCACGCGGGTGCCGCTGGCTTTGCTCGACGGGGCGTGGCGCGGCGACAAGCGGATTCTGGTGCTGGAACCACGCCGTTTGGCGGCGCGTTCGGCAGCGATGCGCATGGCGTCCGAATTGGGAGAGGCTTTGGGTGACAGGGTCGGCTTGCGGGTGCGGCTTGGTTCGCAGATCGGGCCGAAAACCCGCATCGAGGTGATTACCGAGGGGATTTTTACCCGCATGATTCTGGATGATCCGGAACTGGCTTCGGTGGCGGCGGTGCTGTTTGACGAGTTTCACGAACGCTCGCTCGATGCCGATCTCGGTCTGGCTTTGGCACTGGATGCGCAACGCAATTTCAATCCGGATTTGCGGATTGTCGTGATGTCGGCGACGCTGGACGGGGCGCGGGTGGCCGGTTTGCTCGATGATGCGCCGGTAATCCGCAGCGAGGGCCGCAGTTTTCCGGTCGAGACGCGTTATCGCGGCCGTGATCCGTCCAAACGGATCGAGGACGAGGTGGTGGCTTGCGTCCAACAGGTGCTCGCCCATGACGAGGGCTCGATCCTGGTGTTCCTGCCCGGACAAGGGGAAATCATCCGCACCGCCAACCGGTTGCAGGAGTTGATCAAAAATCCCGCCATTCTGGTTGCCCCGCTTTACGGCGCGATGGATGCGGCGGCGCAGGATCTGGCCGTGCGGCCCTGCCCGCACAACCGGCGCAAAATCGTGCTGGCGACCTCGATTGCCGAAACCTCGCTGACCATCGAGGATGTGCGGATTGTGATTGATTGCGGCCTGTCGCGCGTACCGCGTTACGAGCCCGATATCGGCATGACGCGGTTGGAAACGGTGCGCGTGTCCCGCGCGGCGGCGGATCAGCGGCGGGGACGTGCAGGCCGCACCGCGCCCGGCATTGCCTATCGCCTGTGGGAAGAAGCTGCCCAGGGCGCGCTCGAGCCGTTCCAGACCCCCGAAATCATGGCGGCCGATCTGTCATCGCTGGTGCTCGATTGCGCGGCATGGGGCGAGCATGATCCGCGCCGGCTGTCGATGCTCGACCCCCCGCCTTTACCGGCCCTGACCGAAGCCCGCTTATTGCTGACCGCGCTGGATGCGCTGACGGATGACGGACGGCTGACCGGCATCGGCGCAAAAATCAGGGCCCTGCCTTTGCCGCCACGGTTGGGCCGGATGATCATTTCGGCTCAGAAACAAGACAATGTTTCTATGGCTATCGAGATCGCAGCCGTGTTAACCGAACGCGGTTTGGGCGGAGATGGTCTTGATGTGGCGCACCGGATCGAGCAGTTCCGGCGGGATCGCGGATCGCGGGCGCAGGATATGCGGCGACTGGGCGACCAGTGGATCAGGATGGTTGGCGGTCAGGTCTCGCGTGACAGGTTCCCCGTGGAGCGTTGCGAGGTCGGCGCGGTGCTGGCTTTGGCTTTTCCCGACCGGATTGCCAAAGCGCGCGGACCTCTCGGTACGTTTTTGATGGCCAACGGGCGGGCCGCTTCGGTCCCGCCGCATGATGGTTTGGCGCAATGCGATTATCTGGCAATTGCCGAAGTGACGGGCCGTGCCTCTGCCGCGCGGATACTGGCGGCGGCCCCGTTGGAGATGGCCGATATCGAGCGGGTGTTTGCCGCGTCGATCAAACGGCAGGAGCGGCTGGTGTTCGAGCGCGAGGCGCTGGCCTTGCGCTGTCGCGCGGTCCAGACTTTGGGGGCACTGACCCTGTCCGAGCGGATGTTGCCGGTGCCCGACAGCGAGGAGGCGGCGCTGTGTCTGGCGCGCGGCATTGCCGAAACCGGTATGGCCTGCCTGCCCTGGAGCAAACATCTCAAGCAATGGCGGGATCGGGTCGAATTTTTGCGCAGGGTTGATCCGGTCTGGCCCGATCTGTCGGACGAGGGTTTGCAGGCCGATGGCGCGGCATGGCTGGTCCCGCATCTGCGCGGTATCGGTTCGGTCGCCAGATTGCCCGCCGACCGGCTTGATCAGGCGGTCAGGGACCTGCTGGACTGGAGCCTGCGCAAGCGGTTGGATCAGGACGCCCCGACCCATTTCATGGCCCCGACCGGGCAAGCGCATCCGATTGATTACGAGGCCGAAGAAGGGCCGGTTCTGGCCATCCGCGTGCAGGAATTGTTCGGTTTGACAGCGCATCCAACCATTGCCGGCGGGCGTCTGGCACTTGTGCTGCACTTGCTGTCGCCCGCCCATCGGCCGATCCAGATCACCCGTGACCTGCCCGGTTTCTGGCGCGGATCATGGGCGGCAGTCAAAAGCGAGATGAAAGGGCGCTATCCCCGCCATGTCTGGCCGGATGATCCCGCCGCCGCCATGCCGACCATGCGCGCCAAACCGCGCGGCACCTGAGCCTAAAAATCGCGGCCCCACCGCTCCTGCCACAAGCGTTCGCCGGCAAAACACGAGATGCGCGGTTGTGCCGCACTGGCGGGTTGGATCAACTGCGCTTGCGGCCTCGGCACAAGGCCGGAAATCTCCAAAATCAGCTTGGTACGGGTCGCCTGAACAAATTGCGTGCGATCATTGATAGGAATAACAAAGGATGCGGGACCGCCAATCACGCAATCCTCGTAATAGTGATCGAGCCGGTCAACGTCCCTGAAGCGCTCGTTGGGACGGTTCAGAATGATCGGCAGGCCGTTGATGACGATCCCTGCCGCCAGAGCGTCGTCCCGCGCTTTGTTGACCGGACGGCCGTGATTGTTGGAGCCGTCGCCCGAAATGTCGATCACCTGCCGGAAACTCGAAAAGCCGTTATTGATGAACTGCTTCGCCGAAAAATCAATGGCACCGGAAATGGAAGTGCGTTGCAGCCGTTGGGTGGGGACGGCCTCCAACCTGGCAATAAACTGTTCGGCACTGGCCGCCGAATCGATCACTTGCCACGGTACAACGATGCGTTGAAACGGTTCGCCCGCCCATTCGATATAGGTGGCGGCAATCTTGCCGTGAATTCCCTTGTTGATTGCGTCGATCAACAAAGGCGAGCGCAGGGCCTCGATATAGCCCTGCCGCTGTAAATATTGCTCTTCGGGATCCATGGAAAAAGAGACATCTACCGCAAAGACCAGTTCGACATCGGTCTGGATGGGGCCGTTGCGCGCTTGAGAGGGGTTTGGCAGCAGGATCGACATCCCGCATGCCAGCACCAGAAACCATAATTGAAGCAAGCCTTTACGCATGATCGGCCTCAACCCGCACAGATTGACTTTGTCTATTGCACGCAGAATTTGGCGATTGGTCAAGGTTCAAATGCAATATTCAATTCCAAGGTTCAATTTACTGCGTGCTTGGGCTAAGACTCACAGCATCGCGGGTATCGGTGAAAGAGGGGCACATGTCTGTTCTGGTTGCGATTACGGGTTGGGATGTCGCTCATTGGGTCGAACGGTTCCAGCGGTTGCTGCCCGGCCGCACAATTGTCGCGCTTGGTGGCGATTATGATCCCGAAAGCATCCATTACGCGGTGAGCTGGAAGCATCCGGCGGGATCTTTGTCGCAACTGCCGAATTTGAGGGCGATTTTCTCGCTGGGGGCGGGCGTCGACCATTTGTTGAATGATCCGCATTTGCCCGACGTGCCGGTGACGCGGGTGGTCGATGCCGATCTGACCGCGCGGATGAGCGAATATGTCGTGATGCACACCTTGATGGTGCTGCGCCAGCAACGCCGTTACCAGAAACAACAGGCAGAAACGCTTTGGCTGGATGACCGCGACCAGCCCGCCGCGCAGGATGTGCGGGTCGGGGTGATGGGCTTGGGCGTATTGGGCCGCGATGCCTTGCACAAGCTGCAAGTGATGGGATTTACGGTGTCGGGCTGGAGCCGTTCGGCGCACCGGATCGACGGGGTAACCTGTTTTTCGGGCGGGGAAGGGTTGAAACCCTTTCTGGCGCAAACCGATATTCTGGTGGTGCTGTTGCCGCTGACCCCCGACACCAGAGGCATGATCAATGCGGATGTTTTGAGGGGACTGTCGCAAAACGGGGCGTTGCACAAGCCGGTTCTGATCAATGCCGGACGCGGCGGCTTGCAGAAAGAGACCGATATTCTGGCCTGTCTGGAAGACGGCAGTCTGGGCGAGGCCATTCTCGATGTGTTCGAGACGGAGCCGTTGCCTGTGGATTCTCCTCTCTGGAGCCACCCCCGTGTGGTCGTGTCACCGCACAATGCCGCCATGTCCGCGCCCGATGCGATCGGACAATTGGTGGCGCGCCAGATCGGACGGATTGAACAGGGCCAGCCCCTGCTGCATCTGGTCGAGATAAAGCGTGGCTATTAACAAAAGCCGGATCGGGCATTGATTATTCCGGAAGCGGATCAAGCCTTTTGACCGCTGAGATATCATGGCCGGTTTTGGCCAGAATCCGCGCACGCGCTTCGGCCAGCGGCTCCGTAATGCAGGCCATATGGTGGCCATTGGCATGCAGCAAAATGTCGGCATCCAGCATGATGCCGACATGGCCTTTCCAGAACACCAGATCATTGCGCTGCAGGTCCGAATCCTGTCCGACGGGGCTGCCGAGGGCCCGTTCCTGCTGATCGCTGTCACGCGGGCAGGCGATGGCACAGGCCTGCAAGGCCAGTTGCACAAGGCCGGAACAATCCATGCCGAGCGACGAGCGGCCGCCCCACAGATAGGGCGCACCAAGCATCATCAAAGCTTGTGCTGCGGGATCATCGGCACAGTGATCGATGTCCACCAGATGGCGGGAGACCACAAACCCGCCTTGGGCAAGGCTCGAAAACCAGTCCTTTTCGGCTGTGATCACCAGTTGCGCCCCGAAGGACAGGGCCATGACGGGAGCCGATTTGATGCTCGGGCCGGGATAGACAAAGCTGCGCAACGAACCGATGCGGCGGGTTGGTTGTGACGCCACAGGGGCCAGCATGTCCGAGGGCACATAGCCGACATAGTCATCGCCCGTCATCTGGCCCCAGCACCAGCCGTCATCGCTGCGCTCGTAACAGGTCAAAGTTTCGCCAAACAGCAATTCGCTCTGCATCGGCCCATCCGATCGCGCGGCGCCGAACAGCGGGGCCGTGCCGGTCACGACCTGCATCAAGATGCCCCCGGCATAGCGGTCGGCAGGGATGATGCCGCGCCAGCGTTCGGCTGCGAGATCGGGACGGGCGGCGGTGATGCGGGGATCGAAAGCGGTCATGGGGTCCCCTCAGGACGGCAGCATCTGGGCGCGGTTGACCATGAAATCGCCGAGTTTTTCGACAAACAACGCGCCTTTGACGGTGCGCTGGATCAGCACATTGCGCTTGTCGGCGGGATCACGGCGGCGCGCCACCAGTTCGAGACGGCCGAGGCTGTCGAGCGCGCGGGTAATCACCGGTTTGGTGACCTTGAGCTTTTGCGCCACGCCCCGCACCGTATGCGGCGGCAATTCCAGATAGACCGTCAGCAAAATACTGAGCTGGCGTACGGTCAGGCCGGATTCATCGAGATGAACCAGATCGAGCACGCTGTCGTGCCACAATTTCAGGGCTTGGCCGGGTCTGAGATGGAGTGACATGGGAGCTACTCGATTGTTACGCAACCGATATAGAGCACAGGCAATCGTTAATCAATGGCCATATCGGGGGTCATATCGGGCTTGCAGCAAAGCCAGCGTCAGGCGCGCCGCCTGTGGCTCGCCGCCCTCGCTGCGGCCCGGACGCGCGGACGGGGTCCAGCCGAAGATGTCGAAATGCACATAGTCTTTGGCCTGCTCGCAGAAACGGTCGAGAAACAGCGCGGCGGTGATCGAACCGGCAAAGCCGCCGCTCGACACATGGTTGATATCGGCGATTTTGGACTCCAGCATCCCGCGGTAACGGTTCCACAGCGGCAACCGCCAGACCGGATCATGCACCGCACGTCCGGTTTGCATGATCTGTTCGGCCAAAGCATCGTTCTTGGTATAAAACGGCGGCAGATCGGGACCGAGTGCAACGCGGGCCGCGCCGGTCAGCGTGGCATATTGCAGGATCAGTTCCGGCTTGTCCTCATCGGCCAGTGCGAGTGCATCGGCCAGGATCAAGCGGCCTTCGGCATCGGTATTGCCGATTTCGACACTCAAACCCTTGCGGCTTGCCAGCACGTCACCGGGACGGAAGGCCGAACCCGAAATGGCATTTTCCACCGCCGGAATCAGCACGCGCAACCGCACGGGCAGATTGGCCGCCATGATCATCGACGCGGCAGCCAGCGCGGTGGCCGCACCGCCCATGTCCTTTTTCATCAGCAACATCGACGCATCGGGTTTGATGTTGAGGCCACCGGTATCAAAGGCCACGCCCTTGCCGATCAAGGTGACTTTGGGATGGTTGGCCTGTCCCCAGACCAGATCGATCAGCCGCGGTGCGCGCGTCGAGGCGCGGCCGACGGCATGGATCATCGGATAATTGGCCTCCAGCAGATCATCGCCGCGGATCACGCAGATATTGGCGCAAAACTGGTCGGCCAGCGCGCAAGCGGCATCCTCGATCTCTTGCGGGCCCATGTCATTGGCGGGCGTATTGATCAGATCACGGCCCATGAAAACGGCTTTGGCCATGGCAGAGACGGCATGTCCATCCACACCTTCGGGCACGACAAGCTGGCGGGGCGATTGATCGGATTGTTTGTAACGGGTGAAGCGATAGGAGCCGAGCGCGAAGGCCAGCACGGCCTGTTCGGGATCGGGCCAGCCGCTGTCGAGCCGGTATTGTCCGGCAGGCAAGAGCTGGGGCAGACGGCCTGCTGCAAACACTCCGTCTTCATTGGCTCCCTCGTTCAACCCAAACAGCACAGCGACGATTTTGCCTTCTGGATCGGGCAGGCAGAGGCAGCTGCCGTCTTTGCCGGTAAAGCCTTGCGCCTTGGCATAATGTTCGGCGGCGGCCCCGAACCGCGCCGCAGCCACACTCCAGTTCTGGCTCTGGACAGCGATGACCGGAATGGCGGTGCTGTCTGATTCGAGCAAAGCAGGGTGCAAAACGGGTGTTTGAGGCGTGCGCATGGTCCATCCAATCATCATCGGTGATTCAAAGCATATTTGATCCCAAGCCCTGCCCACATGCAAATCGGACAAGGTGATCCGATAGGCATTTTCGGAGCATTAACCCTTCATTAACGATAAATCGTCATAATTTGGCGCATGCAGGGATGGAATCGCGCCATGAATCACACTTTTAAAATGAATCACAATTTTAAAAATCATTGTTTCAGAATGGGCAGTATAGTGGTGGTGGTCGGGCCATTGCTGGCGGGCTGCAATAGTATCGGTGACTCGATCAGCTTCAATTCCTCCAACACCCAGCCCCGGGTCAGCGCCTATAACTTCGAGGACCTGAGCGACAAGGAGCGTCGCGATTTGGCCAAAGCCTATCAGGAGCGACCGCAAAACCGCCGTTTGGCACTCGCTTATGCCGCAAGCCTTCGCGTGACAGGCCAGAGCGCGCAGGCGGTGGCCGTGCTGGAAAAACTGACCATCCATTATCCCGAGGACAGGGAAGTGCTGTCGGCCTTCGGCAAATCGCTGATCGATGTCGGCCGCTCCAGTCAGGCCGAGGAGGTGTTGGGCAATGCCCATGCCCCCGATCAGCCGGATTGGACGATCCTGTCGGCGCAGGGCGTGGCCGCAGACCAGCAGAATGATCATGTCCGTGCCCGCAGTTTTTACAAAGCCGCTCTGGCGATCATGCCGGATGAACCGAGTATTCTGACAAATCTGGGCCTGTCCTATGCGCTGTCGGGTGATCTCGCGGAGGCCGAACAGACGCTGCGCAAAGCGATGACCAGCCAGCAGGCCACCGTGATAACGCGCAAAAATCTGGCCATGGTGCTGGCCCTGCGCGCCAAGCCCGCCGAGGCCAAAACCGTTGTGGCGCAAGACATGACCGTCAGGGAAGCCGATCAATTCATCAGCCAGTTCAAACGCGGCAAATGAGGATTTATCCTGAACGGGAGGTTTTTTTCAGCCGAGACTTGCGTCGACGCGCATGATCCCTATAGTCCGCCTCACTTTTCGATTGGGGATGCACCCCGGGGGGCCGCTTGGACCAGCAGCGGCTCCTGTTGATAGAGAGCGATGAGTCAGGAACAAAACAATGGCCGAAAAGCGCGTCAATAAAGTCGTGCTCGCTTATTCAGGCGGGCTTGATACCTCGATTATTCTGAAATGGCTGCAAACCACCTATGGTTGCGAAGTGGTGACTTTCACCGCCGATCTCGGTCAGGGTGAGGAATTGGGCCCGGCACGCGACAAGGCGTTGCTGATGGGCATCAAGCCGGAGAATATTTTCATCGAGGACGTCCGCGAGGAATTTGTCCGTGATTACGTGTTCCCGATGTTCCGCGCCAATGCGCATTATGAGGGGGTCTATCTGCTCGGCACCTCGATTGCCCGCCCGCTGATCGCCAAAAAGCAGATCGAGATTGCCGAAAAAGTCGGTGCCGATGCGGTGTCGCACGGCGCAACCGGCAAAGGCAATGACCAGGTGCGGTTCGAGCTGGGCTATTATGCCTTGAAGCCCGATATCACCATCATCGCGCCATGGCGCGAATGGGATCTGACCTCGCGCACCAAATTGCTGGAATTTGCCGAACAGAACCAGATTCCGATTGCCAAAGACAAGCGCGGCGAAGCCCCGTTCTCTGTCGATGCCAATCTGCTGCATGCCTCGTCCGAAGGAAAAGTGCTGGAAGATCCTGCGGTCGAAGTGCCCGATTATGTCTATTCGCGCACCATCGGCCCCGAAGACGCCCCCGACAAGGTCACCACCATCAGCATCGACTTTGCCAAAGGCGACGCAGTGGCGATCAATGGCGAGGCGATGTCACCCGCCACAATTCTGGCCAAGCTCAATGCTCTGGGCAAGGACAACGGCATCGGCCGTCTCGATCTGGTCGAAAACCGCTTCGTCGGCATGAAATCGCGCGGCATGTATGAAACGCCGGGCGGTACGATTCTGGCGGTGGCACATCGCGGCATTGAATCCATCACATTGGATCGCGGCGCGGGCCACCTCAAGGACGAGTTGATGCCGAAATATGCCGAGCTGATCTATAACGGCTTCTGGTTCTCGCCCGAGCGCGAAATGTTGCAGGCTCTGATCGACCATTCGCAGGCTGCGGTGACCGGTCGCGTCACCCTGAAGCTCTATAAGGGCAATTGCTGGGTGATCGGCCGCGAAAGCCCCTATTCGCTCTATGACCAGGATCTGGTGACCTTCGAAGAAGGCGCTGTGGCCTATGACCACCGCGACGCACAGGGCTTTATCCGCCTCAATGCGCTGCGCTTGCGCACACTGGGCATGCGCAAACGCAAAATGGGCGTGTGACGCTTTTCCCGTTTGAATGAATTATGATCGAAAGGCAGGGCTTTGGTCCTGCCTTTCGCGTTTGGGAGCGGTTTTTGGCTGTCTCACCATTTTGGAGCAAAGGTTAAAAGCACAAACAGGCCAGAGATTGGTTGCCTTTTCCCTTAAAATCCTTTATGTGCAGCGCAATATTGACTTGGTTGCACCCGGCTTCCCATGAAGTCGGGTGTTGTCGTTCGAGAGGAAGTAAAATGGCACTGCGGAATATCGCGATCATCGCGCACGTTGACCACGGCAAGACCACGCTGGTGGATAAGCTTCTCGCCCAGTCCGGCACGTTTCGTGAAAACCAGAAAGTGGCCGAACGCGCCATGGACTCCAACGATCTGGAGCGCGAGCGCGGCATTACCATTCTGGCCAAATGCACCTCGGTGCAGTGGAAAGATACGCGGATCAACATCGTCGACACTCCGGGCCATGCCGATTTCGGCGGCGAGGTCGAGCGTATCCTGAACATGGTGGACGGCGTGATCGTGCTGGTCGATGCCGCCGAAGGCCCGATGCCCCAGACCAAATTCGTGGTCGGCAAGGCCTTGAAGCTCGGTTTGAAGCCGATTGTCGCGATCAACAAGATCGACAAGCCCGAACAGCGCGCTTCCGAAGTCGTCAACGAAGTGTTTGATCTGTTTGCAGCCCTTGATGCGACCGACGAGCAGCTCGATTTCCCGATTCTCTATGGTTCGGCCAAAAACGGCTGGATGTCGGAAAGCCCCGACGGACCCCAGACCGATCTCGGTCCGATGTTCGACTTGGTGCTGAAGCATGTCGCCCCGCCTGTGACCGAAGAAGGCGCGTTCCGCCTGTTGGGCGTGATTCTGGAAGCCAATCCCTATCTCGGCCGCATCATCACCGGCCGTATCACGTCGGGCACGGTCAAGCCAAATCAGTCGTTCAAGGTTTTGGGTGCCGATGGCATACAGATCGAACAGGGCCGCATTTCCAAAGTGCTCGGTTTCCGTGGTCTCGAGCGGGTTCCGGTCGAAGAAGCTGTCGCCGGGGACATCGTTGCCATTGCCGGCATGGTGAAAGGCACCGTGGCGGACACATTCTGCGACATGTCGGTCGAAGCACCGCTGCCGGCCCATCCGATTGATCCGCCAACCGTGAGCATGCAGTTCCGCGTCAATGATTCGCCGCTGGCAGGAACCGAAGGCGACAAGGTCACCAGCCGCATGATCCGCGACCGCTTGATGAAGGAAGCCGAAGGCAATATCGCGCTGAAAATCAGCGAATCCGCCGACAAGGATTCGTTCGAAGTGGCAGGCCGCGGTGAATTGCAGCTGGCCATTCTGATCGAACAGATGCGCCGCGAAGGTTTCGAACTGGCCGTGTCGCGTCCGAAAGTGGTGCTGTCACGCGACGAAGCGACCAACCAGATGCTGGAGCCGGTCGAAGAAGTCGTGATCGACGTGGATGAAGAGCATTCCGGTGTTGTCGTGCAGAAAATGTCCGAACGTCGCGCCGAAATGATCGAAATGCGTCCTTCGGGCGGCAATCGCCTGCGTCTGGTGTTTTACGCCCCGACCCGTGGTCTGATCGGCTATCTCGGCGAATTGCTGACCGATACCCGTGGTACCGCGATCATGAACCGCTTGTTCCATGCCTATTCGCCTTACAAGGGCGATATCCAGGGCCGCCGCAACGGTGTGTTGATTTCCAATGAATCGGGTGAAGCCGTGGCCTATGCGCTGTGGAACCTCGAAGACCGCGGCCCGATGATGATCGAGCCCGGCTGGAAGGTCTATCAGGGTATGATCGTCGGCGAGCACAACCGCGAAAACGATCTGGAAATCAACGTGTTGAAGGGCAAGAAGCTGACCAACGTCCGCGCTGCCGGCAAGGACGAGGCCGTGCGCCTGACCCCGCCGATCCGCATGACTTTGGAAAAATCGCTGGCCTATATCCAGGACGACGAATTGGTGGAAGTGACACCGAAGTCGATCCGTCTGCGCAAGATCCATCTTGATCCGAACGACCGCAAGCGGGCCGAACGCTCATCCAAGGATTCCGCTGCTTAAGGCGATTGTCGGGCAAGCCCGAGGGCTTGCGACAGATGATTGATCAAAGCGGGGGTTTGCGGACCACCACACAAAGCAAGGCGGGTCGGGATACCGATCCGCCTTTTTCCGTCAAAGGCCTTGTTCAGCGCCGGATGGCGCAACAAGGCGGTCCCCATATCCTCGGCTGTCGGCGAGGAATCGGTGACAAGCAGTACGTCCGGCCTGTCGGCCAACACGCGTTCGAGCGTGACAAATCCGCCTTGTGCGAGCCCCAACCGATCGGCGTGGTTGCCCAAGCCCCATTGCCGGACCAGATCGGCCACCAGACCCTGCGTGCCCGGCGCATAGAGCCGCCGCTCGATCTCCAGCACGCTGAATGGGGTGTTGACGGGGGTAACGCGGGCCATGGCCTCGTCAATCCGGTTGATCAGCTGCTCACCGCGTACGCTCTGGCCCAGACGGCCGGCGAGCTGGCGGATTTGCGCCTTGCCGGCCTCCAGACTGGTCCAGCCCCCCAATGTCATGACCTCGATCCGGTGACCGGCGAGAATTTGGCGGGTCAGCCGGTGCTCGTAAGGGGCGGCCAGCACCAGATCGGGGCGCAATTGCAGCAGGATTTCGCTGCGCGGTGTGATGGTGCGGAAGGCCTGCGCCTCATGCGCCATATCCGACAACAAGGGATCACGCGCCAAAGGCGACAAAGCCACAATCTGGTCGGGACCGGCTAGAGCCAGCAACAGCTGGTCGGTGCATAGATTCAGCGAGATCACCTGTTTTGCAGGGGCAGATTGGGCGGCAAGCGGGACTGCTATGATCGAAACGGTCCAAGTTGCCAGCAAAATCAGGCTAAGCCGAAAGAGTCGGGTAAATCGGATGCGCATCATCTTGCACCTATAGACTGGTTCGCGTAGCGTCGAAACTGCGTTGGTGTCCCGATGAGGGATGAAACGGGAATGTGGTGCGAGGTGGTTCATTCACCTTTATGCCACAGCTGCCCCCGCAACTGTAAGCGGTTTGCTTCTTCCGAATGCCACTGGTTTTGACCGGGAAGGCGGAAAGAGGCTGATACCGCGAGCCAGGAGACCGGCCAACGTTGAACGTAACCCCTAGCACCGTCGGCGGGACGGTTGGAGGAAGCTATGAACGTGCCCGAACGGCACCGAGCCCTTGTGGCCGGTGCGCTCTCTGTGCTGTGTTTGACAGCCATTTGTTCCCGATCCTCGGATCTTCATGCCGAAACAGCGGTATTGACCGGCAAAGAGATTGTCGTGACGCCGTTTCGTACCGAAATGGAAATCAGCCGCTCGGGTTCGGCGATCACGATCATCCGTGCCGACGAAATCCAGAAATGGGGCGCGCAAACGCTGGCCGATGTCATGCGTTCGGTGCCTGGTGTCTCCATCACCCAGAATGGCGGACCCGCAGGGCTTGCGACTTTGCGGTTGCGCGGGGCCGAAGCGCGCCATTCGATGGTGATGATCGACGGCATCCGCATCGGTGATCCGGCATCGACCGGCGGCGAGTTCGATTTCAGCGCGGTGGCGGCCAATGATATCGAACGGATCGAGATTTTGCGCGGCCCGCAATCGGCGCTTTACGGCTCCGAGGCGATGGGTGGCGTGGTCAATATCATCACCCGCAAGGGCAAGCGCGATCCCAAAGCCAGCCTGACGATGGAAGGCGGCTCTTACGGGGCGCGCAGTTTCACCGGTTCGGTCAGCGGCGGCACGCGCGATGTCGATTATGCCATTTCTGCGAGCGGTTTCGCCAATGACGGCTTTTCCGGTTATGGCCACAATATTCCGCGCATCACCCGCAATCTCGCGACACCGCTCGAACATGACCCCGCCCAGAAAGCCAGTTTTTCGGCGCGGGTCGGCTGGCAGCCGCAACAGGATCTGCGCTTCGATTTCGGCATGATCTCGATGCTGAACAACAATCATTATGATCTGTCGTCGGGCGATGATCCGTTCAACCGCACCCGCAACCACACCACGCAGGTCTGGAGCAAGGCGACGCTTGATCTGCTGGATGGCCGGCTGCGCTCCTCCGCCAAAGTCTTTGCCAACAGGACCGACAGACATGCGGGCACTGTCGGCTATTTTGACCCGAATTATCTGTCTTATGGCCCCAATTCGCTCGATTATCGCGGGGATCGTTACGGGATCGAACTGCAGAACGATCTCAAGCTCGGTTCCTATGGCCTGCTGATTTTCGGGGTGGCAAGCGAGGCCGAGACGGCGTTTTCGACCAATCAGGCTTTGCCGCGCGGCTCGTCCGTCCGCTATGTGACGGGGGATGCCAGCCAGAGCACGCAATCGGCCTATGTGATGCATCAATTGCCACTCGGCGAGCGGTTGAGCCTGTCGCTCGGCGGCCGCATCGATGATACCGATCCCAACCGGTTTGCGACATGGCGGGCGACAGCCGCCTATGCGATCAACGAGACCGGTACCAAATTGCGCAGCAGCATCGGGACCGGTGCCAAATCTCCCTCGCTCTATCAGCGTTTCAGCGAATATGGCTCGCTGGCCTTGCGGCCCGAGGACAATATCGGCTTCGATATCGGGATTGATCAGGATTTTTTCGACAAGCGCGTGCAATCGAGCACCACGGCTTTCGAGACGCGCTATCAAAATCTGATCAATTTCGGCAGCGACGGCAGTTGTACCGCGGCGCAAAACGCCAATTTCGGCGGCTGCTATTTCAATGTCGACCAGGCCAAAACCCGTGGTGTCGAACAGACGCTGGTTTTTGCTTTGGTGCCCGATCTGTGGCGGGTGAAAACGTCTTATACATTCATGCTGGCCGAGGATCTTTCCACCCATTCCGCCTTGTTGCGGCGGCCCCAGCATCAGGCCATGGCCTCGCTGACCTATCTCGGTTTCGACAGGATCGAAATCGAGCCGCGGCTGAGTTTTGTCGGGCATCGGATCGATATCTATTATGATGATGCGACATTCACGAGCACGCGGGTGGCACTGGCACCCTATGCCAAGCTGGATCTGCTGGCCTCTTATAAATTCGATGCCACCTATATGGCCTATATCCGCGCCGAAAACCTGACCAATGCCCATTACGAGGATAACCGGGGCTTCGGCACGGCGGGCCGCTCGGTCTATGTCGGTCTGCGCGCCACATGGTAACAGACCAACCCCGCGCCGATCAGGCCCGTCTTTCGCCACACCGGCGACTGGCGGGTCTTTATGCGGTGCTGGTTGTGATGCTGTGCGCCTCGTTGCTGACAGGCGCGGTGCCGCTGTCTCTCGCGCAAAGCCTCAAGGGTTTGTGGGGCGGGGATGATCTGGCCGCCACCATCATGCGCGAGATCAGACTGCCGCGCACGCTGCTGGCATTGTTTGTCGGCGGGATTTTGGGAATCTCGGGCGCGGCCTTGCAAGGTTTGATGCGCAATCCGCTGGCTGATCCGACGGTGTTCGGCGCGCCGCAATCCGCTGCTTTCGGCGCGGTGCTGGTGCTGTATAGCGGCATGGCGGGGGCCTTGTCGGTTGTTTTGCCGCTGGCGGCGATTGGCACGGCCTTGCTGTCGTTTGTGGTTTTGATGCGGATTGTCGGCCGCGAGGCCTCGGTGGTGGCCTTGATTCTGGCCGGTCTGGCGATCGGCACGCTGGCGGGCGCGGCCACATCGATCGTCATTGCCCTGTCGCCCAATCCGTTTGCGGTGACGGAAATCGTGTTCTGGATGATGGGCTCGTTCGAGGACCGCTCGCTGCTGCATGTCGGCCTGTCCGTGCCTTTTATCCTTGCGGCGATGGGCCTGTTGCTATCGCAGGGCAATGGCTATCGCGCGCTGGTCTTGGGCGAGGACAGCGCAACCAGTCTGGGAATAGATGTCTCCCGTTTGCGGTGGATGACGCTTGCCTCGGTGGCGATGGGCGTGGGGGCCGCGGTGGCGGTGTCGGGGGCCATCGGCTTTGTCGGTCTGATCGCACCCCATTGCGCCCGCTTGCTGGTGGGGGCCGATCCCAGGCGGATTTTATGGCCGTCTTTGCTGTCGGGCAGTCTGTTGATGCTGATGGCCGATGTGCTGGTGCGGCTGGTTCCGGCGCAGACGGAATTGCGGGTGGGGGCCGTCACGGCCTTGCTGGGTGTGCCGCTGTTTGTTGCCGCCATCCGCCGTCATCGCGGCCTGTTTGCTGAGGGCGCGGCATGACAAGCACCACGCTTCACGCCGAACAAGTCTCACTCGATCTCGGTGGCCGGACGGTGTTGCATGCGGTCGATCTGGCTTTTGCTCCTGCCTGCCTGCATGCGATGGTGGGACCGAACGGGGCCGGAAAGTCCAGTCTGATGCGGATTCTGGCACAGGTGCTGGCCCCGTCTTCGGGTCGCGTGCTGATGAATGGCCGGCCTTTGGCCGGTCTGTCTGCCAACCAGCGCGCCCGCATGGTGGCCTATCTGCCGCAAGACCGTCAGGCGGCTTGGCCGATGCCGGTGCGCGAACTGGTGATGCTGGGGCGCATGCCGCACGGGGCCACGGTCGAGCGGGCCACCCGACAGGATTGGCAGGCGGTGGATCAGGCACTGGAGCGCACCAAAGTGTCCGGTCTGGCGCATCGCTGCATCACACAACTCTCGGGCGGCGAGAAAGCGCGGGTGATGCTGGCCCGTGCTCTGGCCACACAAGCCCCGGTTTTACTGGTCGACGAGCCGATTGCCGCGCTTGATCCGCATCATCAGTGGCTGATGATGGAATTGCTGCAACAAGAGGCGCAAGCGGGTTGCCTCGTGATTGCGGTGCTGCATGATCTGTCTCTTGCCGCACGCTTTGCCGACAGGATCGTGATGCTCGATCAGGGCAGAGTGGTTGTCCAAGGTGATTCTGTGACCGTTTTGACGGCGCAACGTCTGGCCGATGTGTTTGATATTGCCGTCACTCTCGAACAGGACAAGCATGGCTTGCGCCTTGTCCAGACCGGACTTGTACCCTGATTTTGCATAATTGTTGCAGACCCCGTTGCATAAAGTTGCAAAAAAGGGTTCGATACGGGTATGAGCCAGAGTGCTTATGCTTGACGATCATGCCTGTGATCACATGAGGGGATAATCCATGTCACATTTTCGAAAAACCGGTTTGGCGGCTTTGAGCTTTGCTCTGCTGCTCGGTGCCAGTGCCGTTTCGGCCAAAACACTTGTTTACTGCTCGGAAGGGTCGCCGGAGAATTTTACGCCGGCTTTGAACACCACCGGCACCAGTTTCGATGCTGCCCGCCCCGTTTACAACCAGCTGGTTGAATTCGAGCGTGGCTCGACCAAAGTTGTTCCTGCCCTCGCCGAAAGCTGGACAACTTCGCCTGACGGCCTTGAAATCACTTTCAAGCTCCGCAAGGGCGTGAAGTGGCACTCTGTCACCAGCTTCAAGCCGACCCGCGACATGAATGCCGATGACGTGCTGTTCTCGTTCGAGCGCTAGTCCAAGCCCGATCATCCCTATGCCAAGATCTCCGGCGGCAAATATGATTATTTTGCCGATATGGGCATGACCAAGCTGATCAAAAGCCTTGTTAAAAAGGACGATTACACCATCGTCATGACCTTGAGCGAGCCAAACGCACCGATCCTTGCCAATCTGGCGATGGATTTTGCCTCGATCCATTCGGCAGAATATGCCGAAGCCCTGCTGAAATCCGGCAAGCCCGAGCAGTTCGATCAGGTTCCGGTCGGCACGGGTCCGTTCTCCTTCATCACCTATCAGAAAGATGCGGTGATCCGCTTCAAGGCGAACAAGGAATTCTGGGGTGAAAAGGCGCTGATCGACGATCTGGTCTATGCGATTACACCGGATCCGACCGCCCGCTATTCCAAGCTGAAGGCCAATGAGTGCCAGTTCGCGGCCTATCCGCGTCCGGCCGATCTGGCCGAAATGCAGAAGGATCCGAGCCTGAAAGTGATCAGCCAATCCGGCCTCAACATCGCTTACTGGGCGTTTAACGTCACCAAGAAGCCGTTTGACGACAAGCGCGTCCGTCAGGCCATGAATATGGCGATCGACAAGGCCGCCATCATGCGCGACGTCTATCTCGGTGCGGGCACGGCAGCGATCAACTTCATCCCGCCGACCCTGTGGTCCTACAACACGGCTGTGAAGGATTATCCCTACGATCCCGCCAAGGCGCAGGCTTTGCTGAAGGAAGCCGGTGTGACCGCGCCGCTCGAAATCGATCTGTGGTACATGCCCGTTCAGCGTCCCTATAACCCGAATGCCAAGCGGATTGCCGAAATGATGCAGGCCGATCTGGCCAAAGTCGGCGTCAATGCCAAACTGGTTACCTATGAATGGGGTGAATACCGCAAGCGCGCCCAGCAGGGCGAGCCAACCACGGTGCAGCTCGGCTGGACCGGTGACAATGGCGATCCCGACAACTTCTTCTTCCTGCGCGGTTGTGCGGCGGCCCGTCCGGGTGGCCAGAACATCTCCAAATGGTGCAATGAAGAATTCGATGTGCGTCTGAAGAAGGCCGCAACACTGACCGATTCGAAAGAGCGCACCAAGCTCTATGAGGAAATGCAGGTCATCATGAAGGAAGACGCTCCCGACATGACCATCGCACATTCCATCGTGTTCGAAGTGATGCGCAAGGAAGTCGAAGGCTATAAGCAGAGCCCGCTCGGCGGCCATAAGTTCATCGGTGTCGATATCAAATAACACCGTTTGACCGTTGCATTGAAAACCGGAAGGCCCCGAATGGCTTTCCGGTTTTTTCCTTTAAGATTTTCAAGGGTTTAGGATTTCCATGCTGCGGTTTCTGCTGAAACGTCTGGCGCTGACAATTCCCACTTTTGTGGCCCTGATGTTTGTGACCTTTGTGGCGATCCGGATGGTGCCGGGTGATCCGGTCGAGGTGCGCACCGGCGAGCGCGGCATTTCGCCCGAGCGTCTGGCGCAGTTCCGTCATGAACTGGGTCTGGACCAGCCGGTGTGGAAACAGTTTGCCGATTATGCCTGGGGCTTGTTGCACGGCGATTTCGGCACCTCGGTGGTGACCAACGAACGTGTATTGACCGAATTTATGCAACTCTTTCCCGCCACGCTGGAGCTGGCGTTTTTCGGGATGGTGTTTGCAATTCTGATCGGGATTCCGGCAGGGGTGATTGCCGCACTCAAGCGCGGGTCGATTTTCGACCAAACCCTGATGGGCCTGTCGCTGACCGGGTTTTCGATGCCGATTTTCTGGTGGGGTCTGTTGCTGATCATGCTGGTGTCCGAGCGGCTGGGCTGGACGCCGGTGTCGGGCCGCATTGATCTGATCAAATTCTATTTCGAACCCGTAACAGGCTTCATGCTGATCGACGCGCTGCTGTCGGATCAGGCCGGAGCCTTCAAATCGGCCTTTCACCATCTGATGCTGCCGATGATTGTGTTGGGCACCGTGCCTCTGGCGACTTTGGCGCGGATGACCCGTTCCTCGATGCTGGAAGTGCTGAGCGAGGATTATGTCCGCACCGCCTATGCCAAGGGCCTGTCGCCGTTTCGGGTGATCGGGCTGCATGCGTTGCGCAATGCGCTGATTCCGGTGGTCACCATCATCGGTTTGCAGGTCGGCTCGCTGATGGCGGGGGCGGTGCTGACCGAAACGATTTTCTCCTGGCCCGGTGTCGGCAAATGGCTGATTGAATCGATCGGCCGCCGCGATTATCCGGCCTTGCAGGGCGGTATTCTGCTGATCTCGTCGATTGTGATCGTGGTCAATCTGACCGTCGACATGCTGTATGGTTTTATCAATCCGAGGATCCGTCATGGCCAGTGATCCGCACGTTCAATCGGGAGCCGTCGGGGCAGGTGCCGTCGAGGCGGTTCAGGCACCGCCGTCTCCTTTGGCGGCCTTCTGGGCATCGTTTTGCGAAAACCGCGGCGCGGTGATGGGCTTGGCCCTGCTGAGCCTGATCGTGTTTGTCGCGGTGTTTGCCGAATTTGTGTCGCCTTATTCGCCGGTTGAACAGTTCCGCGATTTCACCAAATTGCCGCCGGTCTGGGTCGAAGGCGGTAACTGGCATTATCTGCTGGGCACCGATGCCTTGGGCCGCGATACGCTGACGCGGCTGATTTTCGGGGCGCGGGTCTCGCTGTTTATCGGCCTGACGGTGATGGTCGTGTCGGTGATCATCGGGGTCGCACTCGGTCTGGCGGCGGCCGCTATGGGCGGGATTGTCGATGTCATGATCATGCGGGTGATGGATTTGATCCTGTCCGTGCCGGGTCTGGTGCTGGCAATTTTGATTGTGGCGGTGATGGGCCCGAGCCTGACCAATACGATTGTGGCGGTGACCGCGGTGTTTCTGCCCCGCTATGTGCGGCTGGTGCGCGCTTCCGCCCTCAGCGAGCTGGGCCGCGATTATGTCACTTCGGCGCGGGTGGCGGGTGCCGGTCCCTTTCGCTTGATGGTGTTTACGGTGCTGCCGAATTGTCTGGCCCCGCTGATCGTACAGGCAGCTCTTGGCGTGTCCGAGGCGATTTTGGAGGCGGCGGCTCTGGGCTTTCTCGGCCTTGGCGCGCAACCGCCTGTCGCCGAATGGGGTGCGATGCTGGCCGATAGCCGTGAATTCATCCGCTCCAATCCTTGGATTGTCACACTGCCCGGTCTGGCGATTCTGGTGACGGTGATTTCGATCAATCTGTTCGGTGACGGGTTGCGCGATGCGCTTGATCCGAAATTGAAGAGGAGCTGAGCCGATGAGCATGCTCCAGAAAAGCCTGTTGGAAATCCGCAATCTGACGGTGTCGTTCAACACCCGTTCGGGTCCGTTTCTGGCGGTTGACGGGGTCAATCTGACGGTTGACCGCAACGAGGTGGTGTCGATTGTCGGGGAATCGGGTTCTGGCAAATCGGTGGCGATGCTGGCCGTGATGGGCCTGTTGCCATGGACCGCGACCATTACCGCCGATGTCATGCGGTTCGAGGGGCTGGATTTGCTGACCCTGTCGGACAGCGAGCGTCGCCGCACCGTGCGCCGCGATATTGCGATGATCTTCCAGGAACCGATGACCAGCCTGAACCCCTGCTTCACCGTGGGGTTCCAGATCGGCGAAAGTCTGAAAACCCATTTGGGTCTGGACCGTGCCGCCTGCCGCCGCCGCTCCATCGAATTGCTGGAAGCGGTCGGCATCACCGATCCCGAGCGGCGCTTGAGTGCTTTTCCGCATCAGCTGTCGGGCGGCATGAGCCAGCGTGTGATGATTGCGATGGCTTTGGCCTCCAAGCCCAAATTGCTGATTGCCGACGAGCCGACCACGGCACTCGATGTGACCATTCAGGCGCAGATTCTGGATCTTTTGATGTCGATCCAGCGCGACAACGGCATGGGTCTGGTGCTGATCACCCATGATATGGGCGTGGTGGCAGAAACCGCCCAGCGGGTGGTGGTGCAATATGCCGGACAGCAGGTCGAAATGCAGGAGACGGTCGGCCTGTTCCGGCAACCGCGCCATCCCTATACCGCCGCTTTGCTGGCGGCCTTGCCCGAACGGGCGGCGGTCAAAGGCGTGTTGCCGTCGATTCCGGGTGTGGTGCCGGGTCAATTCGACAAGCCGGTCGGCTGCCTGTTTTCGCCCCGCTGTGCCTTTGCCACCGCCTTGTGCAAGACAACACCGCCCAAAGCGTGCGATGCCGCTCACGGCCACGCTTTGTGCCATACACCGCTCAATGACGGGCAACCGGTCACCATTACGGGAGGTGCGGCATGAGCGTGGTGTTGCAGGCGCGGAATCTGACCCGTCATTATGACGTGTCGCGCGGCTTTTTCGCCCAACCGGCCGTGGTGCAGGCTCTGGTCGATGTGAGTTTTGATCTGAATGCCGGTGAAACGCTGGCGGTGGTGGGTGAATCGGGTTCGGGCAAGTCCACGCTGGCCCGTTTGCTGACCATGATCGAGGAGCCGACCAGCGGATCATTGATCATCGGCGGTATTGATCTGGCCTATGCGACCGTGCAGGAGCGCAAAAAACTGCGCTCCGAAGTGCAGATCGTGTTTCAAAATCCCTATGGCTCGCTCAATCCCCGCCAGACGGTCGGTGGCGCGCTGGAAGAGCCGTTGAAGATCAATACCGATATGTCGGCAGCCGATCGCGCTGCGGCTGTTGTGTCGATGATGAAACGGGTCGGCTTGCGCCCCGAACATGCGACCCGCTATCCGCATATGTTTTCGGGCGGCCAGCGCCAGCGCATCGCCATTGCGCGCGCTTTGATGCTGCGGCCCAAAATTCTGGTGCTCGACGAGCCTGTTTCGGCGCTGGATGTGTCGATCCGTGCGCAGGTGTTGAACCTGCTGGCCGATATCCAGCAGGAATTCGGGCTGGCCTATGTCTTCATCAGCCATGATCTGTCGGTGGTCAAACACATTGCCGATCAGGTGATGGTGGTCTATCTCGGCCATGCGGTGGAGGCCGGTTCGGCGGCCACTCTGTTTGCCCATCCGCAACACCCCTATACGCAGGCGTTGCTGTCGGCCACTCCTGTAGCCAATCCCGGTGCCAAGAAAGAGCGGATCGTTTTGCAAGGCGAAATGCCGTCGCCGTTCAACCCGCCAAGCGGTTGCGCCTTCCATCCGCGTTGCCGTGCCGTGCTGGGCCGTTGCTCGGTCGATGTGCCGGTGTTGCAGGACAAGGACCAGCGGCAGGTGGCCTGCTGGGCCGTTCACACCTGATTTTTTCATCAGTCACGGCATAAAAAAAGCGGCCCGAAGGCCGCTTTTTCTGTTTCTTGGATCCGGTCAGGGCTGTTCGCCGGTGCCGGGCGCCGCTTCGGGCGCTTCTTTGCCTTCGAGGTCTTCGCCGGTGGTCTGGTCGACCAGCTTCATCGACAGGCGGACCTTGCCGCGATCATCGAAGCCGAGCAGTTTCACCTTCACCTTGTCGCCTTCTTTGACGACATCGGTGACCTTGTTGACGCGCTGCGAAGCGAGTTGCGAAATGTGCACGAGGCCGTCTTTGGCGCCGAAGAAGTTCACAAACGCTCCGAAATCGGCGGTTTTGACGACAGTGCCGTCGTAAATCATGCCGAGTTCGGGGTCGGATGCGATCGACTTGATCCAGTTGATGGCTGCGGTGATGGACGCGGCATCGGAAGACGCGATTTTGACGGTGCCGTCATCCTCGATATTGATCTTCGCGCCGGTCTTTTCGACGATTTCACGAATGACCTTGCCGCCGGTGCCGATCACTTCACGGATCTTGTCGGTCGGGATCTTCATGGTTTCGATGCGCGGTGCATATTGGCCGAGTTCCTGACGGGCTGCCGACAGGCCGTTGGCCATTTCACCCAGAATATGCAGACGACCGCCTTTGGCCTGTTCCAAAGCGACCTTCATGATCTCTTCGGTGATGCCGGCAATCTTGATGTCCATCTGCAAGGAGGTGATCCCGTGTTCGGAACCGGCCACCTTGAAATCCATATCGCCGAGATGATCTTCGTCGCCCAGAATGTCGGACAGCACGGCAAAGCGCTTGTCTTCCAGAATGAGCCCCATCGCGATACCCGCCACAGGCGCCTTCAACGGTACACCGGCATCCATCAGAGCCAGCGAGGTGCCGCAGACGGTTGCCATCGAGGACGAGCCGTTCGACTCGGTGATCTCGGACACCGCACGGATGGTGTAGGGGAATTCGTGCTGGGCAGGCAGCATCGGATGAATGGCGCGCCATGCGAGCTTGCCATGGCCGATTTCACGACGGCCGGGCGAACCCATACGGCCGGTTTCGCCGACGCTGTAGGGAGGGAAGTTGTAATGCAGCAGGAAGTTTTCCTTGTAGGTGCCTTCCAGCGAGTCGATGAACTGTTCGTCATCGGCGGTGCCGAGCGTGGCCACAACCAGCGCCTGTGTTTCACCGCGGGTGAACAGGGCCGAACCATGGGTACGGGGCAGAATGCCGACTTCGGCGACAATCGGACGCACGGTTTTGACATCGCGGCCATCGATACGGATACCGGTGTCCAGAATGTTCCAGCGCACGATCTTGGCTTCGACGTCCTTGAACACGCCACCGACTGTGAGCGCATCGACAGGCTCGGAAGCGCCTTCGCCACAGAACGCGGTCATCACTTTGGCTTTTGCCGCGGCAACCTTGTCCTGACGCAGGGCCTTGGCAGGGGTGGTGAAGGCATCGCGCAGATCGGCTTCGACCAGCTTCAACACCTTGGCTTCCAGCGCGGAATGGTCCGGCGTGGTGAAATCGCGGGGTTCCTTGGCAGCCACTTCGGCCAGCTTGATGATCGCATCAATGACCGGCTGGAAACCACGATGACCAACCATCACGGCTTCGAGCATGATTTCTTCGGACAGTTCTTTGGCTTCCGATTCCACCATCAACACGGCGTCGGTGGTCCCGGCCACGATCAGTTCGAGGGTTGAATCCGCCATTTCCTGAATGGTCGGGTTCAGCTTCAACTGGCCGTTGATATAGCCGACGCGCGCGCCGCCGACCGGACCCATGAAGGGAACGCCGGACAGGGTGAGCGCAGCGGAAGCGGCGACCATCGAGACGATATCGGGATCGTTTTCAAGATCATGCGACAAAACGGTCCCGACAACCTGCGTGTCATGCTTGTAACCGGGCACGAACAACGGGCGGATCGGACGGTCGATCAGGCGCGAAATCAGCGTTTCACGCTCGGAGGGACGACCTTCGCGCTTGAAATAGCCACCGGGAATACGACCGGCCGCAAAGGCCTTTTCCTGATAGTTCACGGTCAGCGGGAAAAAATCCACGCCGGGTTTTGGCTGCTTGGCCGACACGACAGTGGCCAGCACGGTGGTTTCGCCATAGGTGGCCAGCACGGAGCCGTCAGCCTGACGCGCAACGCGGCCGGTTTCCAGCACAAGCTTGCGGCCGGCCCAGTTCATTTCTACTTTTTGGATATCGAACATGGTTTATCTTTTTCTCTTCGGACAAAACCGGACAGAGGCCATGTGCAAGACGACGAGGGGCTTACCATGCGAACAGCTTGAATTCTGTTCGTAAGCCACTGGCAATCCTGCCATGATCACGCTGACCAGCGGGTTGACAGGCTCCGATCATTCGGAGGCTGGAGGCATGACCCGATGCGGAGAATCCGCGGGGGGCCGGACTGGTGCGTGCGGGCACGCACCAGAAAGATATCGCTTAGCGGCGGATGCCGAGCTTTGCGATAATGGTCTTGTAGCGCGCCATTTCGATTTTCTTGAGATAATCGAGCAGCGAGCGACGCTGGGACACCATTTTCAAAAGGCCGCGACGCGAATGGTTGTCTTTCGCATGGGTTTTGAAATGGCCTGTCAGGTTTGCAATCCGTTCGGTGAGGATGGCAATCTGCACTTCCGGCGAACCGGTATCACCAGGCTTTGTGGCATATTCTTTGACAAGCGCGGTTTTGCGCTCTGCAGTAATCGACATCGGATGTTCCTTTTGATTGGAGGAAGCGCAGGCTTTCGCCTGTGCCGATTGGCCGTTCCGGGATGTCGTCCAGGGCGGTCAGGGTGTCCAGACAGGGAAAACCCCATCCAGCGCGCCAACCCTATACACAGATTTGCACAAAAGGCCAAATTATTGTTTGGCGGGTGGCGGGGAATCCATGATGCGTTTGAGATATTGGTCAAACATTGGCACCGTAAATTCGGTGTCGCCGTGTTGGGGAGAATAGATCATACCCTTTTTGATCAGCTTCGAGCGCGTCGGTGCGACCGTTGACACCTTGTCGTTCATTTGATCTGCCACATCCCCCGACCGATGCGCTCCACTCCCGAGATCGGCAAGTGCTTTCAAGTAGCGTTTTTCGGATGGTGTACAGCGGTCGAAACGGACCTTGAAGAAGCTCTCGTCCAGAGACTGGATCGCAGCTTGGGTGGCTTTGTGGATTGTTTCGATGCCAATCGGGCTGGATTGTGCCAGATTCCATGCCTCATAACCCCATTGCTGGAGAAAATAGGGATAGCCTTGGGTCTGATTGAAGATCTCCTGCAATGCCTCTTGTGTAAATGCGATGCCTTCCAGCCGGGCAGGACCTTGAATGGCCTCGATCGCTTCGTTGAGCGGAAGCGCACCGACAGAGGGGTAATCAAACAGGCGTTCGGCATAGGACTTCGCATTACCAGCCAAACCGAGAATTTGCGGCAATCCTGCCCCGATAAGGATGAGAGGCAAGCCAAGCTGGTTGATCCGGTGAATTGACATGATCAATGCGCTGAAATCGGCAGGGCTGAGATATTGCAGTTCGTCGATGCAGATCAGCAGGGCCGTCTGCGCTTCTTTAGCCGCTTCACCCACGCAAACCAGCAAAGCAGATAAATCTGCTTCCAGATCGCCACTATCAGCAATTCCCTTTTCGGCACTGATGCTGATCCCCAAATCAACATCGCCGATGCTGAGCTTAAGTCCGTTTGCAAAACTGCGGAGGACATTGAGTGCACGTTTGGCTTTATGGCCGATATGGGCCATTGCATCGAGAGAAAACAAGACTTGTCGCAGGTGAGAAATCAGCAGTTGCGCAAGCGATTTCCCTTCCGGGGCTTCAATCATGATGGTTTTGAAGCCAAGTGTTTTGGCAAGATCTTCGATGGACACCAACAACACGGTTTTACCAACGCCCCGTAAACCGACAATGATCAGGCTTTTTGCCGGATTGCCACGCTGAATGCGGGAAAGCGCAATTCTGGACTTTTCAAGCAACTGTTCGCGCCCGACCAATTCGGGTGGCGGAGTACCCGCACCGGGAACAAATGGATTGGTCACAGGGTCCATATCAATCAACCTTATCTAAAGTTACCTGATCTTACCCCAAGTTACCAAAAATTCAATAAATATGGATAACTTTGCTAAACATACAAATAATCATTGTTTTTCAGTAACTTACATCAATCACAAATTAAACACCCGATGCGGAACGAATTCGCCGCGTTCGACCATGCCGATGGCCAGCACGGTGCCGTCGCAGGTGGTGTAATAGGGGCCGCCCTCGGCGGGGGCGTCGCGGCCGCGCAGGATGACCGATTGGCCACGGCGGATGCGCAAAGCCTGATCGCGGCTCATCACGATGCAGTCGAGTTCGGTCAGGCCGGATTCGACGCTGCGCAAGGCATCGCTGGCCGCGCCGTCGGTTTCGAGCGCGTGAAACGGGGTCGAATCCATTTCGATAAAGGGGCCGACGCGGGTGCGGCGCAAAGCGGTGATATGGCCGTAACAGCCCAGAATCCGGCCCATATCGCGGGCAATCGCGCGGATATAGGTGCCTTTACCGCATTCGGCCTCGAATACGCTTTCATCCGCGGTCATTGAGAGCAGGCGCAAAGCGTGGATTTCGACATTGCGGGCGACCAGATCGACGGTTTCGCCGTCGCGGGCCAGATCATAGGCGCGTTCGCCCTGAATTTTGATGGCCGAGAATTGCGGCGGCACCTGTGCAATCACCCCGATAAATTGCGGCAGAATGGCCTCGATCTCGGTCTGGACAGGTCTGTTGTCGCTGGTGGCAACCGCTTCGCCTTCGGTGTCGTCGGTATTGGTTTCAATGCCCCAGCGGACGGTGAAACGATAGGCTTTTTCGCCGTCCACCACATAGGGCACGGTTTTGGTGGCTTCGCCGAAAGCCAATGGTAAAATGCCCGAGGCCAAGGGATCGAGTGTGCCCGCATGGCCGGCCTTTTTGGCATTGAGCAAGCGGCGCAAGGCGGCGACCGCCAGCGTGGAGGTCATGCCGACCGGCTTGTCGAGTATGATCCAGCCATGAATATCAAGGCGATGTTTGCGCGGTGCGCTCATCATGCAATTCCGCTGTTAGTGCCTGTGATCCGGAAGATCGTCATGCCCGTGATCTTGATCCTGGTCGGGTTCGTCGACCATCAGATCGCGCTGCACTTCGGGGCGGCGCAGCAATTGGTCGATTTTCGAGGCACTGTCGAGCCGGTAATCGAGCCGGAAGCGCAGATCGGGCGCGAATTTCAGATTGACCCGCTTCGCGACATTCGAGCGCAGATATTTGTGATGGCGCTTCAAAGCCTCCATCACGCCTTTTTCAAGGCTCTTGTCGTGCAGCACCAGATAGGCGGTTGCGAGTTTGAGATCGGGGCTCATCCGCACTTCGGGAATGGTGATAAAGGCGCGGGTCAGCACATCTTCGGGAATATCGCCGCGCGAAATCAGGCTGGTCAGCGCATGACGCACCAATTCTGCGACGCGCAATTGTCTTTGGGAGGGGCCAGCTTGCCCCGTGTCTTTACGAACTGCCATGGTCTCGACCTCTGCCGGGATCGGACCGGCTGATGGAGGGAAAAACCCGCCCCACAGCAATGGGACGGGGTGGGCAACGGCCGCTTACAGCGACCGCCGGATTTCTTCGACGCGATAACATTCGATGATGTCGCCTTCGCGCATGTCCTGATAATTCTCGAAGGCCATACCGCATTCCTGACCCGAACCGACTTCTTTGACTTCGTCTTTGAAGCGTTTCAGGGTCGACAGCTTGCCTTCGTGGATCACCACATTGTCGCGGATCAGGCGCACGCTGGCACCGCGTTCCACACGGCCGTCCTGAATGAGACAGCCGGCAACCTTGCCGATTTTCGACACGCCGAACACCTGCAGGATACGGGCTTCGCCCAGACGCTCTTCGCGCAGGGTCGGGGCCAGCAGGCCGGACATGGCCTTTTTGATGTCATCGACCAGATCATAGATGATGTTGTAATAGCGGATTTCGATACCGGCGCGTTCGGCCGCCTCGCGTGCTTCCTTGTTGGCGCGCACGTTGAAGCCGATCACGACAGCATGCGAGGCTTCCGCCAGCGTGATATCGCTCTCGTTGATGCCGCCGACACCGGCATGCATCACCCGCGCCATCACTTCCTCGTTGCCCGCTTTGTCCAGCGCGCCGATGATGGCTTCGACCGAACCCTGCACGTCACCCTTGACCAGCAAGGTGAATTCCTTGCGGCCTGCGGTTTTGAGCTGGCTCATCATATCGGCCAGAGTGCCACGCGCCGTGCCCTGACGGGCGGCGGAGCGTTCGCGCTTCTGGCGCTGGCGATAGGCGGTAATTTCACGTGCCCGCGCCTCGTTTTCGACCACCGCAACGCGGTCACCGGCTTCGGGAGCGCCGTTGAAGCCCAGAATTTCAACCGGAACCGAAGGACCTGCTTCCGTGACCGGCGAGCCGTTTTCCGACAGAAGCGCGCGGACGCGGCCCCATTCGGACCCCGCGACAACGATATCTCCGGGATGCAGCGTACCGCGCTGGACCAGGACAGTGGCCACAGGACCGCGACCGCGATCCAGCTTGGCTTCGATCACCGTGCCTTCACCCGGACGATCCGGATTGGCCTTCAAATCCAGCACTTCGGCTTGCAGGGTGATCATTTCCAGCAATTTATCGAGATTGGTGCGTTCCTTGGCCGAAACCTCGACTTCGATGGTTTCGCCACCCATGGATTCGACCTGCACTTCATATTGAAGCAATTCGGTACGGACCCGTTCGGGCTTGGCAGCCGGCTTGTCGATTTTGTTGATGGCCACAATCATCGGCACGCCTGCAGCCTTGGCATGGTTGATTGCTTCGATCGTCTGCGGCATCACGCCGTCATCGGCAGCCACCACCAGAATGACGATATCGGTGACTTTCGCACCGCGTGCACGCATGGCGGTAAAGGCGGCATGGCCGGGTGTATCGATGAAGGTGATCTTGCCGCCGAGCGGCGAGACAACCTGATAGGCGCCGATATGCTGGGTAATGCCACCGGCCTCACCCGACACCACATTGGTTTTGCGCAAGGCATCGAGCAGCGAGGTTTTACCGTGATCGACGTGGCCCATGATGGTCACAACCGGCGAGCGGGTTTCCATCGTGGTGTCGGCATCGGCTTCGTCGAACAGGCCATCTTCCACATCCGATTCAGCCACGCGCTTCACGGTATGGCCGAGTTCTTCGGCCACCAGCTGGGCGGTATCGGCATCAATCACATCGGTGATTTTGACCATCTGACCCTGTTTCATCAGGAAACGGATCACATCCACGGCGCGTTCGGCCATACGGTTGGCCAGTTCCTGAATGGTAATGGTTTCGGGAACAATGACTTCGCGGGAAATCTTTTCTTTCGGCTCGTCGGCCTGATGGCCTTTGAGTCGCTGCACGCGGCGGCGGAAGGCGGCGAGCGAACGGGTGCGTTCCTCGTCACCGCCACCGGTAGCGGCAGTCACGGTCAGACGGCCACGACGGCGGTCATCGGTGCCACGGGTGCGCTCGGGCTTGGGGGCCACAGCCGGACGGACCACACCACCGGGGCGACGCACCGGACGGGCTTCCTCTTCCTCTTCGTTGCGCAGACGGCCGGGCACGCCGGCGGCAGGCAGCGGACGACGTATCGTGGTCAGGCCGGTATCGGCCAAAGGCTTGGTGGATTGCAGACCGGCAAGCGCTGCTTTGCCTGCTGATGCATCAGAAACCGGTGCGGCATCGCCGAGCAGACGCTGGGCGGCTTCTTCCGATTTGCGGCGCAGTTCTTCTTCGCGCTTGAGACGGTCGTCTTCTTCTTTCTGTCGTGCGGCGGCGGCTTCGCGTTCGACCATTTCAACCGCTTCGCGCTCGGTACGGACCTTGGCCTCGATTTCAGCCGTGGCACGTTCCTCGATCTCGCGCTTGCGGGCTTCGACCAGTGCATGTGTTCTGGCGTCGCGCTCGTCTTCGGTCAGGGTGCGCAGCACCACGCCGGAGCCGGAAGTCGGACGGTTGCCCTGAGACGGACGCTGCGGTGCGCCCCGCCCCGCAGGAGCTCTGGCAGCAGGCGCAGGCGCCGCCGCTTTGGCCACAGGGGCCGTTACAGGCGCTGCTACAACAGGCGCCGGAGCTTCGACCTTGGGTTCGATCTTGACCTCGGCACGTTGTTCACCGGGACCGAGAGTGCGGCGTTTCACCTTCTCGACCACAACGGCTTTCGACCGTCCGTGCGAGAAACTTTGACGCACGACCCCCGCTTCGACGGGTCGCTTGAGCGACAACGTCTTGGAAGGAGCATGTAGCGTCTTGTCGCCAGTATTTTTATCGTCGGTCATTCCGCGCGCGTCCTTGCGGTTCGTTCAGTCATGAATGGTCAGTTTAGTATCGAATTTTTCAGGTCTGATATGGGTTCTTCAGCCCTGTAATGGTCCAAAAGGCCTAGCCGTGCAAGCGAAGCACGGGCTGCCGGCCCTTCTGTCAGTGCAGCATGTATCACATGTGACCGGCCTAATGCCAAACCCAAATCGGATGAATCGAGTCCGAATAGCCGTTGAATGGGTTTTTTAAGGTCGGCAGAGGCATAATCGAGCTGGCTTTCCAGTTTACGACGGCCCGATTCAGATCCGTCCTGCGCTTCGACCAGCCCGATCACGATCCCTTCGCGGATCGCTGCTTCGACACGGGTATAGCCGTAAACGACCAGACCCGCTTTGTTGGCGAGGCTGAGTGATTCGCGTGCCCGTTGCCGCAACAGATCCTCGACCTCGGCATCCAGCGAGCTGGACACCTTGACCTCGGCCTTCAACGCTTTGGCGAACAGACCCTTTTTGACTGCCTGCACCAGCATGGCACGGCGTGGCGTAACCCACGCCCCGCGTCCGGGCAGATTGCCTTTCAGGTCGGGCACCACGGAACCGTCCGGTGCCCGCACAAACCGCATCAGGTCCGCAGGCGGGTGTGACACACGCGTGACGATGCAGCGGCGTTCCGAACCGCTTTCCTCATCGTCGATATGCTTGGTGGCCGCAAAAGCCCCTGGCATGGCGTATGGTTCCCTCAGTGCAAACAAGGACGGTCCCGATTGTTAGTGTTCTGCAACCGCTTCCGCTTCGGCAGCCACGGGGGCTTCGATCCATCCGGCTTTGATGCGGGCATCCATGATGATGGATTCGGCATCTTCGCGGGACAGTTCGAAACCATCCAGGAAACCGGAATGGCGGACTGTTTCATTGTTCTGGCGTTCGCTCCAGCCGACCAGATCGTCGGTGGCGCAACCGGCCAGATCCTCGACGCTTTTTACATCGTTCTCGCCCAGTGCAACCAGCATCGCGGTGGTGACACCGGCAACCGATTTCAGCGCGTCCTCGACGCCCAAAGCACTACGCTTGGCGTCGAATTCGGCTTCGATCGCGCCCAGATGGTCATTGGCACGACGCTGGATTTCCTGCGCGGTGTCCTCGTCGAAACCTTCGATCGAAGCGAGTTCTTCAATCGCCACGAAAGCCAGTTCTTCGACCGAACGGAAGCCTTCGGAGGCCAGCAACTGGCCCACGGTTTCGTCCACATCCAGCGCATTCATGAACACGGTGGTGCGTTCGAGGAATTCCTTCTGGCGACGCTCGGATTCTTCGGCTTCGGTCAGAATGTCGATATCCCAGCCGGTCAGCTGCGAGGCGAGACGGACGTTCTGGCCGCGGCGGCCGATAGCGAGCGACAATTGTTCGTCCGGTACCACGACCTCGATGCGCTCGGCATCTTCGTCGAGAACCACCTTGGCCACTTCGGCAGGCTGCAAGGCATTGACGATGAAGGTGGCGACATCGGGCGACCATGGAATGATATCGATTTTTTCGCCCTGCAATTCGCCGACGACCGCCTGAACGCGCGAACCGCGCATCCCGACGCAGGCGCCGACCGGATCAATCGAGCCATCGCGCGAAATCACGGCGATCTTGGCGCGCGAACCCGGATCACGGGCCACGGCCTTCACCTCGATGATGCCGTCATAGATTTCGGGCACTTCCTGCGTGAACAGTTTGGCCATGAATTGCGGATGCGTGCGCGACAGGAAAATCTGCGGGCCGCGCTGTTCGCGCCGGACATCGAACAGATAGGCGCGGATGCGGTCGCCGGGGCGGAACATTTCGCGCGGGATCAGATCGTCACGGCGCAACACGGCTTCGCCGCGGCCCAGATCGACAATGACATTGCCATATTCGACGCGCTTGACCAGACCGTTGACGATGGTGCCGATGCGGTCCTTGAATTCGTCGAACTGGCGGTCACGCTCGGCTTCGCGCACTTTCTGCACGATCACCTGCTTGGCGGACTGTGCGGCAATACGGCCGAAATCGAACGGAGGCAGCGTATCGGCAATGGTGTCGCCGGGCTGTGCGGCCGGATTTTTGCGGCGTGCGTCTTCCAGCAGTATTTCGGTGGCCGGATTCTCGATCTGCTCGACGATCAGCAAATGCCGCGAAATGTTCAATTCGCCGGTGCGCGGGTCGATGCGGGCATGCACGTCGGTTTCGGTGCCGTAGCGCGAGCGTGCGGCCTTGGCGATGGCATCTTCCATCGCAGCCAGCACGATCTGGCGGTCGATGACCTTTTCGCGGGCCACAGCATCGGCAATCTGCAACAGTTCAAGCCGGTTGGCGGACACAGCCATAGGCGTCACTCCTTCGGTTTGGCAAAGCGTCCCGGACCCTTCTTGCGGGGGACGGGCTTTTTTGGGTGTGAGGGTTTGAAACGGGGGGCGACAGCCTCGACGGGGGTCTCGTCATCGGGGATGTCATCAGAAAATTCGAACTCGTCATCCCCGTCCACATACCCACCGGCTTCGCGGATGGCCTTTTCACGGCGCAGGGATTCACGGATCAGCTCGTCGGTCAGCACCAGCCAGGCGGCTTCGATGCTGCGGATCGGGAAACGCAATTCGGGATCGTCTTCCGGCTTCAGATCGGTGCGGCGGATGATGACATCATCGCCCTCGGTGCCGGTCAGAATCCCGCGTCCGCGCTTGCGGCCCGCCATCATCTGGCGCAATTCGATCTTGGCTTCGTGGCCTGACCAGCGGTCAAAGTCGGATTTGCGGACCAGCGGACGGTCAATGCCGGGCGAGGAGATTTCAAGGTGGTAGGCGACGCCGACGGGATCATCGACATCGAGCACGGGCGACAAAGCGCGGCTGATCTTCTCGCAATCATCCACATTCATGCTGCCATCGGGCCGTTCGGCCATGATTTGCACTGTGCAGCCGTTTTGCGCCGAGACTTTGACGCGCACCAGCCGGAAGCCGATGCCTTCAATGGTCGGTTCCACCACGCGCGCCACACGGGCGGCGACGCCGGCTTCTTCAATCAGACGGGGTTCGATCGTTTGTGTCACTGCTTCAGCCAATAAAAAAGAGCGGGACCCGGTGGGGACCCACTCTCAAAAATGTGATCAGAAGATCACCCTGAGATATTTACTGCCGTCACTCTAAGCAAATTACCGAAAATTGCAAGCATTATCGCTGCAAGGCTTTTTTAACCCTAATGGCAGTTAAATGGCTCCATAAACCTTTTGGTCATCGCTTTGCAGGATGATCCGGCCTGATCAAAAGGCCGAGACATGTCCCAAGCACGACACCTTCTGCGCGATATCGACACCATGGTGACCGCCCGCAATCCGGCGGAATGCGGGCGCTTGTTCCAGCGTCTGGCCAATCTCTATCAGGATTTCTCGTTGAAAGCGGACCAGGATCAACTGGCTGTTTTCGATGATGTGTTTGTCCGGCTTCTGCCCGGTTGCGATCATGACACCCTGTTGAGCCAGACCCTGAGCTGGGCCCGGTCGGGTTTTGCCCCCAAACAGACCTTGATGCGGCTGGCACTGCATTCCTCGCTGGAATTCTCCATCCCCGTATTGGTGCATGCTCAATCATTTGACGAGCAGGATTTGTTGCTGATCGCCAGACAGGCCAATGAGGCGCAGCAATTGGTGCTGGCCACCCGCGCGCGGCTGCCCGCCTTGGCCTGTGATTATCTGATTGCCTTCGGCAGCGACGCGGTGCGCGCTGTTCTGTCTGCCAATCCGACGGCACGGATGTCCAGAACAGGCTCGAAACTGCTTGAAGACGCGTGCGGTCATGAGGCGGGACAGTCTGTCCCCTCTGTTGCCTCGCTTGTTCTGCAGACCCGCCTTGCGATGGTTGCCGTGGTTGCGCCCGATCAACCCTTCGAGAGCACGGTTACAGACCTGATCCGCCACCAAAATTGGCCGGAACTGCTGGCCGTTCTGGCGTCCAAAACCGGATTGTCGGCCGGTGCCATGGTCCGCGCACTGCTGGGGCCGGATATTCAACCGCTGTTGCAACTGGCGCGGGCGATGGATTGGGTGTGGCCTGTTGTCGAAACCCTGCTGGGCGTGCGGATGACGTTGCTGAAGGCGGAGCGCGGGGCGGCCGGTGATCGGGCCGGTGTAGAACAGGCCTATCATGCTATTGAGCGGCAACAGGCCTGCATGACCCATGATTTTCTGGTCAGGCGCTCGCGCCAGACGGGCGATTGATCAGCGCCGTTTGGCGATAAGATAGCTGGATTTGCGCCCTTCGCGGATCGCTTTGGCCTCATAGCGGGTGCTGGGCCAGTTCTCCCACGGCAAACGCCAGTCATCGGGCTGTTCGGCGGTCCAGACAAAATCGGGCGAGCGCAGGATGCGCGCCAGAGTCCAGCCGACATAATGGTCGATATCGCTGGCAAAGCGGAATTCGCCGCCCGGTTTCAGCACGCGGGCCATGCGCGACAGGTTTTCGTCGGAGACAAAGCGCCGCTTGTTATGCCGCCGCTTCGGCCACGGGTCGGGATAGAGCAGATAGATGCGATCCAGCGAGGCATCGGGCAATTGATCGAGCAATTGCACGGCATCGTCATTGTGCAGCCGGATGGCGTCGATACCCTCTTTTTCGATCAGCAAAACCAGCTTGGCCATGCCGTTGATGAAGGGTTCGCAGCCGAGATGGCCGATATCGGGATGCAGGCTCGCATTGTTGATCAGATGCTCGCCGCCGCCAAAGCCGATTTCAAGCCAATAGGCGGTTTTATCCGACGCAAACAACGCGTCCGGCCGGACCGGTCCGGAACAATCGATCTGCAGGTTGGGCAAAGTACCGGAAATCCCCGCAGCCTGTTTGGGCCGCAGGCGTTTTCCTTGCCTGCGACCATAAAAAGCACCGCGCTGCGCGGCTTCGCTCACTTCAACTTGGCGGTGAGTTTGTCGACCAGATCGAGCTTCTCCCACGAGAAGCCGCCATCGGCATCCGGTGTCCGGCCAAAGTGACCATAGGCCGCGGTGCGGGCATAGATCGGCTGGTTGAGATGAAGATGGGTGCGGATGCCGTGAGGGGTCAAATCGATCACTTCTTTGTCGGCCAGCACGCGTTCGAGCTTGGCGGCATCGACATGGCCCTTGCCGTGCAGATCGGCATAGATCGACAGCGGTTCCGCCACGCCGATGGCGTAGGACAGCTGGATGGTGCAACGGTCGGCAAAACCGGCTGCGACCACGTTTTTGGCCAGATAGCGGGCGGCATAGGCAGCCGAACGGTCTACCTTTGTCGGATCTTTGCCCGAAAACGCACCGCCGCCATGAGGCGCAGCGCCGCCGTAAGTGTCGACGATTATCTTGCGGCCGGTGAGGCCGGAATCGCCGTCCGGACCACCGATCAGGAACTGGCCGGTCGGGTTGACGTGCCAGACAGTGGCGGGGGTGATCCAGCCATCGGGCAGGGCTTCGCGGATATAGGGTTCGACGATCTTGCGGATGTCTGCCGAGCTGAGATCCACCAGATGCTGGGTCGACAGCACGATCTGGGTGGCTTCGACAGGCTTGCCGTCGACATAACGCAGGGTCACCTGGCTCTTGGCATCGGGGCCGAGAATACCGGCCTGCTTGCCGCGGCGGGCATCGGCCAGAATTTGCAGGATGCGATGCGAATAATGCAGCGGGGCTGGCATGAATTCCGGCGTTTCGCGGCAGGCATAACCGAACATGATGCCCTGGTCGCCCGCGCCTTCGTCCTTGTTGCCGGCGGCATCGACGCCCTGGGCAATATCGGCGGACTGGGCATGCAGCAGCACTTCGATGTCCGCATCTTCCCAATGGAAACCGTCTTGCTCATAGCCGATATCCTTGATTGCCATACGGGCCGTATGGGCCAGGAAATCATGGGTCAGGCTTTTGGGACCACGGGTTTCGCCCGCAATCACCACGCGGTTGGTGGTGGCCAGCGTTTCGCAGGCGACACGGATGTCTTTGGGATTCCAGCCTTCCGCAATACCGGCGCGGAAGAACGCATCGACGATTTCGTCGGAAATGCGGTCGCAGACCTTGTCCGGATGGCCTTCGGAAACGGATTCACTGGTGAAAAGATATTCTTTTCTCGACATGGGTGCCTGCCTTTTGCTGACTGTAAAACCACAAACTGCGTATCGAGCGGGTTCGTGCCAGCAGTCGTTCTTTTTGTCAAGCAAAAGGAGGCATATTGTTTTATAAACCGAACGGCCTTCTTGTCGTTCGGGATCAGAGATCAGACCGTCAGTTCATTGCCGGCCAGCGCATCGACCAGTTCGACGATCCGGCGGCGGATTTTCGGATCCTGTATTTTGATGAAGGAGCGGTTGAGATGCACGCCCTCGCTGGTGGCCAGAAAATCGGTGACATATTGCGGATCGGCACTGTCACGGAAACCGCCTGCGGGGTTTGTGCCTTGCGTACCGTCTCCGCTGGGGGCACCGTCAAAGAAGAACTCGACAGGCACGCCCAAAATCGCGCCGATCTGTTGCAGGCGGCTCGCCCCGATGCGGTTGGTGCCTTTTTCGTATTTTTGCACTTGCTGGAAGGTCAGGTTCAGGGCATCGCCGAGTTTTTCCTGACTCATGCCGATCAGAATCCGGCGCATCCGCACCCGTGCCCCGACATGTTTATCAATCGGATTGGGAGCTTTTTTGAGAGACTGGGCAGAAACGGGCAATGTGTTGATCATCGTATTTTTCCAATAAATTGTTGAAATAACAGATATTTTTACAATACAAGTCACAAAGAAACATGCGTCGGCCAAGGGCAGGACGCCAAAACGCTCTCAAAACGGGAACGCATTACACACAACTGACATGAAGGGTTGTATAAAGCGACACTTGCCCAGCTTTGTCAATTCAAAACCAGAATTGGGTCAGGCCGATCGATGTCGTTTAAACAACAGTCTGTGTCTGATCCACAGGCTCGACAGCAATCCCAGCACGATCAATATCATGGCGGGGGCAAAGCCTGTTTTGGCAAAGAGAGTGGGTGGCAGGGGCCGGGGCAGCGGCGAGGTCAGGGCATTTTCCTGACCCAGCGGTAGGGCTTTGAGGATGCGGCCGAACGGATCAATCACCGCCGAAATACCGGCATTGGCCGAGCGCACCAAGGGCAGGCCTTCCTCGATGGTGCGCAAGCGGGCTTGGGCGAAATGCTGGTGAGGGCCGGGGCTGAAACCGAACCATGCATCGCTGGTGAGATTGACCAGCACCGTGGGCCGCTGGTTTTGCGGGGTGACAGCCGCCGGAAAAATCGCCTCGTAGCAGATCAGGAAGGTCACGCCCGCCAGTCCCGGCAGATCGATGCGCAGCAGCGCTTCACCGGTGGAAAAGGAGCCGGGCGCGGTCACAAACCGCCGCAAGCCCCATTGGCTCAACAGGTCCGAGAACGGCAGATATTCGCCGAACGGCACCAGATGCACCTTGTCGGCACTCGCCAGAATGGAGCCATCGGCTCCCACCACCTGAGCGGAATTATAAAAATGCCGCTCTCCTTTTGTCCCCTGCGGGCTGTCGCTGATGCGGCGTTCTTCGCGCACGGCACCGGTGATCAGAATGGCCTTGTGTTTGAGCATGTCGGCGATCATTTGCAAGGCGACAGGTTCGCGGCCCAGAATGAAGGGGAAGGATGATTCCGGCCAGACCACATGCGTGACCCCGTCCATCGGGTCGGATGCGGCATGTTTGTCGCCCAAGGTCAGATCGATATAGGTCTTCATGATGGCTTCGGCATTGGCCATACTGAATTTGTCATCTTGCGGAATGATCGGCTGGATCACCCGCAACAGAACATGCTCGCGCATCTCGGCGGGCTGTTCCAAACGGATAAGACCGCCCATCGCCATGCAGGCCAGCAGCCCGAGCGCGGTGAAAGGGGCGATCAGGCGTTGCCGTATCGGTGTGTCATCGAGCAGCGTGGCAGGGGCGGCGGCAATGCCAACCATGATCAGCGTCAGGCCGGGCAGGCCGACCAGCGCAGCCGTCTGGGCCAGAGGCAGGATGGAGGCGAGCGCCATGCCATAGGCATTCCACGGAAAGCCCGTCATCATCACGCCGCGCAACAATTCCGACAGGGCCAAAGCGGCTGCCAGCGTGACAATCCGCACCGGATGCGGGGTCCATAGCCTGCGGGCCAAGGCAAAACCGCAGGCGTTGAACAGGGCCAACAGGGCAGGCAGTCCGAACACGCCAAACGGCAAGGCCCAGGCGAATTGATCGGCATCGACCAGAAAGGCATTGCCGAGCCACCACAGGCCGGCTGTGAAATAGCCGAAACCCTGCCACCAGCCGATCATCCAAGCCGCGCGGATCGTTTTCCATCCGCCTTGATCGGTTTCGGAGGCACAGGCATCGAGCAACCGGACCGCGACAGTCATCGTGATGATCAAAGCAGGCAGGACATCAAACGGGGCGAGTGCCAAAGCACCGATTGCCCCGCTCACTGCCGCAAGGCCGTATTGCGGCCATCCTTTACTTCTGGTGAAAGACAATGCCATCACCCGCATCGTTCAGGTCTTGTCGGGCGGCGGAGTGGTTGGTACGGGAGCGGGTTCAGCCTCGACAACCGGCTTTGTTTCACCGTTGCGCAGGTGCAATTTCAACCGCTTGATCCGGCGCGGATCGGCATCCAGCACTTCATATTCCAGTCCGCCGGAACTGACGATGATTTCGCCTCGTACGGGCACACGGCCGATCAGCGTGACAAGCAACCCGCCCAGAGTATCGATGTCATCGGCAAGCTCGGAATCGGTCAAAGCAATGCCGATGGCGGCAGAGACTTCTTCGAGTGTGGCACGGGCATCGGCGGAGAAAGTGCCGTCTTCGTTGCGGGTGATCATCGGCGCATCGGCCAGATCATGTTCGTCCTCGATATCGCCGACAACAATTTCAACCAGATCCTCGATCGAGACAAGACCGTGGGTGCCGCCATATTCGTCGATAATCAGTGCCATATGGGTGCGGGTGGTCTGCATTTTGACCAGCAATTCCATCGCAGGCATCGAGGGCGGGGCATAGAGGACAGGCCGCAGGATCTTGGCCGAGGACAGGGATGCGGTCAGATCGACACGGCCCAAATCGGGCGTATCGGTCGGTGTGGCGCGGCGTTTGGAGCGTGGCGCGGTTTCGGCGCGCGCGGCCAGATAATCGAGAAAATCGCGGATATGCACCATGCCGCGCGGATCATCGAGCGTATCGACATGCACGGGCAGGCGCGAATGACCGGCGGTGCGGAAAATCCGCAACAATTCGCCCAGGGTCGTGTCCATCGAAATCGAGACAATATCGGCGCGCGGCACCATCACATCATCGACGCGGCGGCCACGCAGGGCCAGCACGTTTTTGAGCATTTCCTTTTCGCGCGGAGAAAAATCGTCATTGGCACCGCCTTCGGCCAGGGCGTCTTCGAGATCGTCACGGATCGTCGGGGCCTGTTTGAGGCCGATCCATGTTTTCAATCGTTCGAGCGGACTGTCGCCGGAGCCGGCAGAGGAGTCTTTGGAACCGGACTCGTTCTGGCCAGCATCGTTCTGGCCCTGGGGTGGTGTCACCGATGGTGTGTTCGTCGTCATGATGGGGTGATTATGCGTCGACAGGGGGGTGCGGCACAAGCTCAAATTCGGCATAGGGATCGGGAATGTCGAGCGTGGCGAGAATCCCGACCTCCAGCGCCTCCATCTCTTCGGCCTCGTCCGGCGTCAGATGGTCATACCCGATCAGATGCAGCAAGCCGTGAACCAGCAAATGCACGAGATGGTTTTGCATGGTTTTGCCGTCGCGTGCGGCTTCCGTCCTCACGGTTTCAAAGCCGATGGCGATATCGCCGAGCAACAGGGGCCCGCGTTCCTCCTCGGGCTGTCCCGAGGTAAAGGACAGCACATTGGTGGCTTTGTCCTTGTTGCGGAATTGCGCGTTGAGACGGCGCATTTCGGCATCATCGGCCAGCATCACGCTGGCCTGATAGCGCGGACGGGTCATATCGGGATGGGCCGCCAAAACGGCATCCCCCGCCTGTCGCAACAGGCCCGTGGTCGTACGCCGGTCTGTCCAGAGCGGGCTGGCATAGACCAGATCCAGCGTGAGACGGCGTTTGGTTTTGGCAGGGCTGGCGGTCATGATCTGATCTGCGAACGCCTGTCTTCGGCATCATAGGCCCCGACAATCCGGCGCACCAATTCGTGGCGCACCACGTCCTGTTCGGCAAAGCGGATACGGGCAATGCCTTCGACGCCTTCCAGAATACGGGCAGCTTCGACCAGCCCCGATTTCTGGCCGGGCAACAGATCGA
>CAIYZJ010000098.1 GCA_903930675.1 uncultured Hyphomicrobiales bacterium
ACGGTTTCAAGCGCTCCGTCACCTCCTTTGCCGATGTGTTCCCGAATGATCCTTCGGCCAGCCCCAAGACCGCAGTCGGTCAGGGCGCGGTGGTGTCGCTGATCAGCCGTGACACCTCGCAGGGCTCGATGTCCTCGACCGGCAAAGTGACCGATATTGCGATTTCCGGCTCCGGCTACTTCACACTGTCGGCTGGTGGCAATCAGGTTTACACCCGCGCAGGCTCGTTTGCGGTGGACAAAAGCGGTTATCTGACCGACTCCTCTGGCAATCGTGTCCAGATGGCCGGTACCGACACCACCAAAGAAGGCATCTCCTTCAACACCCCGAATGACGGGACCTGGAGCACATCTCCACCCGCCCCTATATCAAGCCTTACAGGTGTGCAATTCCCCGTCTACATGCATCCTGTCACAGATTCAGCCGGCAAGCCTGATTACAAGCAGTTGCCAACTCCGGTGTTTCCGGGCGCCGTGCCCGCCATTGATCCCAATCCGGATCCTGACACCGGCGGAACCCAGCCCTATAGTTCGACCTATGACGGCTTGCTTCAGTCCGTGTCGATCGACTCCAATGGTTTGATCAGCGCCAGCTATTCCGGCTTTCAGGTTCCTTACCCTATCGGTTATCTGGCGATTGCGAACTTCCCGAACCCCGCAGCCCTGCAGCCGATCGGCAACACCGATTTCGCAGCCAGCGGTGACAGCGGTAACGTGACCCTGTCGGCTGGCGGCACGCCCGGCACCGGCACCGTGATGTCCGGCGCTCTGGAATCCTCCAACGTCGATATCACCAACGAACTGGTCAAGATGTTGAAAGCCCAGCAGTTGTATAACGGCAATGCCCGCGCCCTTCAGACGCAGGTCGAAGTCGCATCGCGCGTCACCGACAAGCTCTAAGTAACACCCTTTTTATGTGCGGTCTGACTGATTTTTGAGGGTCAGTCAGACCGCACAGGAGAAATTCTGCTGTTACAAGACGATGTAATCCAAGGGACTTCAGGGTCCGTCGGTTGTTGATTGAAGCGATAGCCGGATTTAGGTCTGTTTATCCTGTGGTGTAAGAGGATGCGATGCTGAGCATTGTCGGTCTGGTTGTTGTAATGGGTGCTGTGTTCGGCGTTTTCGTCCTCCACGGGGGCGATTTGACGCCGGTTATCGCCGCAGCCCCTACGGAATTTGCGTCGATCTTCGGCTCGGCTCTCGGGGCTATGCTGGTTGCCAACGGTATGGATACCGTTAAGGGCGTGGCCGGCGGCTTAGGTAAAGTGTTCGGCGGACCCAAATATCACAAGCAGGACTTTCTGGATGTGGTGTTTCTGGTCTCGCGCCTGTTAAAAATCCTGCGCGTTGACGGGCCGGTTGCACTCGAAGCCCATGTGGAAGACGCATACTCCTCGGCGATTTTCGGCGAATATCCCAAATTGCTCAAAGATCATGTGCTGATCGATATGATCACCGACACCATCCGTCTGATGGTTGTGTCGTCGGGCGGTCTTAACGCCTATGCAGTCGATGACGTGCTCGATGTCGCGATCAAGCATCACCATCATGAAACCATGCGTCCGGTCGAAGCGATCGCCGCGATGGCCGGTGCCTGCCCTGCACTCGGCATCGTGGCCTGCGTTTTGGGCGTGGTGAAAACCATGGGCGCGATCGACCAGCCACCTCCGGTTCTCGGTGGCCTGATCGGTTCCGCGCTCGTCGGGACATTCATGGGCGTGTTGCTGGCCTATGGCGTAATCGAGCCGCTCGGCGTCCGTCTGAAGCAGGTTCTTGAAGAAGAAGCTGAAATCTATCAGGTCGTTCGCCAGTTGATTGTGGCCACTTTGCATGGCCATCCACAGCCTCTCGTGATCGAGGCGGCCCGTGCAGGTATTGGTCATCACAACAAGCCATCTTTCGGCGAAGTGTTTGACGGGCTCAGAGGCAAGTAAAAATGGCCGAAGCCGCAAAAAAGCCGGAGAAAGGCGCTGCGGAAGCCCCCGCAGCTGCCATTATTATCAAAAAGGTGCAGGGCGGGCATGGTGGTGCCCATGGCGGGGCGTGGAAAATTGCGCTCGCGGACATGATGACCGCGATGATGGCGTTCTTCTTGCTGATGTGGCTGTTGGGTGCCACCAGCGAAGCGCAACGCAAGTCCGTCGCCGATTATTTCAAACCGACCCCGAAAAGTCGTATCCAGATGGGCCAGCTTGCCGGATCGAACGGGATTTTGGGCGGTCGCTCGATTCTCGACCCCGAAGGCATGCCCTCCGCCGCCTTCCAGAACAGTCTGCTAGATATGGCCACCCCGCAAGACACCGAAGGCGGCAAGGATCGCGACAAGGGTCCGGAAACCGATGCAAGTCCGCAATCCGAGAACCCCGGCAACAACAGCGGCGGGGCCTCCCAAGGCACTGAAACAGGCGGCAAGGGCAAAGGCGAGAAGACCGGCGGCGAGGCTGACAAAGACGGCGCAGGTCAGGGCAATGCCGGTGCAGGCACAAAAGGTGCAGGCAATGCAGGCGAAGGTGACAAGGGTGCGGGCAATGCCGGAGAAGGCGCCAAGGGAGCTGGCAATGTCGGAGCCGGAGACAAGGGCGGCGGCGCAGGACAGGGTGGCTCCAGCCAGGGCGACGGCAAAGGCGGCGGTCCCGAGTTGACCGAGGAGCAGAAAAAAGTTCTGGCCGAAGCGCAGGACAACAAGAACTTCAAGGACGTGCAGCAGGAATTGATGCGCCGTATCGCGCAAGACAAAAATCTGGCCGGCCTCAAGGATTTGTTCCATGCCTTCTACGCCGCCATTCCGCACGACTGGTATCGCAACAACCCCATCGCCCAATACGAAGGCTATTACGCCAGCGTGTTTTTCAGCTATTTTGCCGCGCTCGGCCTGGCGCCGCAGGCGGAGGAAAGCACCAACCAGGGCTGCATCGACATGGTGGTGCGGCTGAATGCTCACATCTATTTGTTCGAATTCAAGGTGGTGGAACTCACC
>CAIYZJ010000099.1 GCA_903930675.1 uncultured Hyphomicrobiales bacterium
CATCTCAACCGGCTTCAGACTAGGCACCAAACGATCCAGGATGATCCTGGCGGCCTGCATATCGCCAGCCAATGCTCTTGCCTGTTCCCTCCGCCCCCAAACTGACCACCCGGCGGATCAAATTGGAATCGGCGGTAACACTACAATGTATAAACCGAGATTATTCATTAGGAAGTAATTCTGCCCTAAGAAGAAGAATCTCTTTATTTTTCAATAGGTTGCTCTAATGGTATTCATTAGAAAATCGTCATCACTTTAGCCTATGCCCCGCAAAAAATCCTAATGAATAATTTCGGATAAACCGACATTCAAGCCGTCATCTATGTTCGTCGGCTTATCGAAATTCAGATCAAGTCCGACAGGCTCCTAGCCAGCCTGTTGCTCTACCCAGCGGGCTACAGCCCTCGAAATGCTGACAATCCCGACCGCGTTAATGTTCCCAGGCCAGCGATCGTTTGCGTCATGGAAATAATGGTTGCTGCCGGCCAGTGATAGCACTTTTGCGCCAAGTTTCACCAGGTCATGTCCTTCTCCAGAGACTTTGGCAATCGGCTCGACGGCGACAAAGTCCGCGGGATATCCCTCCGCAATCAGAAGATCACGCATGCAATTGCCGTCATCCAGAGTGTCTGCACGAATCATCATCTGCAAATTGCTGGCGGTGCCGAGGTTGGCACCAAGATGCAGCCAATAGCGGGCCTTCGGTAAAAGTTCTCCGCGCTGCCTGATCAACTCATCGAGACCAATATGTCCCAATTCGTGGCCACAGGTCGCATAAGCCAACACCTGGCGCCGCAGTCGATTTTCGTTTTGCAGTCTGCCGGCAATTTCGACGCCCGCAAGCCATGCGAGGAGCCCGCCGGCGCGTTCGGCGGTCGATTCCCACCAGCCTGTGCGCGGGGTAACGATGACGATGGGCTTTTCTGCAGGTATAGCCCGGCTGCAAGCCTCAATGTTGAACGATTCCGAGCGCTCTTTGCGGATGGCGCTATATACCTTGATTGGCATTTTGTCGGCCGCTTGCTCCTGGAGGAATTCGCTGTGCATTCCGGCCACCTGCAATACCGGTGGGCCGAGAGGGGAGGAAAAATGCTGGGCGTTGATCGGGGACAACGACCCGCTTTTCGATAGCGTTGCCACCACCAAAGCAGAATGGTGCGTAGCGGCCCGGATCTTTTCCAGGGGTTGGCCTTTGATGGAGGCGGCATTCGGCGTGAATTCCACGTAGCCGATCTGTCCGTCTCCGCCCTCCCGTGAGAACAAGCCCGCAATGCCATTCCCGGGGGTTGCGGGGGAATCGAACATTGGCAGCGCCTCGATACGCCGCTGTGCGCACTCGAGGTATGCCTCATCGATTATCGCCCTGTCAAAAGCAACCGGCATTTTCGATACGGTCATGCCCTTCATGCACGCTTCACTGAGGAGCCATTCACCACTGGCAAAATCGCCGGGCGTTCCGACCCGGTGCACCCCGGAGCCGTCGAATTCACGAACTTTGTTTGTGGCCCAAGAAGGTGTCAGCTTGTTCATGGTTGGCAGTTTCTTTGTGAATTGAGATTGAAGCCCGCTATGGACCGCATCTGCCTATACCCATTCAAGGTTTCGGCGCCGGCTCATCCAACCCAACACCCTCGAGTTTACTAAACAGTTCGTTGATTTTCTGAACATCGGCAGCCGGCAAGGGAGGCGCCAGAATGGATTTGATGTTGTGCTCTACGTGCTCCGGGTTACTGGTGCCGAACAATACGACGTTGGCGCCCGGCTCGTACCGCGCATAACGGTAGGCCGCCTCGATGATGTTTGGTGCACCGCCCGCATGCAGCAGAAAATCCAGCGGCTGCATTTTTTCTGCGAGCCATGGCGGCAATTTTCCTTCAGCGGCCAATAATTTTACGTCCTGCTGCAGACGTCCGGGCGTGCTGAACAGGCTGCGTACGGCAAACATGATCAAGGTTCCGATGTTGCGCGACTGCGTCACCGGAAAAACTGTTTGCCGTGCATTTTGTCCGAGCATGTGAAAGGC
>CAIYZJ010000100.1 GCA_903930675.1 uncultured Hyphomicrobiales bacterium
AGAGTGCTTTGCAAGGCGGGATCGGAACCGCTTTCGGAGACAGCCGCCTGATAGGTCATCACCGAAAGCAATTCAATTTTATGGCTCAAAATCATCGCCACTGCAAAATTGCCCAACACCAGAGCAAACACCAACAAGGCGCTCGACAGGATCGACGGCAAAACAATCGGCAACACCACTCGGATCCGCGACAGCAATGGCGAAGTCCCAAGACTTTGAGCCGCTTCCTCCAGCTGGATGTCGAAGCCGCGGATGGCCGCCAATGTGCCTATATATATATAGGTGTAATAGGTGAAGCTCATCACAGTGATCATCCCGAACCAACCATAAAAGCTAGGCGGATTGAAACCCTGACGGCTCAACCATTGGGTGATCACGCCGTTATTACCCAACAGCATCAACCAGGTTTGCGCCGAAATTACTTCCGGTATCACCAGTGTGATCAGCGGCAACATCGATACGATGACTTTGCCGGGGAAATCATAGCGTGCCGAACACCATGCAAGCGGCACGCCGATCAGGCTGGCAAAGCCTGTCACGGTCAGTGCCAAGATGAGCGAATTGATGATGGCGCGTCCGTATTTTGGCTCGGCGAACACTATCGCCCAACCCGACGCACCGCCTCGTCCGAAACTGCCCAGAAAGACGGTGACCAGCGGATAGAGCAGAAAGAAACCAAGGACCAGAAGGCAGCTAAGACTGATCAAAAACCAGATGGAAGGGGCTTTGAATGGCCCGCTCATGCGTGCACCAGCAAGGCGTTTTCAGCCTCGAAACAGGCGAATAAGGATTGGCCGATCGCGTACCGCTCATGTCCTTGGCCGGACAGATGCACAACCAGTTCCGTCCGGTCCGGAAGAACAATATCATAATGGGTTTTGCTGCCCAGGTAATGCTTGCCCATAATACGACATGGCAGATGGTTGGCTTGCAAGCCTGTATCCAGCGACAGGTTTATATCCTCCGGCCTGATCATCAGGCAGGCATGATGTGCCTCCAGCTGATGATGCGAAAAGGCTTTAAGTGGGCCAAGCGGGCTTTGCACCTGCGCATAACCTTGTCCGATCGGCGATGAAAGCTCGGGAAGAGGCATCAGATTCGCACCACCGACAAAATTGGCGACAAAGGCGGTACGCGGTGTTTGATAGATGTCCTGCGGACTACCGATCTGTTCTATTTTTCCGTTGTTCATGACCCCGATCAAATCGGACAAAGCCAGCTCTTCTTCCTGATCATGCGTCACGAAAATGGTAGTGATGCCCACTTCCTTTTGTAACTTACCTATGCTGGAACGCATCTGGATACGCAACTTTGTATCGAGATTGGAGAGAGGCTCATCCATCAACAACAATTGCGGCTTGATGACCAAAGCCCGGGCCAGTGCGACACGCTGGCGCTGCCCGCCCGACAGTGCGGCGGGCAAGCGGTCGTGTAATCCAGTCAATTCGACATGATCGAGCATTGCCAGAACGGCAGGGCGCAAACGCTCCCTCGACCAGCCGCGCGCAATCAGGCCATAGGCGACATTATCAAAGACACTGCGGTCGGGAAACAGCGCGTAATCCTGAAAGACCATGCCGATATCGCGTTGATGGGCGGGCAAAGCAATCACGTCTTTGTTGCCGAACAGGAGACGGCCTTTTTCAGCGGGTGTAAAACCGGCAATGGTGCGGAGGAGAGTTGTCTTGCCGCACCCGCTTGGCCCCAGCAGGGTAAAAAAGCATCCTTGCGGGATAACGAGGGAAAGATCTTCGATGACCGCTTTGTGGTTGAAGGCAACGGTTAGCTGCTCGATTGCAATAGACATAGACCATCCAAACTTATGAAGTGCTTGATGTTTTAACCCGCCAGAGCCCGTTGCACCAAGGCCAAGGCCTCGGCGTGACGTTCGGCTTGGCCAGCAGCAAGAACCTGCGGACCACTGGCCAGCGTCAGCGGTTGGCCTTGCCAGTCGGTGATGACGCCACCTGCGCCCTCGATGATCGGAACAAAAGCCGCGTAATCATAAATCTGCAAGCGTGTGTCAATCGCCACATCGGTACGCCCGCATGCCAGCAGACCATAGCTCATGCAGCAACCGCCATAAATCCGCCACGCAGTTTCAGTTTTCAACGCCTCTAGCGCAGGGGCCTCGCTGTCCGAGAAGAAATCCGGGTTGCTGGCCGAAACAATGGCATGCTTCAGATCGGGACAAGGTCGGGTCAGGATCACTTCGCCATTCAAACGGCTCGGCTGCCCAACAACACCCAACCAGCGTTGGGAGA
>CAIYZJ010000101.1 GCA_903930675.1 uncultured Hyphomicrobiales bacterium
CCCTCGGTGGTAGTCTCGATGCCGCGCCGCAAACGGCGGCACAATGACAGGCCGAGCCATTGCTCCAACTGGGTTACATGGCGGCTGACAGCACCTTGCGTCACCCGCAATTCGCTGGCGGCTTTGGTCAGGCTGCCATTGCGGGCTGTGGCCTCAAAAGCCCGTAACGCATTGAGCGGGGGGAGGGATCTGGTCATCTGCTCTGATTTTTACTCATAATACGATCAGCAAATTGTGACTATCATTACCGTATCGTCAAGCATTACTATCGCAATAATTCCATGTTATTTGTTCTCGAAGATGTGAATATACAGCCATGTGCTCATTCTGTCTTTTACTCAAATGACACTGAAAAAATGCATAATTGTAATGCCTCGTCCATTCCAGCTTTCGGCTTGTGAATGGAAGGGCAGCAAACGGGATGAGAAATGGACGGACCGAGTGGCAAGAGCGCATTGACGCTGTTTGATAAAATCTGGAATGCGCATCTCATCCGGCATCTGGATGACGGGCGTGATCTGATTTTTGTCGATCGTCATGTTTTGCAAGAAACCACCAGCGCACAAGCCTTTCACAATATGCGCAAAGCAGGCCGTTCGGTGCGTTATCCCGCGCTGACCATTGCGACGCAGGACCATATCGTTTCCACCAAGCCCGGGCGATCGGAAGATACCAATCCGACAGGGCGTGAATTGATGCAGTTGATGCGCTCTAATGCCCTGTCTTCCGGCATCCGACATTACGGTGTCGATCATCCTTCGCAGGGCATTGTGCATGTGATCGCGCCCGAACTGGGGTTAGCTTTGCCCGGCTGCATACTGGCTTGCGGCGATAGCCACACATCGACCGTGGGCGGTTTGGGTTGTCTCGGTATCGGTGTCGGCACCAGCGAGGTCGAACATATTCTGGCGACCCAAACTCTGGCACTGTCAAAACCCAAATCCATGCGGATTGTCTATCACGGCACGTTGCAAGCGGGATTGTCTGCAAAAGACCTGATCCTGCACACCATCGGGCAGATCGGTGTGGCAGGCGGACGTGGTTTTGCCGTCGAATATGCAGGTCCGGCAATCGAGGCATTGAGCATCGAAGCGCGCTTGACCCTGTGTAATATGTCGATCGAATTGGGAGCAAGGCTCGGGTTTATTGCGCCCGATGACAAAACCATTGCCTATCTCGAACACCGTGAATTTGCACCCAAAGATACAGATTTTGTTTCGGCTTGCGCCTATTGGAGCGGGTTGAACAGTGACGTGCAAGCTGTGTTCGACCGTGAAGTGCATATCGATTGCGATCTGATCAGTCATCAGGTGTCATGGGGCACTACGCCAGAGGATGTGGCTTCGATTGACGGTGTTGTGCCTGATCCGACGCAGGTTGACGATCCGGCGCGGCGCGAGCGGATCAGTCAGGCCATCCGATATATGGATTTGCAGCCGGGCCAGACTTTGTCGGGTCTGCCGATTGACGTGGCCTTTATCGGTTCGTGCACCAATTCGCGCCTGTCCGATTTGCAACTGGCGGCCGCGCTTGTGCGCGGCCATCATGTTTCCCCTCATGTGCGCGCGCTGGTTGTACCCGGTTCGATGTCTGTCAAACGCGAGGCGGAAGCTTTGGGACTGGATGTGATATTCCGCGAGGCAGGATTTGAGTGGCGTGATGCGGGCTGTTCGATGTGTGTCAGCATCAACGAAGATGTGGTGCCGCCGGGTTCGCGCTGCATTGCGACAACCAATCGTAATTTTGAAAACCGGCAGGGTCCGAAAAGCCGCACCCATATCGCCAGCCCTGCGGTTGTTGCTGCGGCCGCTTTGGCTGGCTGTATTCCGGACACGTCCATGATGAAGCTCAATGCGGAGGGCTTGTCATGAATAAGGCTGTCGAGCGCGTCGAAGGCGTCATGGCCTTGTTTGCCCGTTGTGATATCAATACCGATGCGATCATTCCATCAACCTGGTTGCGTACCGCCTCTGCCGATCTCGGCAAAGGGCTGTTCGGCGGCGATCGATATGATGAACAGGGCAACGAGGTCGAGAGTTTTGTGCTCAACCGGCCCGCCTTCCGTCAATCGCGGTTGATCCTTGCCGACGAGAATTTCGGCTGTGGCAGCTCGCGCGAGGCTGCGGTCTGGGCGCTTGTACAATTCGGAATCGGCTGTGTGCTGGCCCCGAGCTTTGCCGATATTTTTTATGAAAACGCTTTTAAAAACAACCTTGTCGCAGGTATCATCGATGTAGAGACCTATCAGGAGCTTAAAACGCTTGCCGAAGCGCATCCCGAAGGTCTTGCATTTACGGTTGATCTGCATTCCTTGACAGTGTCGGTCAGTGACGCGAACAATCCGCTTCATAACCGTTCATGGAACTTCCGGATGCCCGCATCGCGTGTTCAAGCAATGATCCGTGGCAATGACGAAATTACCGGCACTTTACACCATCAAGTGGACATCGCAGACTTTTACAAAATGGCCTCCAGCGAAAAGCAATGGCTGTTTCCCGAACATCTGATTGGCCGCGACACGGACGCTTCAAACAAAAAAAACAGAGTTTTTTAAGGGAGGAATAAAGATGAGCAAGAAACGCAAATATTTGGGATCGGCTCTGTTGGGTGCATCCCTGATCGCAGCGGCTTTTGGCGCGCAGGCCGAGGAAATCGTTGTGTCTAATTACGGCGTATCGGCCAATGGCATGCCCTATGCGGTTGCGATGGAAAAAGGCTTTTTCAAAGAGGAGGGGGCCAATGTGACCGGTATTCTGTCTTCGGCTGGCGGCGGCACAACCCTGCGCAACATGCTGGCAGGCAATGCGCCCTATGCCGAGGTTAACCCCAATGCCGTGATTGCCGCAATCCAGCAAGGGGCGGATATCAAATTTGTCAGCGACAATGTCCTGACCGTTGCCGAATTCGTCTGGGCGGTCAAACCCGATTCTCCGATCAAAACCGTCAAGGATTTGAAAGGCAAGAAGATGGGTTACACCAATCCACGTTCCACCTCGCAAGGTCTGGCAACCCTGATCATCCAGTCGGGCGGGTTGAAAGTGGAAGATGTGGAACTGGTCAAAACCGGCGGCTTCGGTGAAGGTGTAGCCGCTCTTGATGCCGGATTAATTGATATAACCCCAATGCCGGAGCCTTTGTGGGCCAAGTTCAAGGACAAATACCGCGCCGTTGCCATTGCTTCGGACCTGCTGCCGCCGATTGCCAATGTGCTGGGTGCAGCTTCAAGCTCGCAATCCGTCGCCAAAGCCGATTTCATCAAGGCCGTTTTGCGGGCGCGTCGCCGTGCTGTGGTCTATATGACCCAATATCCCGATGAAGCGGGCGATATCATCGCCAAAGTCTATAATCTCGAACCGGCTGTGGCCCGCGCTTCCGTGCGCGCTTTGGTGGGGAGCCGCACTGCAGGAATCGAATATTGGGGCACCGGACAGTTTCATATGGAAGGGCTGAACCGCGCCATCGACGTGCAAAAGGCCGTAGGGGCCTTGTCTGGTGATATCGATGTGACAAAAATGATCGACACCCAATACCTCCCCGATGACATCAAATCGTTCAGATGATCAAGACAGGACAATGACACAGCCCCATATTCGCCTGTCAGATGTTGAAATGACCTTCTCCCGCCCTGACGGGGTGGGAGAGGATATTCATGCGCTCGGCCCGATCCAGCTTGATTTGCGGCACGGAGAATTTTTTGCCGTTGTCGGTCCATCCGGCTGCGGCAAATCGACGCTGCTGGAATTGATGATCGGTCTGACCAATCCGACAAAAGGCACGATTACCTTTGAAGGCCAACCGATCAACGGCTCGTGTCCCGACGGGATCGGGGTGGTGTTTCAGGAGGATGCATCTTTTGCGTGGCTGACCGTGCGGGACAATATCGCATTCGGGCTGCGTCGGATGGCTCTGGACAGGCGCGAGCAGGACGAACGTGTCGAACAGGCTTTGGCCATGATGGGGCTGGTCGAATTTGCCGATGTATATCCCTCGCAACTATCGGGCGGCATGCGCCAGCGTGTCTGTATTGCCCGCACGCTGGTGACACAGCCCCGGCTGATCCTGCTGGATGAACCGTTCGGTGCGCTTGACCAGCAAACGCGACTGCTGATGGGGGACGAAATCCTGTCGCTGTGGCGCAAGACCGGCGCGACGATTTTTCTGATCACCCATGCGCTGGACGAGGCTGCGATGCTGGCTGACCGGATCGGTGTGATGTCGTCACGCCCCGGACAGTTGATTGATATTGTCGAAACCAACTGGCCGAAAGACCGCGACAGCCGGATTGTCGAAAATGACGCCTTTGGTGCCGTGACCGCCCGTTTGTGGCGTTCGCTGCGCGTGGAATCGATGAAAGCCATCGGCAAAAAGGATGCGCAAGCATGACGAAAGCCGGATTGATCCGACTTGCATTGATTGCCGTGCTGCTGGGCGCGCTCGAAGTGCTGGTCCGGATCGGGCGGATTGATGCGCTGACGATGCAGGCCCCGCATAAAATGCTGCTTGATCTCTATGCCATGCTGGCCTCGGGCAAGCTCAACAAGGCGATTGCCAAAACCATGGGCAATGCGGGTTTTGCCTTTGTGATTGCCGTGTCTTTGGGGGTCATTTCTGGGTTGATGATCCACCGGATGCGGCGGGTGCGTGAGACTTTGGACCCGTTGTTTGCCACCTATTATGCCATTCCGGTGTTTGCCTTCTATCCTTTGCTGATCCTGCTGTTGGGTCTGGGAGATGCACCGCAAATATTCATCGGCGTGATGCTGGGTTTTGTCGCCGTGGTGGTCAATACGCTCAACGGCTTGGACCGCGTGCCGCGGGTTCTCCTCAAAACCGCCCGCGTCAACGGGATGAATGGGCTGGAAACAGCGTTGAAGATCACCCTGCCATCAGCCGCCCCCTATATTCTGACAGGCGCGAAATTCGCTGTGGCCTATTCGCTGATCGGGGTGATCGGTGCGGAATTCATCATGTCGACCGGCGGCATGGGTTACGAGATCAGCTTTGCCTATAACAATTTCGACAATGCCACGATGTATCCGCTCATCATCATGATTTTGGTGGCCTCGATCAGCATCAATATGGTCATATCTCGTTGGGAAAAATCACTTTTGAAACGTCGGGGGCTGCAATGAGCCCGTCAACCCGCCGCTTGATTGTGAACATGGGCTGGCTGACACTTGTCATCCTCGCGCTCTGGCAGGGACTTTATGCCTTGATCGGAGATATTGCCCTGCGTTCGCCGCTCGCCACGCTGCAATTTACTGCAAAATTCGTCACAACGCCTCAATTTGCCACCCATCTGGCCGAGACGTCCAAGGCCTTTGTGCTGGCTTTGAGTATTGCTATGGCATCCGGATTGGCCATTGGTTTTGTGCTGGGGTTGAAACGGTTTGCCAGCGATATATTCGAACCCTTTCTGATCGCCATCTATTCCGTGCCGAAAATCACGCTCTATCCGATTTTGCTGCTGGTTTTTGGCCTTGGTCTGTCCGCCAAAGTGGCCTTCGGGGCTATTCACGGCATTGTGCCGATTGCGCTGTTCACTTTGAACGCCGTTCGCAATGTCAAACCTGTCTTGCTCAAAACTGCCCGAGTAATGGGTCTGTCGTCCACGACCACGATCCGCACGGTGATTTTTCCGTCCGCTTTGCCCGAAATTTTTGCAGGTCTCCGCATCGGGTTTTCGTTGACGCTGATCGGCACATTGCTGGGAGAAATGTTTGCCTCGCAGCGCGGTTTGGGTTTTTTGCTGATGAATGCCATCGGGTTGCACAATGTCGATGTCATCGTGATGCTGACCTTTTTGCTGACCGGTTTTGCGGGCATCGCAGGCATCGTGCTTTTGCTGATCAACCGCCGGATTACTGCACAGGCCTGATTTTCTCTTTGCCGGCTCTCGTTTATTCGGGCGTGTCGGCATTAACAATAAGGCAAAACCTTTCGGCATTAATATCTCTTTAAGGTTGTCAGGCCGCGTAAATCGCGTTAGCATTTCGTTAATGAATATTGAAAACGACTTGCCCCCGTCCGGATTTGTTGCAGCTGCTTTTGTGGCTCATAACCGCTTTGCGCGGGCAATCGCGGTCAGCGTGATCGGGCTTTGCGTAGCCCAATGCATGCCCGAAACCAAATTGGCCTCTGTTGTGCCTGAAGTTGTGACGCAGACTTTCAACAAATCAGAGCCTGAATCTCTCCCCAAGGGAGTCGGCTACAACAAAACCGGTAAACCTTATACGGTTGCAGGTAAGCTCTATGTGCCGCGCGAGGAAAAGGGCTATTCGGCCACCGGACTGGCCTCTTGGTATGGCACGAGTTTTCATGGCCGTGAAACCGCCAATGGCGAGGTGTTTGATCGCAATTCGATTTCTATCGCTCATCCCACCATGCCTTTGCCCAGCTATGTGCGGGTGACCAATGTGTTGAATGGACGTTCTATTATCGCGCGGGTCAATGATCGCGGGCCTTTCCATGGCAATCGTTTGGTCGATGTGTCCGAAAAGGTGGCAATCGGCCTGAATTTCAAACATTTGGGCACGGCGCGTCTGAAGGTTGATTATATCGGCCGCGCTCCTGTTTCCACTGATGATACAGCAATGCTGTTGGCCTCCTTGCGGACCGATGGCGCGCCCGCTCAATTGGGACGGGCAGGGTCTACCGTTGTTATGGCATCGGCCAAAGCAAGTTCGACGCAAACCCAACCGGCTTTGCGCATCGATACCGAGGAAGCAGCCGATACGGTACAACAGCCCACAAGCCAATTCGTGGCGGGTGAAGCAGGGCTGCCTTTGCCGCCCGAGCGGCCTTTCGCCATCGGCGATGCCGGTTTTCGTCCGCAATTTGCGGCTCTGAACAGCACAAAACCAACATCGAACACCAAACCTGCGGTTGAAACCGAGCAAACCGAGGTTGCTGTCCCTCAAGCCGCGACCGTGCCGTTGCCGCCCGTTCGGCCCGGGCAATTTTCTGCCGCCGATGCATCACCTTTGACTGAAAAATCTGCTGCGCCTGCAAAGACCGTTTCTCCGGTCACCGTTCCAACCAACGGATTTGTTCCGGTGACTGCTCCGGCCCAGCGTTGGAACAAAGGGGCCTGAGGCCCACAAAGACACTTTTTTGCCCAATTATCGGTTGATATGATTGCCATGCCGGCTGAATGAAGGCATGGTCGTCCATCACTGATTTGCAGGGAATGTCGTTTTTCGATGAAAGCCAGTTCACATTCACGCTCACGGGGGATGTTCATCACCTTTGAGGGAGGTGAAGGCTCCGGAAAATCCACCCAATGCAAACGGTTGTTGGCCCGTTTGTCGGCCTTGCGCATCAATGCGGTTGCCACCCGCGAGCCCGGCGGTTCGCCCGGTGCTGAACGGATCAGGCAATTGTTGCTCGATCAAGGCACCGAACGTTTTACCGCGCTGGCCGAAGTGATGCTGTTTTATGCGGCGCGCAGCGAACATCTGGAAAAGCTGATCCGACCCACTCTGGCGCGCGGGGATTGGGTTGTCTGCGA
>CAIYZJ010000102.1 GCA_903930675.1 uncultured Hyphomicrobiales bacterium
ATAGACGAACCAGCGGCCGATCAACGTCCAATTGGCAGGGGGCAGGCCGAAAACCAGTTTGAGAATGATGGCCCATACATCCATCGCAGCCGTTGCAACACAACCCATGATCAATGAGTGCAGGATCAAATCAGACATCGGGTAGGCCTTGTCATCGTAAGGGAACAAACAGCTCCGCTATCGGGGTGATTGCCAGAATGGGGCAATTGATGAGTCTTTAGACTATGGGATCTGTGTCGATGTTCAAGCGAAAAGCACCAGAAACAGATATTTCAACGTGAATTGGGGCAAAGGCGGGCTAAAACATTCGCATTGTCTGCCGTTTGTCCGCTATACTGTTACCAGTTGTGTTGAGGTGCGTGGGACATGTGGAATTTGCGGGTGTGGCAGATAAGAGTTTTGGCCCTTGTGGCCTGCGTGCTGTTGCCGTTTGCGGTATCGGCACAGGTTAGTCAGGATCAGTTCGACCGCACCTCGCTGTTTCGCAACTTGCTGGAAGCCTCCTATTGCATCGGTACGATTGATCGCAAGCTGGAACAGACCAATGTCTGCAGCAATCTGCAAAAGTTCCAGGCTGGCGAAGTGCGCGACCATTGGGAGAGGTTTTGCAAAGACAATGCCGCACTCAAGGACCGCTATCTTCGCTTTCTGAAAAACAACGATTTCCGCATGCGTTATTCTTCGGCAAGTTCTTCGGTGGCCCAGCAGGAAGGGCGAAGTGCAGCCGATTCCTGTACTTTTGCGAAAATTCGCAAAGTATGCCCGACCTATCAAGGCGAATGCGTCAATAAAATCCCTACTTGCGCCCGCATGAACGCCTGCGAAACCCCGCGCGCACCTTTCTGATTTTTCGATTTGACAGACTGACAGAAAAACGGGGCCAATCGGCCCCGTTGAGGTTTGTTCTGTAATTCGTTTGGCCTCACACCGGATCGGGACGGAATGATTTCACATTGCCGCCGCTGCGCGGATAGTCGCCGCCATCCTGATCCGAACCATAGGCCGTGCCGTCATCCATGTATCGGGCGCGCAGTGTGGAGAGTTCAAGCTGCAAGCGTGTGCGCTCCTTGCGCACCGATTCGAGACGACCCTCGGCCAGACCGCGTTCCGATTTTTCGCGCTCCAACTCGGTGATCAATTCGGCAATGCGCTTGGACTGGGCTTCCACGGACAATCTGTTCTTGTGCTCGGAGCGGCTGAGTTGTTCGGCCAGTTGCGACATCTTGTCTTCGTTCTGCGAGATAATGGCATCTTTGGCCTTCATGGCCTTTTCCAGCATGCCGGTGCGGTCTTTGAGGGCAGTGCGGGCCTGTTCGAGATTCTTGATCTCGTTCTGCATCGAATCCTGGTCCAGAGCCATCTTCTCAGCCGACTTTTCAAGACGGCGGATGGTGCCCTTGAGTTCGACCTGGCCACGCTCTGCGGCGCGGAAGGCCTCGGACCGTGCATTGACCTCGTTGCGGGCATCAGAGAGCAGCTTTTCAAGCATTTCGTTGCGCTTGAGAAGGGCTTCGACGCGTCCTTCATAGGTGCGCTTCTCTGCGGCAGCCGTGGTGGACACTTCGTCATACTGGGCCAGCAGGCGCGTACGCTCGTTCTCGGCTTCGGCCATCGCCTGCTTCAGGCCCGTAATCTGGTTCATACGGTTGAGCATTTCGGTCTCGGCATGGGCGAGACGCTGCGACAGGTTGTTGAGTTCGATCGACGAATTGGTGAAGAGCTGTTCCAGATTGGCCAGTTCTTCGCGCAGGCTGGAATTCTTTTCGTTCAGCAGGCGGTTGTCGGCGGTCAGCTGGTTGATCTGCTGTTCGGCGAACATTTCGCGGTCACGGATGGCCACGTTTTCGGTCTGCAGAATGTCGATTTCGTCGTTCTTCTCGTCGACTTGCTTTTCCAGCTCGTTGAGGCGCTGGGTCTGCTTGGACGTATGCGCCTTGAGAAGCGAAATTTCTTCCTGATTGCCGCGGATCATCACTTCGCGGTTGGACAATTCCTCGCCCAGACCCGACAGGTCGATTTCCAGCGCGGAAATACGGATGCGCAGCTGGGTTTCCTGCTCGCGTGATTGGGTCAGTGACTGAGTTGTCTGTTCGATGATCGAGCGCAAGGCCAGATTTTCGGCGCGGTGTTCGCGGTGATCGGCAAAAATATCGTCTAGCGAGCCACGGGCCTTGCCGACAAAGTCGCGGACGTTCTCGAACTGCGACAGCACATCGTCGAGCCGCTGGAACTGGTTGATGATGTTCTGGTGCGAATTGCCAAGCTCCGACGCTTCGCGGGACTGTTGTTCAACCACGCTATCAGGCAGGATGACCTGATCACGCGGATTGCCTGTATCCGGCAAACGCACGGTCTTGCGGAAATCAAGCCAGTTGATTAGCCCAGCCATCAGCTCACTCCGTTACAAAAACCACTGTACAACTTGCGCTCGACGCAAACATGTCCAACACGATTGCCAAATCACCATTGCCACCATCAGGCACGCGCAACATCGCAGCAGACAGAAGGGCGGCAGACTCAAATTACGAATTTCACCTATAACTCTTTTCAACCGAAAAACAAAGGTTGAGAAACGGATATGAAGTGCTTTTAAGTTGCATAATGCTTAAATTTATCGGGTTTCAATCCGGTTCTTCGGCCGGGGGTGTGACAATTCACATCTCTTGCCACATCTCTTGATAACAGTTGTCTCAAATCACAACTGAAATGGGTTGCCGCGACTTCGAAGGGCCTTGGCCAATCCATTGCGGCAATAAGGGCTGTTTCACATGGAAAACCACCCTGGATCTTTTCAAACGAGCTGCTTCAGTCTTCAAAGCGTGTGGCGAGCCTCAAGGCCACCACTTTGCGTTCTTCCTCATAGCCGTCTCCGCGCTCAGCATGCGAGGCTATTTGCCAGATCCATTCCTCGTCCCCTTTGGCGAGGGCGAAACCGAACAATAAATCCTGCCATGCGCCTGTGATGGAGTTGCCCTTGTCATCAAGCCCGCGCAGCCGTGCCACCTGATCGCTGATCAACAGCCCGTGCTGCGACTGGTGCAGCAATTCCAGATGCGCTTTGATGATGGTGTGGGACAGGTGTTCGATCTCGGCCTCGCTGCAGCCCGATTTGGCCCAAAGATCATGCGCGCCAACCGGTAATTGCGAAAGAATATTGACCGATATCACGCAATCGGCGGACATGATCCGGCTCCGTATGGCCTCATCGACGGGTAACAGGGTTTTGCCGCCCGCCAAGGCATTCTCCAGCGAGCCGCTCAGATCGGCCTCGAGCAGCTCGATGCGTCCACCCGCCCGAAAGGACCGCCAGCGCACCTCCAGCGGATGGACAATATCGACCAATACGAAATGATCGGCCAGCTCCAGCAGGGCATCGAGATCGATATCGTTGAGATGGCCGCTGCCCAGCACGATGACTTGTTGCGGATGCGGCGTGAGGGCGGCAACTTGGGATGTGATATAACGGCGGGTCGCCTGCAAGTGTCCGTGCCACAGGCTCCGGCAACGCGACGCCCTGTGCCGGATCGCAATCTGCCCGGCCAGCAGGCCCGAGCGACGCGCAAGGCTTGATGCCGGTGTCACCAGCCATTCGAGGGCCTCAGCAAGCATAGGCGTGACCTTCAGAGCAACAAAAACAACGGTTTACCCCGTGCGGGAGCAGGATCGGACAGATCAGGACGAGCTGCGCGGCGTTCTCGGCTTGGTGAGAATGATCGCGCTGCCGTTTTCTTCCAGACGCTTGGCTTCTGTATAGGGCACGATGGTGATGACCTGATCGGGCAGGGGCAAACCGCGGATCACGCTGGGACGCAACAGCTTGATATTGACCCATTCCTTGGTGCTGGGTGTTGCGCTGACCTCGCGCTCTTTGGGCGGCAATGGGGCCTCGACAGGTGCCTCGATTGCAGTCTCTTGCTGCGGAACGGCCTCGGTCCCGTTGGTCTGTGTTGGTGCAGCATCAGGGTCGATTGCAGTTGCGGGTGCATCATCCTGCGCCGGCTTTTCGGCTTGGGTCGATGACAGCATCGACCGCAAAGTGGCCAAGGCACTGGCTTTGCGTGATCTTTTGGGCTTTGCTTCGGTTGGTTTATCCGGTTCGACCGGAACGATGACGGCAACAGACGCCATATCTGCCGGCTGCACTGGCACGGCCCCTTCAGGCTCGGCGGCAACTTGATCAACCACATTCATTTCGGCGGCTAAGGGGCTTTCTTCAGCCACGGCAGTCACGATCTCGTGCTCCACGATCTCGTGCGCGACGATCTCGTGCGCGACGATCTCCTGCCCGATGATCTCTGATTCCACGATCTCCGACTCGACAGTCTCGGCCTCGACGATCTCAACGTCAATCACCTCTTCTTCCCCCGCGTCCAACGGTGCAGGTTCAGCCTCGACAACGGCAATGGTCAGAGGCCTGAAGCCCGTATCATCGGCTTGCCCCGTCGCTTTGACCACTGTGATCGTCTCGGCCTCGACCGCTTCCGCATCAATCGTTGCGGCAACAGGTGCGGTCTCTTCAGGATGGCCGTCTTGAAGGTGGCTGTCATGGATATGAAGCGTATCTTCCCCGATGATCTGCGGCGTTTCGGGGTGATCACCCGACATGGGGGCGACGATAGACAGTTCGGGCGTCGTATCGGCCGGCTCGACGGCTCTGTCGGCAGGATGGGGCATCGGCGGCAGGGCCATCGGGGCTACAGTCTTGATTCTGGCCATCTGTTCGGCCAGCTCCCCGACATGGTCATGGACCGCTTCTGTACTGTCGGCAGTCTCGGGCTCATCGCTGATCCCGATGGTGAACGCGGTTTCGGTTTCAGGTGCGGGAGCGACCTGTTCCGGACCCGGTTCGGACGGAAACGCCATCGGCGGCAAAGCCATCGGTGCCACTGCTCTGATCCTGGCCATTTGTTCGGCCAATTCATTCTCGGGGGAGAGGGGCTGCGCTGTGTCTTGTGGCTCTGCTTCGGCCTCGCTGTCGATCACTTCGATGCTGAAGGCAGCGTCTGGCCCGACAGAAACGGCGACCTGTTCTTGTACAGGGTCGGATGGAAATGCCATCTGCGGCAGGGCCATAGGCGCAACCGCTTTGATCTTGGCCATCTGTTCGGCCATTTCCTCATCAGCAGCAGTTGCAGCCCCGGCTTTGGACGCTTCTGTGGCCCCTTGTCGCGTGGCGGCGTTACGGCTGGCAGCAAGTTGGGCGGCAGCGGCATGTGGTGCGGACGCATGAACGGGTGGCGGCGGGGCAGGGGCAACGCGCGGAATGGATGACAGGCTGAAATCGTCCATATCATCCATATCATTGACGTCGAGACCACCCAGATCAATCTTGAAATTGGCAGCGGCTACCAATTCTTCCTGCATGGTCATCACGGCACCGAGTGCGCGCGGTTTTTCTTCTTCCTGTTCGGAATAGCGTGATATCGACAGGCTTTCCCCCAGATTGTCACCGGCGGGCGTGGTCTGGGCGATTTTGAAATAATCCTGCCACATTTTTTGCAGCCGGATCCTGTCGCTCAAAATGGCGGGCTGGTGGCGGCGGTCCTCCGCAATGGCGGCGCAGGCCAGTTTGAGGCGACGCAGAACATCCTGTCTGCGCTCGGTCGTCAGGCTGGCAAAATCGACTTTTTCGAGTTCATTGATCAGCGGATTCGAAATATAGGGCGCCTCCTGCTTGGGGCGCTCCCATTTTGGCATGCTGAATTTCAACGCAAACTTCATTCACCGCTCCCGCGATGTGCCGGGCACTTCAAGATGCGCCGGGCACTTCAACTCTACACAACCATCCACTCGACACACACCAATTCAACACAAACATCAACCTGTGACGGAACATATTCGTCTTCCGACAAAATACATTGTCTGACGCGCTAAAGAAAGAGCCAGTTTGAACCGTTATTAGCACGGTATTTTGGGCATGCGGCAAATACACTTGACTGGAAGTTGATTATGCCTGTGTCTTCGTGTTTTGATAGGCAAGAGTTTTGGATTGTCGCATGTTGCGATTGGTCCATTCGAATTGTCGAAGAGTTTTTTGTTGTTTGAGGGGAAAGCTATGAGTGAACATCACCATATGGATGCTGTGCCGGCTTCATCCGACACTCCGGTGACTTTCCGTCGGAAAGTCTATCGATTGATGTTCGAGGCCCACGATTCTCCGCCCTTGACGGCTCTGATCGACAAGTTCATCGTGACCCTCATCATTCTTAGCGTCTGCGCCATCGGTCTGGAACATATCGAGGCGGTGAATGTTAGGTTTAAAAATGAATTGGAATTTTTCGATAAGTTCTCGGTTTATTTCTTCACCCTCGAATATCTTGTCCGCCTCTATTGCATCCCTGAATCAGAGGCCTATCAGAACTTCAAGCTGAAACGTCTGCGTTATGCCGTGACACCAATGGCATTGGTCGATTTATTCGTGATCGTTCCGTTCTATCTGTCCTTCCTGATTGAAATAGATCTTCGCTTCCTGCGGTTGCTGCGTTTGCTGAGGGTGCTCAAACTCGTGCGCTTCATCGTGCCGAAAATCCAGCAATTCCGTGAACTAAATCAGGGGCGGACGGTCAAGCAGAAGATTTATTCGCTCCTCAACGAGGACGATTATTCAGGCGACTTGCAAGGTGTCATCGATACTGTGCTGGTGGTGCTGATCGGTTTGTCGGTGACTGCGGTGGTGCTGGAATCAGTTCAACCGATCCACGATTTGCTGGTTTGGGAATTCCATCTGTTCGATATGTTCTCGGTCTTTGTGTTCACCGTGGAATATGTTCTGCGTATGTATAGCATCACCGAAAATCCGGAATATAAAGAGCGGATTGCAGGGCGGGTGCGTTACGGTACAACCATTCTGTCCCTGATTGATCTGATGTCGATCCTGCCGTTCTATCTCACTTTCTTCTTTAACATAGATTTGCGCTTCTTGCGTGTGATGCGTCTGTTGCGGATTTTGAAGCTGACCCGCTATTCGAGCGCCATGCAGACGCTGATCTCGGTGGTCCGTGATGAATTGCCGGTGTTGTCGGCGGCCTTGTTCGTGTCGTTGCTGATCTCGCTGTTTGCGTCCAGCGCGATCTACATCCTCGAGCATGAAGCCCAGCCCGACAAGTTCAACTCTATACCCGAGGCGATGTATTGGTCGATCATCACTCTGACCTCGGTCGGTTACGGGGATTATTATCCGGTGACAGCGTTGGGGCAGTTCTTCGCCTCCGCAGCCGCCATTATCGGTGTGGTTCTAGTGGCTTTGCCAACCGGTATGCTGGCCTCGGGCTTCTCTGAAAAAATTCGCAATCAAAAGAATGAGTTGATTAAACTCGCCGAAGAGCACGCAGCAGATGGTGTTATTACTGTTGCAGAGCGCCGGATAATGGAACGCCGCGCCAAAAGCATGGGCATTGCCGGTCAAGTTGAACAGCTTATCGAGGACAAGGCACTTGAGCGTTATGAGGCCAATCTGGTCGAATTGGCGGCTGCGCCGCCGCCGCCGCCGCCGCTGAAATCTGAGATCAAGACCATGTTGGTCCAGCTGGAAAGCTTCACAACCGAAGAAAAGACCCAGCTTTTGTCCCATCTGGCCGACAGCCTGTCACGCGATGCCGCCTTAGCAAACAAGCTGGCAGCGGGATCGCCTGTCAAAGCCTGATGCCGATTGAGGCTAAATAATTTAGGGGCGCAGATTTGCGCCCCTAAAAGACCATGATTCGAGATTTTAATATTGGGATCTGCCTTCAAGTCATAATTCCAATGGTGAATTTTCAATCTCGGATTTGAAAGGGCGTGGCAATGAGTGAAGCGGAATACAGACATCAACTGCCAGCGCTGGTTTCATCGGCCGGGCTTCCAGCCATTCGTCATGAGGACCGCGCCTATCAAGGGGCTCCCCAGACCGAAAAACCTGCGGGGCCATCGCCTGTCAACGAGAATATCAGCAATGATCCGCCCATCGAATTCGTGATCAATGCCCATAATGTGCGCGAGCGGATCGTCGACTATCTCGGTGCGGTGCTTGCGCGGTGCTGGATCGACCCGACTTTGATGGGGCAACTCGATGAAAACCCCCATCGCGCCTTGCGCCATCTCGGTATTCTGCTGCCAGAGGAAATCGACCTCAAGGTCGACCGCCCGCATCGGGATCGCCCGCGTCTGGTGATATATGAGTGCAATGCCGAACGCACCTTCCGCCGCCGCATCTGCTATTTGCAACTGATCATGATGGCAGGCAAATAAGCCCCTGAATTCCAGC
>CAIYZJ010000103.1 GCA_903930675.1 uncultured Hyphomicrobiales bacterium
CAAAACCTCGATCAAAGGCGCGTCAAGTGGTCGCCTGCTTGGCAAGCGTGTCGCCGTCAAAGATAACGTCATGGTCGCGGGCGTGCCCATGATGAATGGCAACTCCATCCTCGAAGGCTATGTTCCCAACATCGACGCGACCGTCGTCACCCGGTTGCTCGACGCCGGCGCTGAGATCATCGGCAAGACCCACTGCGAGTCCTACTGCATCTCAGCGGGCAGTCACACCGGCGCCAAAGGTGCGGTTCACAACCCCATGAAAATGGGCTATTCCGCCGGTGGTTCCTCGTCGGGCACCGCCGTAGCAGTCGCCCTTGGCGAGGCAGATCTTGGCATTGGCGGCGATCAGGGCGGTTCAATCCGCATGCCGGCTTCCTGGTCCGGCATCGTCGGCATGAAAGCCACCCACGGGCTCGTGCCCTACACCGGCATCATGCCGATTGAAATTTTTGTTGACCATACCGGCCCAATGACCAAGACAGTCGCTGACAACGCGATGATGCTCGAAGTCATTGCCGGGCATGACGGCTACGATCCGCGGCAGTACGGTGCGCCACCCGAGCTGAACTACACCAAGCTGTTGGACGCTGGTGTAAAAGGTCTGCGCATCGGCATCGTCAAAGAAGGCTTTGATCGTCCTGAATCCGAAGCCGCGTCCGATGCCAAAGTCAGAAAAGCGGCAGAGGCATTCACCAAGCTTGGTGCCATCGTCGAAGAGATTTCCATTCCCGAGCACTTGATCGGACCTGCGCTGTGGACGCCGATTGGTGTGGAAGGTATTGCGCAGACCATGATGTATGGCGATGGCTATGGCCTCTCGCGGCCGGACCTGTATGTGACAGGCCTGATCGATAAATTGCATGGCTGGCAGTTACGTGCCAACGAGCTCTCCGAGACCACAAAAGTATTAACGGTCTTAGGTACCTACATCAAGAAATATCATGGCAGTCATTACTACGGCAAGGCGATCAACATTACTCGTCGCCTCACCGCTGCCTATGATGCGGCGCTGGCTAAATACGATGTACTGCTCATGCCGACCATGCCGATGAAAGCCACCAAGCTGCCGCCGGCTGACGCTAGTCGCGAAGAATACTTCGCGCGTGCACTCGAGCAGATCGGCAACACCTGCCCGTTTGATATCTCCCATCATCCCGCCCTGACCGTACCCTGCGGACTCGTGGATGGTTTACCGATTGGCATGATGTTAGTTGGTAAGCATTTTGACGAAGCAACCGTCTACCGAGTAGGCAACGCCTTCGAAAAAACAGGCGATTGGAAGAGCATGTAATCAATGCGCGCGGGGGTCAGGTCTTGCAAAACAACACGGCCGCACAAGTGTCCGATGATGTGGTTTTGCAAGACCTGACCCCCGCTCCTTGGCCGTCACATTTCTCAATCGCTGAAGCGATCAAACACCAAGCTTCGAAACCACTGGTTTCCCGGGTCTTTATGAAACCGTGAATGCCAGAACATGTTGACGCCGATCTCGGGCAATTTGAGAGGCAAGCGCACATACCGAAGATTGAAGGGTTCGACGCAATGGCGGGCCAATCTCTCCGGCACCGTTGCAATCATATCCGTCGTGGCCAGAATATGACCGACTGCGACAAAATGCGGAACCGTCAACACTGCCCTGCGCGTGACACCTAGTTTTTCAATCGAGCCATCAACACTGGCATGGCCGGTTCCCGACGCAGACACAACAACGTGATCGGCCGCTTCAAACTCTGCTTTTGTGAGGGCCGACTTCTTGTCCAGCGGATGGCCGCGCCTGAACATGCAGACATGCTCCTGTACAAACAGACGGCGCTGAAAAAATCCAGATTTCAGATGTGGCAACCAACCTATGGCCAGATCAATTCGGCCGGCCTCCATATCTTCGGCCAGATTGACCCCAGTTGTCCTGATCGTTAAAAGAGAAATGCCCGGTGCGATTTCGGCCAGTATTTTCATCAGCGTCGACAAAAAATAAATCTCGCCGATGTCGTTCATGCCAACGATGAATTTGACCTGCGTTAAATGTTGATCCAATGCTTGTGAGAGTTTTTAGTCTATCCGTATGTTATTGCAAGTTCAATCTTTGTATGACCTCCTGGGGTGTTGGAATGGGTGGAAATAAACTCAGG
>CAIYZJ010000104.1 GCA_903930675.1 uncultured Hyphomicrobiales bacterium
AACGCAATCGCGGTAGTCATCATCCGCGTGACACCGGCAATATTGCCCCCCACAATCAGCACGGCCCCCACTTCGGCCGTCGCACGGCCGAAGCCTGCCAGCAGGGCTGTTGCCAAAGAAAAACGGGCATCCCACAACAGTGTCATGATCGCCTGCTTCGGCCCCATCCCGATGGATTGCAGATATTCACGGTAATTGGCCCACAGGTCTTCAATCGTCTGACGGGTCAAAGCGATCACAATCGGCAGCACCAGCGAGGCCTGTGCAATGATCATTGCCGAAGGGCTGAACAAAAGGCCGAACCCGCCCAAGGGGCCGGAACGCGACAACAACAGAAAAAACGTCAACCCCACCACCACCGGCGGCAGGCCCATCAGCGCATTGATAGCAACAATCGCCACCGACCGACCAGGAAAACGCGACACCGCCAGCAAAGCCCCCAAAGGCAGGCCGATCAGCGCAGCCAGACACACCGCCGTCAAGGTCACACGCAGAGACAGGGCCACGATCCCCAAGAATACAGGGTCAAGACGCATGATCAGCGCCAGAGCTTCCATAAAGGGTGAGGCATTATCCATCATCGGACCATCATAAGGCAAAAAAGGAGCAAGCCAAAGCCCGTGAGCGCGCTTACCAAAGGCTGGCTTTGGCGCGTTCCGGCCATTGGCGGTCATAATCGGCACCACCTGCCGGATCATCGCTCAAGGCAGCCAGGATCTGGCCCGCAGTCGGCAGACCGGCAGTCGCCGGATACTGATCGGGATTCCACAGATCAGACCGGATCACGGCGCGCGAGCATTGGAAATAGACCTTTTCAACCGTGATCACGATCACGCTGCGCGGCGGTTTGCCCTCCACGGCAAAGGACTGGCAGAGAGCGGGATCAGCCGTCACGATGGCGCGGCCATTGACCCGCAAAGTGGTGCCCGACCCCGGAATCAGAAACAGCAGCGCAACACGCGGATCAGCCACAATATTGCGCAGGGAATCAATGCGGTTATTGCCGCGCCGGTCAGGCAGCATCACGGTGCGATCGTCGACAATCCGCAACAATTCGCCCGCTTTGTCACCGCGCGGCGAACAATCAAGCCCGCCCGTCCCGACTGTCGCCAGCGCGACAAAGGGCGAGGCCTCGATCAACCGGCGGTAAACGGGGACCAGATGGTCTGTCTCCTTGACCAGCGAGGCAGGCGACGGCGTGCCGTAAAAAGTTTCCAGTTCGGTTATTGTCTCGATCGGCTTCATGAATGACCCTTTGATTGTGGGGACGAACAATTAGGCTTTCAAGGATACACGCAATCTATCCAACAAGGCTTTCAGCATAGCCATTGCGACAGCCAATAAAAAGGGTGAACCAATGAACAGGATAAATGTATTGTGATTCATGAACATCCTGATCGAGCGGGTATTGCTCTCGACTTTGTCCAGCACCATCTGGCGGGTCCAGTCCTTGGTCCAGATGATTTGCCATACCAATTGCGGCGGGATGTCCTCACCCGAAGGTTCGACGATGATTTCAGTGATATGGCCGGTTTCAAGTCCCGTTTGCAGCACGGAAACAACGGGAGAAACCTTGTCGATACATTGCTGCTTTTTGGCCTCCTGCCAGACAGCAATCAGCTTTGTGCGTTCGGCGGGCTTGAGGTGCACCAGCAAGGTATTATCGACATTCAAACGCACCAGTTTGAAGCAAACGGGCACATCGGAAATGCGCGATTGATAATAATAAACGCCCCACGACCACAAGCCGATGGTGGCAATAAACCAGACATGCAACCAGCCAATTTTACGCAGCATCACACGCTGGACCTTTTTTCCGGCTCATCCCGCAAAAAACGGTCTGTTGAAACCATCGCATAACACAATTTATGATAGTATTCTAGGATCGAAGCCGCCCTATAGGAATGATGATGACCAGCGGCTTGAGCGAGGCACCATGCTGAAACACTTTGCGCGCGTAGTTGTGCTGGGGCTGATCGGGCTTGCCTTTGCAAGCGCGGCGCGGGGGGAAACCGATTACCAGAATTACCTCAAAGCCGCCTATTGCATGGCGGTCATCGACACCACCACCAAAAATGCCGAGCAGGAACTGCCCGTGCTCAACCTGTATGATTTTACACCACGCGGGCTTGATGTGCTCAAGCTCAAGCGCAAGCGCTACCAGAGCTATCTGAGCAACAATACAACCTCTGACGACAAGCAACAGGCCCGTTCGCGAGCGACGGCGGTTGAAAACGGCCAAATCGACCACCAAACATGCCGCGATTACATGACAGGCTTTTGCAATGTGCTCAACCGCGATGCCGACCGTTTCCAGAAATGCGTGATGAAGCGGCAGGAATGTGTGCGCACACTCGAATGTTTCGAAATGCGGGCCCCCTTCTGATGCGGATCATCACATTTCTTGTGCTGCTCACAGTCATTGGTTTTACCCAAGAATCAACATCACAGACAGTAGAGCAACGCGCCCTGATCGGACGGTTGCAGCAGGGCAACGTACCGTGCAACCCTGCAAGCGCAGACCGCGCGTCACAGGAGAATTGCAGCAGGCGGGCTTTGGCCCGCGAGTTGGGCAGACAACAGGGCTATTGCTGGACAGAGCCGAGATCGGTCAGCAATAACGGGCCGGTCATGCGGTGTGATCCGGCCAAACGGCAGCCGTAAGTGCCTTATTCTGCTTTGATATCATAGGTCAGAGTCGAGCAGCCCTCGCCTGAGGCGAGCTGGGTGCAGACCTTGAACACGATGTTTTCTTGGCCCACCCATCCTTTGGCGCGCTCATATCTGAACTTCTTTTTAGGAATGAACGCCAAACTGCCATTGAGCGGCTTGGTCATGATTTCCCAACGGTCGATAGTGAGCTTTTCGAGATGGTCATACGAAAAATCGCAAAAGCGGTTCTGCTTTTCCATGACAACCTTGATGGTCAAGGAATCATTGTTGGCGGGGTTGAATTCAACCTTTTCCTTGATCACACATTCAGCCAAGGCGGCCTGCGACAGACCCATCAAGGCCACAGCGGCCAACATAGAACGACGAAGCATCACAACAATCCTTTTCACAACGCGATTATAGCCTCTGATAGCACGCATGCTGCGTGAACCCAATCCACATTTAGAAGGGGAAAGGGGACAAGCACCAAATGGCTCAGAGTTTATTGACTTGTGCCAGCGAAAATCCGGCTTTGCCGGCATAGGATTTTACAATCGCCTCGCGCCGCGTGTAGGACAGCACGCGCTCGACATCATCGAACCCGTTGGGGGCCAGCGCTTCGACCGCGTCGATCACCCGTTCGGGACCGCCAAGCCGGTTGAGCGTGCTGATTTCTGCGGTTTTAGGCAGGCGGTCGGCCTCGTAAACCGCCAGACCGTGGCGGGGATGTTCGGCTTGCGCCAGCGCATCGGCCAGCGCGCGGGCATCGAGAATAGCCTGACTGGCACCATTGGAGCCGACCGGATACATCGGATGCGCCGCATCCCCCATCAGCGTCACACGCCCGTGCGTCCAGCGCGGCAGCGGATCGCGGTCGCACATCGGATATTCCCAGAAGGCCGGGGTTTGCTTGATCATGGAGATGATATCGACGCCGGGCACGCTGAAGCGACGGGCAAACGGCAAAACATCCTCGAAACGGCCATTGCGCGACCATGTTTCGCGCTGCGGCGGCTTGGCAGGGTCACCGATGCGGACATTGACCACCCAATTGGTCAGGCGGGTATTGGGCTTACGGCCTTCGGCAATCGGATAGAGCACCAGTTTAGCCTGCATGCCACCGGCAATAATCATGCTTTCGCCATCAAGGAAAACGGGCCAGTCAATCGCGCCACGCCACATCTTGATGCCGTTCCAGGACGGCGGGCCCTGATCGGGATAAAAATGCTCGCGGACCAGCGAATGGATGCCGTCCGCACCGATCAGCACATCACCGCGCATGGATTCGCCCTGCTCGCCCCAACGGGAATCTGCGAAATGGGCGGTGACACCGCCTTCGTCCTCGATAAAACCGAGCAACCGGCGGCCCGAGCGCACCGCATCCTCGCCCAGCCGTTCGACCACGGCATCATAAAGCAATTTTTGCAAGCGGCCGCGATGGATGGAAAATTGCGGTACTTTGAATCCCGCATGCATCCCCCGCGGCTCGCGCCACACGGTTTGTCCGAAGCGGTTCATATAGACCAGCTCATGCGTGCGGATGGCGACAGAATCGAGCACGGGCAAAAGGCCCAGCTCCGTTAATTCTGCAATGGCATGCGGCAGGGTGTTGATACCGACACCCACCTCGCGCACTTCCGGCGCCTGTTCGAATACAACTGCCTCGATACCACGCTTGTGAAGCATCAAAGCAGCAGTCAAACCGCCGATGCCGCCACCAATAATAATTGCCTTCATGCTGACGCTATTCCCGCTGCCTGCTTCGCCCTGCCAAAGAAACGCGGGGAAAGGATCAGAAAATCCACACGCGATCGGCTGGCAAGTGTAACCAATGCGCGCCAGAGCTCAAGGGGCCATCGTGATGGGTCCGGATTGTCATGCCCGGACCACGGAACAGATGTTCCCATGTATGCCCAAGAAACATCGATGTCACCAGATCGAGTTTGACATGGTTCTGGCCGCCATTGGACCCTTCGGCCACATGCACACCTTCAAGACGGATCACCGCAGACCCTGCCTGCCCGACCTTTTCGGGCGCGCAACGGGCCTGGCCGTCAAGGAGAAAATCACCGATGCGGATCGAGGCCCGACCATCGCTCATACCCATGATCTTGCCTTCGATATGGTTGTTGGAGCCCATGAATTCGGCGACAAACAGCGTCTCGGGTGCGTTGTACATGTCTTGCGGCGTACCGGCCTGTTCGACCACGCCGCCGTTGAGCAGCAGGATGCGGTTGGCAATGGCCAGCGCTTCGGACTGGTCATGGGTGACCATCAGAGCGGCAAGATTTTCGCGCTCGATCAGTTCCTTCAGGAAGGCCCGCGCCTCCTCGCGCAATTTGGCATCGAGATTGGACAAGGGCTCGTCAAGCAGTACCACCGTCGGGCCATAGACCAGCGCACGCGCAATCGCCACGCGCTGTTGCTGGCCGCCAGACAATTCATGCGGGAACCTGTGACCGAGCTTGCCAAGACCGAGGCTGTCGAGCGATTTTTGCACCGTATCGCGCTGGACATCGGCCGCAACGCCCCTGATTTTGAGGCTATAGGCGACGTTTTCGGCCACCGTACGATGCGGCCACAGCGCATAGGACTGGAATACGAAGCCGAGGCCGCGCGCCTCTGTCGGCTGGTTGATGCCTGCCGCCCCGTCAAACACCGTCGTGCCACCCACCGTGATCGTGCCGGTATAGGGCTGTTCAAGCCCCGCCACGGCCCGCAGCAAGGTGGTTTTGCCAGAGCCCGAAGGCCCCAGCAAAGCCGCCACTTCACCGCGACGCAGGGTCAGCGAAACGCCTTTGAGAATCTCGTTGCCACCCAAACGGATGCGCAGATTGTCGACGGCAAGATCAGCCATGTAATTTCACTCCCAAGCGAAGGGTCACCATCAATCCCAATGAAATCAAAGCCACATTGATGCACGACAGGCAGGTCACAATATCGACAGCCCCGCTGCCCCAGCGCGACACCACCAGCGAGCCGATCACTTCGGTTCCCGGACCCAACAGATAAACAGCGGTTGAATATTCACGCACAAAGATCAGCATGATCAGCAGCCATGCTGCCAGCATGCCGTGCTTGATCAGCGGAATAGTGACATCACGCATCGCCCGTCCCAGGCCAGCACCGGTTACGCGTGCGGCCTCCTCAAGCTCGGGCGCAACCTGCAACAGAGCACTTTGGACCAGCCGCAGGCCATAGGCCAGCCAAACCAGCGTATAGGCCACCCACACGGCAAGCAGCGTGGTCCGCAAAGGGGCCAGCGGCTTGGTAAACAGAAAGACCCAGAAAATCGCCAGACCCGCAACAATGCCGGGCATGGCGCGCGGCAGCATCACGATATAATCGGCAAACCGCACCCATGCCGAAGGCCAGCGATGCTGGGCCAAAGCGATCATCGTGTAACAGCCGATAGACAAGGCACCGCCTATGGTGGCAATCCCCACAGAATTGACAATGGCGCTGACCACTTCGGAATCGTCGAACAATTCGATATAGTTATCAAGCGTCAGCACATCGAGGACATTAATGCCCAAGCCCCAACTCGACACGAAAGAGCGCAGCACCAGTCCCGTCATCGGCAGCATCACGGTGCCCGCAAACCATCCTGCAATCAGCAGGAATGCCGGCCAGCGCCATGCCCGCAACGCCACAAGATTGGTTCGGGACCCCTTGCCGCGCACCGCGATAAAGCGCTGGGCAGTTCGCAACAGCAGGCGTTGCACAAACACCAGCGGCAGCGCCACGGCAATAATCACCATCACGACCACCGCCATCAATTGATAAGACGGCACACCCAGCTTGTTGGTGAGCTTGTAGAGATAGGTCGACAGCACCAGCAGGCCTTGAGGATCACCGAGGATCAGCGGCAGGCCGAACACTTCGAAACCGAGAAAGAGAATCAGCACGCCCGAAAACAGCAAAGCAGGCGTGATCATCGGCAAGGACACGTCCATCGCGACCCGACCGGGCTTGGCTCCTGTTACCCGTGCCGCCTCTTCCAGATCGCCCGGCAACGAACGCAAAGCGGCGGACGCATAGAGGTAGACATGGGGCGCATGGGTCAGGCCCGCAATCACCACAAGCGAGGTGAACGAATAAATATCCCAGAACGGGTTCCCGAAATACTGTTTCCACCACACGGTGATAAAGCCGACCGGACCGATGGTCACCACATAGCCGAAAGCCAGCACAATCGGCGACAGAAAAATCGGCACAAGCAGCAAAGGTTCGAATCCACCGCGGCCGGGCATATCGGTCCGTGTCATCAGAAAGGCCAGCAAAGCCCCCAAGGGCACTGAAATCGCTGTCATCCCCACAGCCAGCATGGCTGTTGTCCCGAGAGCCCGCCAAAAATCTGGCTCATTGAACACAAATTCATACGCCCACAACGACAACTGCGCCTTGGGATCGAAAAACGGCGCAGTCAGAAAGCTCTGATAGGTGATCAGAAGAATGGGGGCCAGAACAAACAGGGCCGTGATCGAAATCACGACCCTACGGGCGGAAGTGCCAGCGACTGCACTGCTCATTTTTTAATGGCCGCTTGCCATTGATTCAGGAATTCCAGACGCTTGGACTGCTCGAGGGTTTCAAGCAATTCGCGGCTGACCGGAATGGGGCGGGCCTTGTCGCCGAGCAGATCATCGACAGCCTTGGCCGTTTCCTTGCCTTCGACATCGCCGCGGATGGAGAACAATTCGCCCTTGGCAATGATCGACTGCCCGCGCTTGGACAGCAGATAATCAAGGAACAGCTTGCCTGCCGCAGGATGCTTGGCCTTAGAGGGGATGAAAGCCACGCGAGTGGCAATCAAGGTGTAATCCTTGGGCCAGACCATCACGAGATTGGGGTTTTTCTTGATCGACAACAACCCGTAGGACGCGAAGATATTATAGGCAATCGAATGCTCGCCCGAACCGACCTTTTCGATCATCGCGCCGGCACTGGTATAGACCTTGATATCGGCCGCACCCATTGCCTTGAACAGATCCCAGCTGGCCGGATCGGCCTTCACATCGCGGTTCATCATCAAGAAGCCGACGCCGGAGCGTTCGGGATCATAGGCGGTGATTTTGCCCTTGTAAGCCGCAGCCTTGGTCGACAGCAGCTTGGCAAGATCCTTGTGGGTTTGCGGCACATCCTCGGCAGGCACTTGCGATTTGTTGTAGATGATCGCCATCGGCTCATAGGTGGTGCCATAGGCCATGTTTTCCATCACGGCCCATTTCGGCAAAAACGGAATTTCCGGCGAGGCATAGGCCAGTGCCAAACCATCGGCAGCCAGTTTGACCTGCAAATCGGGAGCCGACGACCAGGAAACGTCGGCAGTGCCGGTGCCTGCGGCTGATTCCGCAATCAGGCGGTTATAAAGCTCGGTGGAATTGATATCGTTATATTCGATTTTAATCCCGTAAAGGCTCTCGAAATCCTTGATCAGCGGGGCTGCGGCCTTGGAATCGGTGGTGGCGTAGACGGTCACCACCCCTTCCTTTTTGGCAGCATCAATCAATGCCTGATAATCGGCAGGATAACCCGCAGGCAGGCTCTGGGCCTGTGCGCCGACAGCCATAAGACCGGCAACGGCGGCGAAAGCAACGCGCTGAAAGCCGGCAGAAAGAGAAAACGCGGATGTCATGGAAAATCCCCCCGTAATTGTTATACTATTGACCATAGTGATGCCCTATTTTTGAAAAGGGAGCAATCCGCTTTTGCGGTTTTTTCAGAGGATTTCAGAATGGTTTGCGCCCAAAAAACAACCAGGGATTGAATAATGATCACAATTATCTTCGACGGCGAATGTCCGCTCTGTCAGGATTATGTCCGCCGCTTGCGGTTGGCGGAGGTTGCGGGCGGTGTCGAGCTGGTCGATGCCCGCACCACCCATCCCGCCGTGATCACGGCATGGCAAAACGGTTATGATCTGGATCAGGGCATGCTGGCTCTGATCGGCAACAATGCGTTTTACGGATCGGAAGCGGTGGCGGCTTTGGCCCGTCTGTCGTCCGACAGCACGCTGTTCAACCGTCTCAACCATGCCGTTTTGTCACGATCGGGTGTGAGCAGAATTCTCTATCCGCTGTTCAAGGCCGCCCGCCGCATGGCTTTGACCGTCAAAGGCAAACCCGCGTTGAACAATCCGCTCAATTGAGCTGGCTTGCCACGTAAATAATGGCCGGAAAGCTCGCCAGCCACGCAAAGACAAAGCGGTTGAGCCCGAAATACCAAAACACCAGAAAATGGAACAGTCCCGCAACCGCGCAATAGATCACGGCCAGTTCCGCATCAAAAAATGCCAGCGGCACCAGACATTCCCAAACAATAAAGGCCCATGAGCACAGCATGGCCACCGGCCGCAACCAATAAAGGCTCAACCGCGACAGCGGGCCGTAAATGCCCCCGTCGAGAAACAAAGCCAGCGCCTCGCCCGACCGCCATTCGGGATTGAGCAGCTTGATCCCGCCCGAGATGAAATAGGACGAGGCCGCGTGGATGGCGATATAGATCATTCCGGCCCGCCAGCCGAGCTCTGAATCTCCCGACGCGCCGACAAGCATGGCGATCAACAGGCCCGACAACACCACAATCGTCATGAAATCACTGCCGCCGTTGAACGCACCGCGCCAGCGGATCAGAATGACCAGAGTGCCCGCAAACAAGAACCCGACCAGCGGCAGCGATGCGCCGTCAATGATCAAGACAAGGGCTGCCAGCAGTCTGAGCACCAGATGCAGCAGCCAGACATCCTCGCGCACCAGAAAGGCGAACAGATTTTGAACAGGCTGCGAGGCATGGGCCAGATCATCGCGGCCGATTGCATAGGTCCAGACGCCTTGCGGGCCCAAAGCCTCGCGCAGATTGAGAAATTCGAGCGTCTGGATGATCAGGCTGAGCCCGCACAGGATTTCGACACTGCGGGCAGCCATACCAAGCGACATGACCATTCAAGCCCCCACTGTTTGACAGGGCATGATGGGCGATTGCAGCACCAGATTGTCCTTGGCCTCATCCGCATGGGCCGAGGGATCAAAACCCGGCCGTTCCAGACAGATCCTGAATTGATAGGCTGAAAGCCCCGCATATCCCGACAGTTTCTCGCGCACCAGACGTTCGACCATCCGATAGGTGACAAG
>CAIYZJ010000105.1 GCA_903930675.1 uncultured Hyphomicrobiales bacterium
ATCCGCAAGAAGGGCAAATTGCCGCATACCACCGTGTCGATTGCCTATTCGCTTGAATACGGCATCGACGAGATGGAAATCCACGAAGATGCGTTGGTCAAAGGCGAGCGGGTGATTCTGGTGGATGATCTGATTGCCACCGGCGGCACAGCCACGGCCGCAGTGCAATTGCTGCAACAATTGGGGGCCGAAGTGGTGGCGGCGGTGTTTGTGATCGATCTGCCCGATCTCGGCGGAGCCGCCAAAGTGCGCGCGCTCGGCGTGCCGGTCCTGAGCCTCATGGCTTTCGATGGGCACTGATGCTTTTTTGGATGGTGTCAGTCGGCGGTTTTCATTCTAAAGTCTGACCCGATAGGTTTTTGGCAATCAAGCCGGTAACGCAGGGAGAGACGAGATGATTGAAGATCTGAAGGGCAAAGTGGTGCTGGTCACCGGTGGTTCGACCGGGATCGGTGCGGAAGTCGCCAAGGAATTTGCGGCCAATGGCGCAAAGGTCATGGTGCATTACAATGCCAGCGAAGCCGATGCCAAAGCGGTTGTCGATGCCATCACCGCCAAGGGCGGCGTGGCACAGATGGTCAAAGGCGATGTGATCGACCGCAGCCAGCCCAAAAAGATTGTCGAAGCCACCGTGAAGGCCTTTGGCCGGATCGACGTGCTGATCAACAATGCCGGCGGCATGCTGGGCCGCAAGCCTTTGGCAGAATTGACCGACGAACAATATGACATGGTGATGGATCTGAACGCCTGGTCCGTGATGGCCTTCACCCGTGAAGTCGCCCCGATCATGCGCAAGCAGGGCGGCGGCAACATCATCAACACCACCTCGATTGCCGCCCGCAACGGCGGCGGCGGCGGCGCGGTGCTTTATGCAGCCTCGAAAGGCTTCGTCTCGACATGGACGCGCGGCATGTCCAAGGAATTGTGGGCCGACAAGATCCGCGTCAATGCTGTGGCTCCGGGCGTGATCACCACCCCGTTCCACGAGCGTTATTCCAATGCCGCCCAGATGGAAGCCATGCGGGCGACCGTGCCGATGGGCTATCTGGCCGAAGCGCATGAATGCGTCGGCGCCTTCCTGTTCCTCGCCTCCGACAAGCTCTCGGGCTATATGATCGGTCAGGTGATGGAAGTGAATGGCGGCCAGTTGATGCCATAAGCCCCTAAGGCTTTTTGCAAGACGGAAACGGCTCCTTCGGGAGCCGTTTTTTGTCGGGCCTCAGGGCCGTCTTTCGCGCATCACGGTGGCGGAAAATTCGAATACGGTCACGCCGTTCTGGTTGACGGCCCAATTGTCGGACGACACGACACCCCAGCGCGGGCGGTGTTCGGAGATGCGTTTGGCGGTGATTTTCGAGCCATAGCTCAAACGGTCGCCGACATAGACGGGTTTGATCCATTTGAGGTTTTTGAACCCCAGACCCGGCCCCAATTCGGCGCTGGCTTCGCCGCGCTGTTGGGCCGCCGCCTGCAATTTCTGGTGATGTTGCACATAGAGCTTCATCCAGATCGAGGCGGTGTGCCAGCCCGAAGCGCACAGCGCGCCGAAATGCGAGGCTTTGGCGGCCACGTGATCGAGATGGAAGGCCTGCGGATCAAAAGCGGTTGCAAAGCGGATAATGTGCTCTTCGGTGAAGGTGAAGGAACCATAAAGCTCCTCGCTGCCGATTTCGATGTCCTCGTAAAACGCGGTCATGCCTGCCCCCCGTGATCGCGCAGGCCGAACATGATGGCATTGCGCTGGTCGAGCACCACATCGCCATTTTGATTGAGCATCTCGAAATGGAAGGACACAAAGCCGCGGTCGGGCTTGGATTGCGAGACTTTCGATGACAGCACCGTGTGGCGCACCGTCAGCACATCGCCCGGATAGACCGGTTTCAACCAGCGCACCTCGTCCACACCGGGCGCGCCCATGCACGAGGTGTTGATCAGGAAGCTGTCAGTCAGCATCCGCATCATCATACAGCAACTGTGCCAGCCGGAAGCGGCAAGGCCGCCCAGCAGGCTTCTTTGTGCCGCCACGGCATCAAGATGCATGGGTTGGGGATCATATTCGGATGCATAAGCGCGGATTTCATCCAATGTCACGGCATAGCGGCCATAGGTCATGGCCGTTCCGGGCTTGAAATCCTCAAAGGTCAGACGCGGCATGGCCTGCTGCTCCTGTCGGGATCAATTGTTGAAGCGGAAGTGAAGCACATCCCCGTCTGCAACAATATATTCTTTTCCTTCGAGCCTGAATTTTCCGGCCTCGCGCGCGCCCGCTTCGCCCTTGTGGGCGACGTAGTCGGCATAGGAGATGGTTTCGGAGCGGATAAAGCCCTTTTCAAAGTCGGTATGGATGACACCGGCGGCGGCGGGGGCTTTGGTGCCCTGCACGATGGTCCAGGCGCGCGCCTCTTTCGGGCCGACGGTGAAATAGGTCACCAGATCGAGCAATTCATAACCGGCACGGATCACGCGGTTCAGACCCGGCTCGTCGAGGCCGACGGCATCGAGATAGTCTTTCTGGTCTTCGAGCGCCATAATCGCGATTTCGCTTTCGATCTGGGCAGACACGACCACGGCGCGCGCGCCTTCCTTCTTGGCGTGGTCCATCACGCGGGCCGAAAAGCCGTTGCCGTCATGGGCCGAGGCTTCCTCGACATTGCAGACATAGAGGACAGGCTTGGAGGTTAGCAAATTCAGCATCAGGAAATTGCGTTCTTCCTCGGTCTTGCGCTCGACCAGACGGGCAGGCTTGCCCTCTTGTAGCAAGGACAGGCAGCGCTGGATCAGATCGAGCTGTTCCTTGGCGTCCTTGTCGCCGGTCTTGGCTTTCTTTTCGAGCGCATTGAGGCGCTTTTCGAGGCTGTCGAGATCGGCCAGCATCAATTCGGTCTCGATGGTCTCGATATCGGCGAGCGGGTCGATCTTGCCTTCGACATGGGTGATGTCGCCGTCCTCGAAGCAACGCACCACATGGGCGATGGCATCGACCTCGCGGATATTGGCGAGAAACTGGTTGCCCAAGCCTTCACCCTTGGAGGCACCGCGCACGATGCCTGCGATATCGACAAAGGTGATGCGGGTAGGGATAATCTCTTTGGAACCGGCGATGGCCACCAGCTGGTCCAGACGCGGATCGGGAACCGCCACATCGCCGACATTCGGCTCGATGGTGCAGAACGGGTAATTGGCCGCTTGTGCGGCTGCTGTCTGGGTCAGCGCATTGAACAAGGTGGACTTGCCAACATTGGGCAGTCCGACAATACCGCATTTAAATCCCATGACACTCGCCTTTATCGTTGTTTGAACTGTCTGTCCGGTTGTGATCCTTTTGCTGGCGATTGCCGCAAAAGGCAAGTTTTGGTTGGTTGCGCGCGATTGGCCTGTCAGCCCATCGCGGCATTGACCTTGCCTTGATAGTCCGCATCCGCTTTGTCGATCAGCAGCGGCGCATTGTCACTCAGCGCGCGGCACAGATCGTCGACGCCCTGATGCTCGTCTTTGGCGAAATTGCTCAACACCCAGCCATGCACCAGCGATTTGTCGCCCGGATGGCCGATGCCGATCCTGACGCGGCGGTAATCATTGCCGCAAATGCCGCTGATCGAGCGCAAGCCGTTATGGCCCGCATTGCCGCCGCCGGTTTTGACGCGCACGACGCCCGGTTCCAGATCCAGCTCGTCATGGAACACCACGACGTCACCGAGCGCGATTTTGAAAAAGCGGATCGCCTCGTTGACCGACTGGCCCGACAGATTCATGAAGGTTTCGGGCTTGAGCAACACGGCACGGTCGGTGCCGAGCGTGACCTCGGTGGCCAGACCCGAAAATTTCTTCTTCCACGGCGGCGCACGATAGTGCCGTGCGAGCTGGTCCATCGCCATAAAGCCGATATTGTGGCGGTTGCCCGCATATTGGGAACCGGGATTGCCCAGCCCGACAAACAGCTGCATCGCGTCTTCTTGCCCTGATCGGTGGATGAATAAAAAAACGCGCCACAGGACAACCCGCAGCGCGCTTTAGGAGTGCAAACGCTTGTGAGCTTACTTCTTGCCGGCAGGTTTTGCGGCCGCAGCGGCTGCTGCAGGAGTAGGCTCGTCCTTCATGCCCGCGGAAGCGACCACAGTCACCAGCGTGAAATCGGACTTGACGACAGGCAGGCAGCCTTCCGGCAGCTTGATGGTCGAGATATGGATCGAATTGTTGATGTCCACTCCGGTCAGATCGACATCCAGCGAGGTCGGGATCGCATCGGGTGGCACCATCATCAGCACGGAATGCTCGACAATGTTGATCGCACCGCCGCGCTTGACGCCGGGGGAGGCATCCTGATTGATGACATGAACGGGCACTTCCACACGGATTTTCTGGCCTGCCTTCAGACGCAGGAAATCGACATGCATGGGTAGATCCTTGACGGGATCCATCTGGTAATCACGCGGAATGACGCGGATCTTGTGGCCGTCGAGATCGATTTCGAACAGCGTGGTCAGGAAGTGACCAGCGAAAATCAATTTCTGGGCCTGATTGTAATCAAGCGAGATCGGCTGGGGTGCTTCGCCACCGCCGTAAATCACGGCTGGAATGCGACCGGCGCGACGGACTGCACGAGCGGCCCCCTTGCCGCCTTGTGCACGCGCCGAAGCCTGAAGCTGCTTTGTTGCAGATGACATCGGTTTTTTCCTTTTAATAACAACAGCTCATCTGGGCCCGGAACGGGGCTTGCCATGACTGCTTTCACGAATTGCGCCCGCGCCTCCAAGGGTGTCTGCCGAGCGTGAGCGTGTGTTAGCCGAAAAAGACAAGAAACACAACTGTTTCAGGGGGATTATAGCGGATGATGGCTTTGCGCCCGACGGTTTTATTTGAACAAGGCTGCCAAAGCGGCCAGCACCCATGCGCCGATCAGCACGGTGCCGCCGATCGGAGCCAGCATCGGGATCGCGGCCAGCGAGTGGACAATCGCCCAATCGCTCATCGGGGCAAAAGCCCTGAGCGCAATCGAACCGCTGAACAGCCAGGCACCCACCCAAGCCGAAACGGCACAGAACAGGCCCGTTTTGGGGCGGATCAGGCCGGTGCGGGTCATTGCCAGCATGGCCAGCACCGCAGGGGCGGTGACCATCGCAAGGGTGGCCGCAGAATCAAGGGATTTGCCCGGCGCGATATGGCTGGCTGCCGCGGCCAGTGCAACGCCGAAAGCACCAAGCAAGCAGGCGACAAAGGCCAAAAGGCGGGCGGTCAGCGCGCTCATGTCGTGCTCCGGATCAAACGGCAGGAAGGGGTTCGCCGCGCTCTTGCAGCAATTTGGCGATATTGGCGCGCAGATCGGCCATGCCATCTCCCGAACGGCTCGATGTCAGCAGCACTTCGGGGAAGGCAGCGGGGCGGCGGTGGATCGCCTCGAGCGTGGTTTCGATACGGGCGTCGA